>JAJPJO010000369.1 GCA_021324135.1 Pseudomonadota bacterium
CAACGAGCCAGGGAGCTATGACGCAAACAGGGAATGACTTTGAAGCCTCGGCGATTCGTTTCGGCTACGATTCGAAGTCACTCCTGCTGGACAACATCAGTCTGGTAGTCGCCCGAAACTGTGCCACCGTCCTTGGTGGCGCTAACGGAACCGGTAAATCGACATTGTTGAAAATTCTGGCCCGGCAGCTCAAACCATTAAGCGGCGAGGTCAAGCTAGGCGGCGCCGATACGCGAAGCATGAGCCCTGAGGAATTCGCTCGCCAGGTAGCCTATGTTCCTCAGTCGCTGGAGTTGAATACTCATCTTACAGTGGAAGAGCTGGTGATGCTGGGAAGGAACCCGCACCAGCAGTGGTGGTCATGGCATGCAAGCGACAAAGACAAAGACACGGTTCTGAAAGCTCTGGAGCGCACCGAACTCAACAAATTGAGATCGCGCGCCATAACGACCCTCTCCGGCGGAGAGCTGAAACGCGCCATGATCGCCACCGCCTTAGCCCAGGAAACCCCGTTCATCCTCCTCGATGAGCCGGTCGCCCATCTCGACTTCAAGCATCAACTTTCATTGCTCTCGCTGATCGTCGAATTGAAGAACAGCGGTCTGGGAATTTTGATCGTTCTTCACGACTTGAACATGATCGAGCGAGTCGCTGACCATGTCGTGCTGCTCAAGAAGGACGAAAACGGGCTGAGCAGAATCGCTTTGTCCGGCGCCCGCGACCAGATCTTAAGCGACAAGAACATCGAAGACGTTTTCGAAGTCAAAACAAACATACTAAAGGACGAGAGCGGAAGACGCTTCTTTGCCCTTGTAGGAATGTGAGAAGCGCGGATGGCTCGGTTTAGCCCCAGCCGCGGTTCTGCAACCACATTTGATAATTTCTCTGATGCTGCGCGTTGGCAAATGCTTGTTGCCGGTAGTCGTAATAGCCGCTGCCGCTGTTCCCGTTATTCCAACCGGAGCCGTAAAATTGATTCCCCCCTCGGCCTCGGCCACTACGGGTCGCGCCAATAATGTCAGCTGCGACAGTGCCTAATGTATCAACGGTCAGAAGCGTGTCGCTCAGTCCGTCCTGGCGATTTACAAATGCAGTGTTGCGAGATGACGAAACTGTGTCCGGATACCAGCTGCTGCTGCTGCTCGGGAAGCTCATACCTGGATCGTAAGCGATCGGTCGTTGATTCCAATTCGAAGGATTTTGCCAGTTGTAATTCATGCTGAGATAAGCCGGACTGGTGCCCCATTGATTCCAGCCACCATTCCATCCACCGTTCCAGCCACCGTTCCAACCGCCGTTCCAGCCAGCGCTATTCCAGCCGCCATTCCAGCCGCCACCGCGCCCGCCGTGCCAGCCGCCGCGTCCACCATGGAGCGCCCGCAGGATATCCGAGGCGATGTTGCCGCCGACATCGGCGGTCAAAAGGAAGTCAGAAAGCCCATCTCGCCGGTTCTGGAAGTAGGTATTCGGTCCGGCGCTGATCGTGTTTCGATAATAGGGAGTGTCGCCATATACTTGATATTGACCGTTACTGAGTACAGGTCTGCCATTGGTGCCGTCGTTCCAAATCGGAGCTTGAGGATACCAGCTCGGTCCGCCGCGCTGCAGCTGGCTGATTCGATTGCTGTAGTTATCGAAATTCGCTCCTGGACCGTCGTTGTATATATTGACCGTATTGGCGCGAATGTAGTACTGGGTAGTGCCGTCACTGCTGACGTAGCGCTGAACGACCTCAGGATCCCGATCGCTTCCTGAAGCCTGGATTAGACGACCATCCGATGTCCGCAAGTAAGCGTTACGGCCCACTTGCTGGTCGGTCATAGTCCCAGTCGGGCCTGTGATTTCCGGACCCAGAAGTGGGTTGGTGGTGCTGCCGCGGCTCGGCGTGACCGTTCCGTCAGTGACACCATCACCGCTTACGGTGTTATAAGGTCGTGCAAAAGGATTCTGATAGACTCCTCTGGAGTCATCGACGCCACCTGTAGACATTAACCCAGCTCTCCTAAACCAACCCAGTCCCTAACCCGTCTATATATTGACTTTTAGGATATTGACTTGTCAATGGGAATTCTCCCAACAGACCCCGCTATGAGCATCCTTTTCGAGCTTTTCGGCTTGAATGGCCGGCCGGCTCGAAACCACAATTGCCGATCCGGCCAGCTTCCTATATATGAAGGCAATGCAAGGGCAACCTGGTCCAGACACCCGGTTGTCAAGATTAAATCTTAGCGAGCCGAGTCTGGTCTCGCAAAGAAGGCCAATTTTGCCGATTTTTGACCCCGTTGACGCAGCCAAGATTTCGAAAAATGATACGAAAGAAGTGTCAATGGCCTCGTGACCAACCTCAACCATTTAGCCCCTTTAATCGTTATGACGATTAAAGCAAAACTCTTGGCATCAAGATGAAAAGATGCGCCCGGAAAGACAGTCTGGGCAAGCGCTTCCGGACGCGGTTGTCATGCACGGATTTAAGTGTTTGACGTAATCGTCAAATCGACCTAAGGGTATCCAGGGTAGCTGGGGGGTAGTTGGGGGGTAGCTAGACCTACCAATTTTGACCTCGTCAAATTTGACTCTTTCCCATTCAATTGAAAACGTTCGCCGCCCACCCAAAAGAGCCGCCCAAAAGAGCAGCTCAAGTTGCCCGCTCGAACGGACTGCGCTTAACTCGATTTCGAACGGACTAACTCGATTTCGAATGGACTGCGCCTAACTCGATTTCGAACGGACTGCGCTTAACCCGATTTTGTTCTGCCGGAGCTTTAGAAGAACAGGGCGTGCAGCTTTGGCAGGAAAACCATGCAGCCGACAACGACGGCAGCAAACGATACGGCAAGAACGGCAGCAGCGGCTGTATCCTTAGCGGCTCGGGCCGCCTCGTGATATTGCCCATCAGCCGAGATGTCGACCAGATGCTCAAGGGCGGTGTTCAGAAATTCGGCGGCAA
>JAJPJO010000010.1 GCA_021324135.1 Pseudomonadota bacterium
CTCATAACCCAAAGGTCGTAAGTTCAAATCTTACCCCCGCAACCAATTAAAAACCCTGAGGAATCGGCGATCTTGAGAGAGGAGCCGATTTTTTATTGGGGTAGTCTCGCACGGACGCCTTACCCTTTGCCTTACCCTGAGCGAAAAAACGCGATTTGGGCTTTGCCTCTCTATCTCTATTATCCGCACGTTTCCGCTCAGTTTTCTTCAAATTGCTCCGAAGACAGCAGGTTAACACAGGGCTCGCAATGCTACCAATACAGTAGCGCAGAATAACTTACGCTAACCAATGGTTAACAGATGTGCTATAATGCTACTAAATTAGTAGCACACTAGAAAACAGTTAACCAAAATGAAGAAGCTTGAAACAACGACAGCTGGACGCCCGCTGCCTGCTACGGCCTCGAAGATCATTCTGACCGCCGAAGAAGAAAACAGGCAGATTCTCACCGTCGCTGATTTCATGCGCTTCTACAAGATCTCCGCCAGCTATGCGCGAAAAATGATCAGCGAACTTGTGCGCACCGGCTGGCTTATTCGAATTGCAAAAGGGCAGTACCAGCTATTATCGGCAAAGACCGGACTTGATCCGTTTCCGATGGGGGACAAATTTGTTTTGGCTTGTCAGGCCTTTCCTGACGGTTTCATCGCATACGGATCAGCAGCGGAGCATCATGGACTCAGCCTACAGGTATTCAACTCGGTAATCATCGCGAATACTGAGCGAAGCGGAATGCGCGATATCGGCCGTCTGAGCGTGCACCTGGTGAAAGTCGCTCCGACTAACTATTTGGGCTTCCAATCACTCAACAGAGGGCCTTCAGTAAAGGTTGCAACTCTGGAGAGAACTCTCATCGACTGCATAGACAGACCAGACCTCGCTGGCGGCATTTCTGATCTTGTCGAGCTCCTGGAACGCGGCAAGAAGCGAGCCGACATCGAAAAGGTCATAGACTTATTGGGCAGCTATTCATCCAAGTCTTTGATAAAGAAAGTCGGATTTCTCCTCGAACAGTTTGACTATCCCTTGACGGAAGCACAGACAGAAACGCTTTTAACTATGTCATCCGGCGTCAAGGCTTACCTCTTCTCGATGAGGCTTCCAGGGACTTCTAAGACCAAGTATTCAAAGAAGTGGCGACTAATCGTCAACGCATCAGGGTTTTATCGAAAGCATACAGCCGAGGAAGAAACCGAATGATATCAGATACGGTGCTTGCCAGAATCATTTATTCATCAGGTATCGGGGATGCCGCACTTGTGCGCCTGGACGTTCTATCCATCTACCTGCTGGAAGAATTGCGGCAATGCGGAATGCTCGATCATATGTGCTTCAAAGGCGGCAACTCTTTGCGCAAGATCATTGCTCGTCGCCCGAGCCGCTTCTCACGCGACTTAGATTTTGTCGATGCCTCGTACCATCAAACAACAGATGAAGGAATTTCGGTCGAAGACTACTATCTGAAACTGCTTGAACGGCTCGATGGACAAACCTATCATGATGTTCATTGGAAGCTGCTTCCACTAACAGATGATGATTTGAAAGGAGACACGCTCCACGTCGACGCACACTTCTTTATTCATGGGGCGCGCGCGGAAGAAGGCTGGGAAAAAGTGAAGGACAATGTACTGTCCTTCCAATGCAGCTTTCGCCGCCCGATCCTGCTTCCGCCCCAGCGCATGCCATTAAGAGAAGAGTCATGGTTCAAGGAATTGGAGTTTAAGCCTAGCGAGATTCCAGTCCTTCAAATTGAAGAATCAATCGCGGAAAAGGTGCGGGCAGCCTTTCAACGGACGAACCCAAGAGACATATTCGATCTTAATGAATACGGCGGGCTCGTTTTCGATACGGAACTTGTTCGCAGCATGTCGATCCTCAAGTGCTGGCAAGATCGTGGCTTGTATACGGGCAAGTACAACTTTGATCCTGAAGAGTTCTTCGCAAAATTGAGAACAGAGAACTACAACTGGGATGCGCTCAAGAACCAAGTAGCGAAACACGCATGGATAGAACCAAAAACACTTGTTGAATCCGTGAAAAAGCGCTACGAATTTTTGTCTTCACTGCCGGAGCTGGAAGTGAACTTGTGCCAAGACAGAGCACAGAAACGACAAGACATTCATGATCAACTTTGGGAATCCTGCAAAACGAAGAATAACACTTAGTCCCTTCAGTGCGATGTCTTGTACTTAGGCAATGCCTAAAGAAGCTTCTAAATGCTCAGTCACACTCCGCGGCCTTTAATCGCTCGATGAAGGCGCCTTCCGTGGTCGAGAGGAGGGAAAGGAGGAACCACTGTTACATAAAGGGTATTTCGGAATGCATAGATTTTGTTTGCATCGGCCTGACTTATTCCGCCATGGGCGACAAGGCGCGCGAAATTCAAAGCAATGCAAGAATTGACCGAGATGGATGAAGATCAAGGAATAGCATTGGCCGAGTAAATGGAGAAGCCGAGTCGCCGTCATGTCTTAGCGGCCGCCATCAAATGTGGTGCTAATGCGATTGTGACGACGAACCTCGGCGACTTTCCTGAGGCGGAATTATCGAAGTAAGAGCGAGTGTCAAAACGGTTTCAAATTCCAGGCGTACCAAGTTGCTTTTTAAAGAAGCAATTAGATTAGAACCTGTAAATGATTAGACTCCTTGTCAGTTGGTGCATTCACCGCTACACTTAACATATCGCAAACACATTGTCGGGACAGCAAGATCGCTTGAGACCTTGCAACTCGAGTTATTCGCCCCCCAACCAATACTGGAGGACGACAGATGACGTTCATCAAAAATAAATTCAGCCATGGTAACGAAATTCTATTCCTATCGCTCATGGCTCTGGTATTTGCGCCCCATCACTACAAACTCCCTGGTTTAGGGATTCTCTATTTTTCCCTGATAACCGCTGCAGTTATCGATTGGAAGAAGAACACAAAGCGCGTCAGACGCATCACCAGGCGGGTCGCATCCTGCAGCTGCGTGAAAGCTAGAGAGACGATTTCGCACATGCACCTGCCTCAACTGCTGCAGATCAAATGCACCGTATGCGGTGCCGAAGCTACATAGTTCAAATCGACCCAATCAAACCCAATCCTCAAGACATATTGCCTGTCCTCAAAGGTTCAGCAATTTGCCGATTTCTTTCTCAATGCCCGAAATCTCAGAATCGAAGTAATCGATGCGCTTTTGAATTCTCCTCTCAACGCTCGGGTCGTAGCTTACGTACGGATTGGGATGGACAACTTGCGACATGTCGCCGTGGTTGCGCGTGAAGATGTACTTGCTGTAGGGATTGACTGGCTTCTCCACGACAGCGTTATCTGCATCCGCTGTTACCACTTGAACGTTCGTCATGCCCAGCGCCGAAGGGATCATTGAAGGCGTGTAAGGCGGAGGCGGGGGGACAAAATAATTTCCGGCTCTGCGGGAGCTATTTCGCGAAGTTTTCGCCTCAACAGACTGATTGACTGGCTTCTCCACGCCAGCGTCATCCGCTGTTACCGCTTGAGCGTTCGTCATGCCCAGCGGCGAAGGGACCATTAAAGGCATGTATGGCGGAGGCGGGGGGACAAAATAATTTCTGTCTCTGTGGGAGCTATTTCGCGAAGTTTTCGCCTCAACAGACTGAGTGCTCATGGCGAACGACCCGCTGAAAACGACGGCGAGGGATATGAGTGCTGAAAGATTTCTGATCAAATGAAAGTACCCCGAAGTCGACGCTTTTGAGATTTTGTCAAATGTAGTGTTCTGCATTTTACTGCCTTCATTTAGCAACTCGAGCCACGATGTAAACACTCTTTTATCGCCAGCCGCCCCCTAGTGCTCGATAGAGGTTAACTTTGGACCCGACCAGGTTCATTTTCACTTCAACCAGTTCTCTTTCGGCATTCAGTTTCTCTTCCTGGACGAGCAGCACTTCGATGTAAGTCGCCTTGGCGTACTTAAACAGCATGTTTGCCGTGCCGATAGAGTCCTCAAGAATTACGACTTCTCGTTTTTTGGTATCAAAAGCCTGCTGCATATTTCTTATGTTTGACACCTGATTAAGAACGTCAGTGTAGGCTTTTAGTAAAGTCTGCTCATAAGTCAAAACCGTTTGGGTTTGGTAGGCATCGGCTATCTGTATTCGTGCAATGATTGCTTTTCGGTTGATCAATGGAGTCATAACGTTGCCTATTGCGTTGTAGAACAACGACTGTGGTGTGCGAAACAGCAGTTGGGGGTCAAACCCCGAATAGCCAGCACCTGCCGTAATCGTCACGTTGGGGTATAGCTCGGCCTTGACACTTTTTAAATTGAGCTTTGCCGCCTTAATCGCCGCTTCAGCCTGACGAATATCGGCTCTGTTTTGAAGAAGCTGAGCAGGCACACCCGTCTGCAATTCATGCACCGGAATCGTCATAAACTGGTCAGAGTGTCTCTTTATTGGCGCTTCATCATAAATACCGGTGAGGAACTTCAGAAAATTCTCTTTTTCAACAATTCTTTGACTGGTTTCAAACCGCTGGCTTTTGGTCTTTAGTAACTGGGCTTCAAACCGATTGACCCCTAACTGGTTCGCTTTGGCATACTTCTTCAAGGCCTGCATTTTGAGGAAAGCCGCTTCCTGGATGCTAATGTTTGCATCCAGTATCTTCAGAGACGTATCCAGAGCCATTAATTCATAATAGTTGCGTGCAATTTCAGTAACGAGCCTGGAAATAAGAAAATTACGGACCTCGTATTGTGCGACCATATGCAGTCTGGCTGCCTCTTTCGCATTTCTCAATTTCTTCCAGACATCCACTTCCCAGCTCAGGGAAGGACCCAGATTCAGGTTAAAATCCGGGTATCTAAAAAAATGTCTCTCAGTAATCGTATCCAACACGCCTTCCGGGGTGTTTTCGGATGGCCTGATGTAACTTCCGCCAAACCCCAAGCCGACTTTAGGCAAATACGCAGCTTGTCTTTCTTTCACTTCATTGGCAGCAATTTCAATATCCTGTATAGCAATATTGAATTCTTGGTTATTTGCCAGGGCTGTTTCAATCAAGAAGACAAGATCAGGATCAGAAAAAAAATGCCGCCAGCTAATGGAAGCCGCACTATCGGTAGTATCAACAGAGCCCTGTAGCAGCGGAGTGTCATACTTCTTTGGTACGTTGAATGTCTGCTTTTTTTCCGACAGACTAAACGGATGAAACCACGATTTTGCAAAAACAGGCGCTTGAAGGTCTCCCATAAAAGCTATGAGTGTCAAAAGGCTAACAATTTTTTTTCTGTCTATTCCGCTCATGGTTGATTGACTGACTAATTCTTAGGCTTGATTTTTTTAGCCAGTAATTTAAGTCGTCCTTTTATCGTTCGTTGTTTTTTCGAACGGTGCTTTTCGGTCCCCACAATGGATTCCGTGAGACTGGTATGGACTTCATCTTTCAGCAGGTTTTTGCCATCAACCAGGCTGGCGAAAAGAAAGTAGAGCCCCGGAATAATCAACACGCCGATGAGGGTGCCCGTAATCATCCCACCCATGGCAGACGAACCAAGAGTTCTATTTCCTACTGCCCCGGCGCCCTCCGACAACACAAGGGGGAGAAGCCCTGCGATAAAGGCAAAGGACGTCATCAGGATAGGTCGAAACCGCATCCTGGCGCCTTCCAGGGCAGCGTCTCGCAACGATA
>JAJPJO010000377.1 GCA_021324135.1 Pseudomonadota bacterium
GGAGGAGGACCCCAACCGAAAAAAGTCTCAGCCTCGCCGTGAGGAGGCTCTGAGCGAGCCTTCAAGCGCGGCGAGGAAAAAGAGCGGCTATCAAAGCACGCTGGCGGCACCGCCCCCCAAACCACCTCGGGCCAAGGTAGAGGAGAAGTCTCTGCCTTTCTCGCCTGAACAGCAAGCAATTGCCGATTTGCAAATTGTCGAGACGGCCCGGACCGCCACGGAGTCGGGCGCTCACTATGAGCCCCCAACTGCTGAGTCGGTGTTACCGAAAATCGATGACCTGGCAAAGGCACAGACTTTGCCGCAGGTGCACGAGATTGTGGAGACGACGGTGGCGGAGCCGATTGCTGATGAAAGTCAGAATATCGAGCCGGCAACTGAATCTGAGAAAACGGTTGTTGAATCGTCCGATGCGGATCAGCCGCTTATCATGGCTGATGATGTGCTGTACAGCGGGGTAGCCACTCAGCAAATTGAGCCGGTGGAGCGCGCCGCTTACTATGGACCGGAGACGGCGGCCCTTCTGGACCAATACGATGCCGAGTTCAACGGTGTCACATCCGAGCCGCAACCGCCTGCTGTTTCAGAGCCTGAGGTTGCCTTAGAGCCCGAGGTCGTTACACCCCTGGAGCCTGTTTCTCCTGATGAACAGGAAGTCGGCGTGCTCCCCTCAGAGCAATCTCCATACCATGTTGCAGAAGAAATGTATGCCGTTGCTGAAGAGCCGCCCTACAAAGCGGAAGAGCGAGCCCAGGGCGGAGACTTCTGGATTGCCGGACTGGATCGATCCGGTGCTGCCGGCGATGGTGCCGCCAGGCCCTCAGCCGGAGACGAAGTTGTTGATTCGGCCAAATCGTTGTTTGGCAAATTCGCCAACCTTACGCGCGACACCAATGCGGAAGGCAACCGACCGGATGCCCAGCCGGATCCGGCTCTGCCGTGGCCCGAGCTGGTTGACGGACAAAACTATGGTGAGCCTCTCTGGGAAGAATATACTCAATCCGAAGAGGAAAGCACACCCTGGCAGAAGGAAGCTGCCGATGACGGACCGGATGAATCGGCTACCTCAGCCGTGCACGTTCGCAAATTAGAACCTGAGACAGCCGAGGACGAGCTGCCGCCGCCTCTGCCGGTTGCAGATGATGGGCGCTCTGCCTTCTCGGCGCCGACGCAAGAAGTTCTGCCTGATGACGGCCGAAATATGATCGATGAAACGATCGATGAAACGGTTGAGGAAACGATCAAGGAAGAGCCGGCGCTTCAAGACTCGACCTACCAGTACGAAGCAGCGGCTGAGGCAGCCGAAGCCAGCTCATTGCCTGCCGCCGAGAGTGGTGCGCATTCTCTATTGGATGCAGGGCTTGATGCCACTATCGCTCAAGAGGTTCCGGACTCCGAAGAGATCGCTGCTCTGACACGCGCTTATCGAGAAAACGAAAGCACAGCCAGTGATGATGTTGATTTTGCAGGCATTGATGACGAACTGGCTGATGCTGCATATGGTGATGAATACACTGACTCGCACGAGCATAGAGCGGCTGAGTCCGGCAATGTTGAGCCGGCAGCAGCGGCACCTGATTCCATTGACTGGCAAGCCTATCCTGGCGCCACCACCGGCGGTACTGTGGAGGAACAGGCATCTGCCGAGCCGCGGGCAAGCACAACTGAGATATCTCATTCAGATGTGATTGAGCATGACTACGATGAAGCCGCCCGGGACCCTTCTGGCGGCGATGAAGAAAAGGAGCAGACTCTTGAGGCGGAGCCTGAGGCATTCACTCCAGTTGAGCAAACAGAATCCGTACAAGATGAAATGGCGCCAGACTCTGAGACTCAAGTCACCGAGTTCGAGTCGGCACCAGAGCCAGTGGCAAAGCCGTCCGGTCTGAAGGACAGCGGGGCGCGGAAACGTTTGAGCAGTTCATTCAGCCGCATCGCCGCCGCCGAACAAGAGCAAGAGGGCGGCGAGGCACTGGAATCGCAGGTGGTTGATTATTCCGCCGATGCGCCATCCACTCTGCAAGAAGGTCCGAAGCGAGTATTGGTTGTGGACGACATTCCGGTCAATCAGAAGCTGTTGCTTCTTCATTTGAAGCGCCTGGGATATGAAGCCGATGTGGCCAGCAACGGCCAGGAAGCTCTCGATATGATCGGCAACCATCAATATGAACTCGTGTTGATGGATTGCGATATGCCGGTAATGAGCGGCTTCGAGGCGGCCAGCCGCATCAGAAGCAATGAAGCCTATTCCCATCATCGGATTCCAATCATCGCTCTCACTTCATATGACAGAGAGGGTGACAAGGAGAAGTGCATTGCCGCCGGAATGGACGACTACATAACCAAGGGCGCCAGTCAGAAGGAGCTCAAGGAGACGATCGAGCGCTCTATCGTTTCAGCTCGCATGAAGAGTCAAGTTGGCGGCACCATAGACAGTGGCAATGACGTCGAGGCCGATCTGGCGCCGTTGGATATCAGCGCCATGTTAAAACTTTATGGACGCGAAGAGGTTGAAGAGATCAGCCGTTTGTTCCTCAGCAATATGGGAACTTACATTGAATGCATGCAACTGGCGATTGACGAGAAAAACGCTGATTCGGTGCAGCACTTCGCCAATGCCGTCAAAGGACCCTGCTCCGCCCTGGGCATGCGCCTGATGACTCGCCTGACCTCCGATATCATGTCCTTTGCCGAAGCGCAGGATTGGACCCAGGTGCGCGTCAAGTACATGCGCTTGAAAGCAGTGTTTGTGCAAACCAGAGAGGAGCTGAAGAAAGTTTGCCCTGATGACTCGCTGCTGACCACCTGAGCGCAATGCAGGATAAAGAGACTCCAGTTTGCTCAACGGAACCGGCAGGCGTCAAAAACCTGGAGGCTGAGTTTGATGTCGAGACGGCAAAGGAACTCGCCAGAGCATTCCTGGATGACACAAATTCCTTGATTGGCAGAATGAATGAGGCGCTTGAGCGCAAAGACCTGGAAGGTCTGAGAGCATCGGCTCACATGCTGAAGGGTTGCGCCCGGGCATTGCAGGCAGGACAGTGCGAAAAAGTCAGTGCCGCGCTCGAGTCCTTTGCTCGAGACGGCGACGAAGAGGGAGCGAAAGAGACGCTTCAGGTCCTTACTCAAGTGTACGAGCAAACGGCAGAATTCCTGAGAAACTACACTTCATGAGCCCAGCCGAGATCCTGACAATCGTCATTTGCTCAACAGCAACATTGCTGATGGTCGTCATGCTTTTTGGCCTGCGAAAGTTTGCTCAGGCGGAAGCCGAAAAAAGAGCGGAATTCGATCGCCGGCTCGGCGAGCTGGCGGGCAAAACGCAAAAGACCTACGATGCCGTCGCCCTCCTCGAGTCAAAAACGACTGAGTCGATCAAGCATGACAACGAGGAGCGGCAAAAGGCTCTAAAGGATCAAGAAGCGGCCCAGGCGGCTACAGCCGAGCAATCGCCGACATCGAGCCAACTGGATGAATTGAAAAATGTTCTTGCATCACTTGATGCTGTATTAAGCGTATTGTCCACTCAACTGATCGAGCAGAACCGAGCGGCGCATCAGGAAACCATGCAAGCTATAGCGTCAGTTCAAAACCGGCTTGTTGAGCTGCTGGCGACCGATCGGTTTTTGAGCCTCTTGGATAACCCTCAGGATCAGCAAGGCGCCGTTTTGTCGGCCATAAGACGATTAGGCGATGATGACATGGTGGCACGATTGGCAATCGCCTATCCAAGTCAGGGCGCCCTGTCGATTTTGCAAGATATCGCCGTAAGCGGCAGGGGAAGCGAGCTTGTCGGATGGGCTCTGCTGGGTGTCGCTGATAAGCACAGGGATTCGGGCAAGCTGGAGTTGGCTGAGACATATTATAAGCAAGCTCTGCTCGCGCTCGAGAAATCGCTGGGCTCCGTGCATGAGGATGTGGCCGAAACTCTCGAGTCTTTGGCCAGCATCGCAATCAGCCAGGGAAGAGCAATAGAAGCGGAAGAATTTCTGGCCAGATGTGGCGATGTGCGAAGCAAGCTGCTCGGATCTGAGCATTCCAAAGTGGCCGAATCGAGCATTCAGCTTGCCGATCTATATGTTAGCCAAGAACGATATCAGGAAGCCAAACCGCTCTACGAGCGCGCTCTCGATATCAGTAAAAAAGTTCTGGGACCAACCCACGAGCAAGTGATGAGTCTATTGCGAAAGTTGGCGCATATCCACGAGACTCTGGAGGAACCGTCTGCTGCAGCCCGCGTATATGAGCAGATTGGCGAGCTTCAGTCCGGTGATGAGCTCAAAGACACCCTTACGCAACTGATTCCTATCTATGAGACCACATCGAACTGGCCGCAACTTGAATCAGCTTATCGCCGGCTCATCGATCTGAGCGATAATGAGCAAAATCAGTTTCAAAAGCCTGAGTATCTCCGTAACCTGGCGCGAGCGTTGAAGCGACAGGAAAAACATAACGACGCGACAGAGGCATTGAAAGCCGCTCTCGATCAAACCGAGCGGCTGCTCGGCGGCAATCATGATGATGTTATCAGTGTTGTCGACGAGCTTTCCGACAGTCTGATCGAGGCGAACAAGTTGCGAGAAGCCGCACCATATGTGATGCGGGCATTTCAGAACAGTTTGAGTAACACCGAATCTGATCGCTTCAGGCGCATCCTTGGAAAGGTCAAACTTCTGGCGGAGCGGCTCATAGTCGAGAAGGAGTTCGATGTCGCCGAGGACATGTACCAGCAGGCACTGACCTCGATGGAGAAACTCAAGGATCCGCCCAAGAAAGCGATCATAGGCTTGCTCCGCAAAATTGGCGTGCTGTGCGCGCAAATTGAGGACTATGAGAAATCAGAAGCGGCATTGCGAAGAGCGGTTCGCATTACCGAAATTCTATTCGGTGACGATCATCCTGAAACGCTCAACCTGTTGATGCAACTCGGTCACCTCTTGCAAAAAGGCGATAAGCTTCAAGAATCCGAATCGCTATACAAGCGCGTTTTGGAAATGCGCTATAAGATCCTTGGCGATCAGCATTCAGATATCGTCGAGTCCCTGGTTGAATTGGCCAAGTTATGCAATCTCCAGGGCAACCCAAGCGAGGCAGAAATTTATCAGGAGAGCGCGCTGGAAATGGCCCGCTCCGTATATGGTGCCGATGCGCCTCAGCTGATAGAGATCAAGCAAGCTCTGACTCGATTGAATCTGGAAGCAAATGCGGTTGCTGAAGTGCCATGATTCTCATGAGCGATAAATGGCGGCGTGTCCTTGCAAAATGCGCTCTTCTGTTTGTGCATCAACCTCGAGCGACCAATTCCCGCGCTCGTAAGTCCCCCCGAGCAGAATTCCATCGGTTCGAGGAAACATATAAAGAGAGCTTGCCAGTGTCAGGTAGTCCACCTCGGGTTGCGGTTCCAGGATCGTCAACTGACCACGTACAGGTTCTAAAACTTTATCGTCGAAGAGAGTGCCCGCACCAAGTCCGGTGCAATTGAAAATGACCTGCTCATGCAGATGATGCAACTCTCGCGCATTTTCAAACTTGCGAATCTTAATTTCTCCCCGGCGCAGGAGAAAATCACGCATAATCGCCGGAAGATATGTGTTCGGCTCGATCAACATCGAGGAGAAACGGCGGACCCGTTTGTAAGCGAATGGTGTTGTCTGAGGGTCGATGAGTTGTACGCCTGGATAAAGATCGCCGATTCCCGACTTGTTCGCATAATCGAGTAAATCGCTATCCTGATCGGGGTCGTTTATCATCGTATAGCTGTCTATCCAGCGTACACCGTATGTGGTGCCGACCAGGAGCTGAAAGAAGCGGTAGGCTATACCCGAGGCTTGCACGAATGAAGCGCGAA
>JAJPJO010000401.1 GCA_021324135.1 Pseudomonadota bacterium
ATCTTACGATGTCATATAGTATCACTGGAAGCGCCAGCAAGCCTGGTGTTCCCCAGAAGCTGGACTTCCAGCCGGTGTAAAGGAACGGCAACTAGTGTAGAGTATGCAGGAACTTTGGCAAGATCAATGTTTTTCGAACTGGCAGCGGGAAAGGCGGTTGCACGATGAAATTTGACTTCCGATTTGGTTTGACAGCTTGCGCCGTTTTTGCCGCGCTAGCCTGCCCTTCCTGGGCTCTGGATGCCGAGCCACAACAAACCCCAGCAGAAAGCACAACGAGCAACACTTCAAGCAGCGAAACAAGCCTCCTTGAAGATCCGACAGTTGACGCGAAATGGCGCAAGCTGATGGGCGACGCCAAGGCATTCGCCGCACAAGGCAAGGGAGCAGCCGCAATCAGCGCCCTGTCCCGCGCCGGGCTCCAGGCAAAGAAAAGCAGCGACGAGCACAGTCAGCTCCTACTCGCTATCGCCAGCAAACGTCTCGCGCTAGCCTACATCAATCACGGCGACTATCAAAAGGCGAATCAGAGCCTGAATGATGCAAAGGCGCTTTACGAGAAGCTGTCGGTGAAAGACAGTGAGTTGTATCAGATCAATTCGGAGCTGCACAAGCACTACAAAACCATTCCTCTGTCGTCGCTCGGCGAGCGTGTGGTTTCCTATCTCAAGGAGGCAGGAGTTAGTGAAATAGCCGTTTTCCGTAAGCCCGACAAAGATGTCGTGCAGATCGCTCTCGCGGACAAATACATCAAACCACTTGATTCGAAGGATGTTCCCAAGGTCGGCTTTGCAAAGAAAATCAGCTTCGAATTCTTCAGCAGACAAAACGGCGAGTATCAAATTTCTAAAATACAGGGGCTGACGGTGTTCGCAAAATCGCTATGGGTCAATCTTTTGGACTCCCTGCTCAAACCCGGCGTGAATGCAGATCCGGTCGCGGAAGTCACAGCAGGCAAAATGGGCATGACGAAAACGGTGAGTATGAACGTGCCGACAAACGTTTATGAGCCCGTGAAACAGATCCTCGACAATTTGACGGTCGCAATCAAAGAAGAGCCGATGGAAACCATAGACAACGCCACTACCAGTGATGTCACAACGGTGGGTCGCGCTCAAGACAGTCATGCTCAAGATAGTCGTGCTCAAGACAGTCGTGCTCAAGATAGTCGTGCTCAAGAGGGACCTGCAGCCGCTTCCGGAGGAGAACCCATGAGCCAACCGGGGAACTCAGGCGGCGATTCATCCACCGCCGGCACTGCCGACTCTCAGCCGCGAGACAGCAATCAATTGCCGCCGCCTTCGCCCGATCCGCAAGCCAATTAATTTTAAAATTGTTAGTCTTCGTTTAGACATGTGACTCATCCGTCCATAGAAGCTATAAAGAAAGAAGCAGCGGTATTCACGCAGCTACGACCCAGGGGGGTGAACATGAGCACGACCAAGACCGGCTGGCGACGTTTCTGCAATCGAACCATGCTGGGGTTATCAATTTCCCTGCTTGCAGGAATGCATGCTTCTGCAAAACAGAGCATTGTTGCTGATCGGGGCATTCTTGCCGAGCATGGCGTTTTTGCGGATCATGGCGTTCTTGCCGATCACGGCACCCAGGCGCCAGTGCTGATCGCTCAGCAAGACGTCGAGGACGAGAAAGGAAACGTCTTCATGGAAGAGGTCGTTGACGACAAACAAGCGGCCAAGCAGCGCCAGCTTCAAGAACGAGAGCAACATCCCAAACTCGACCGGCACCCACTGACGCCCGAGGAAGCAAGCCGCCTCGGGATACAGATCACTCCCCAGGGTCAAATAATTCCCTTGATCAATCGAAACGGTCCGCCCGTGAAGCAGTACGGAACGACATTCACGAGCACGTTCGAGCCATGGTGGACATTCATACCGCGAACACCATGGGGAACGCCTCTGTACGCTAACCCCTTCATCGGTGCGCCGCTGATGAACAGGGGGAACATGAACAATGTTGTGCCCACTCCATACGGACCGGGAGTTGCTTACGGACCTGGCGCCGCTTACGGACCTGGACTTGCTTACGGGCCGGGGGCGCCTTACGCTGCCGGCTGGAATCCGTTTGGACCCAGACTGTATTCGCCCTATGCGCCGTCGTATGCGATACCATATATGACACCATTTCTCAATCCGTTCCCTTACAGCACAGGATGGATTAATACTCCTCCTGCGGTGAGCTACAGCTACTCGACCACACCAGACGCACCGAATGCGCCACCACCCTCGAGCATAACCACGAATTCGACGACCCTCACCCAGCCGTTCTGGAGCGGCTATATGGGTACGACTCCATTCGGACAAAATTATGGCGGCGTCAATTTAGGACTGCCGACAATCAGGCAAATTCAGTCAACCACGACATTTACGCCTATCGCCCCTCATTTCACCAATGGCAATACGAAGCTTCCGCCAATGCCCGACGACGAGTGAAGGCACGCGCAAGCCGAAACAGCGAGGTCGATAAACTCTCACTGTTTCAGCATTTGATCGGCGCACCGTTATCAAACGGCCGATCTGCAGCACACTCAACCTATCATCGATGAGCCCGGCGCTTCGTCCTCGGGCGCAAACTGCACGTCGGCGCCCACCTCGCACTCTTTCCGCGAATCGCTGGGATGGCTCAACCAGCGCAAGAACATTCGATAGTCATCGAAATCTTTGCAGTTTATATCGCGTTCCCAGAAGTAAGGGTCCGCTTCCAGAAAGCATTTCCACCGCTTATAGAGATACTGCTCCAACCCAAAAGCGTAGAGAATGCGGCTATCGCTTTCGCGCCGCCACTTGAAGATCCGCTGGGCATCAGTCTTATCGCCAAGAATTGGAAATGCATACATATCATCCGACTGATCGAATGAGATAAAAAACAAGCTCTCGAACGGCATGTAGAGCCCTTCGTATTCATGGTTCAGCCACATGTCGACATTCGTGTCCACAACTTCCTCGACCGGCAAGATAAGATATTCACCGTCGGGACCGAGCACGCCGTTCGTTTCGCGAAACATGTCTACCAGCGGTTTGGGAATCAGGACACTCAGCTCATCCTGGCATTTTTCAAGCGCAGAGACGTCAACAGGCTCCCGAAGGCTGCATTCAGACCAATGTTGCTCGAAGAATTTACGCCACAAAATCCACATCCTTACGTCATTGTCAACCTCATACCCATGTGCTCTCGAAAATATCCCCAAGGCTATGGGCAGAACTTATATGGACTTTCGCTAAAATGATCAGCCGGATGAAGAAGCAGGAAGAAATCAAACTTAGCAAGTACCTGAGCCTTATCTTGCGCCATCAACCCGAGCTGGCGCAGGTGCAACCGGACGCCTCCGGCTGGGTGGCTATCGACGAGTTGCTGAGGGGGCTGAATCATGACGGCAGGCGCCTCACGCGCGAGGACCTGGACTACATTGTCGAGAACAGCGATAAGCAACGGTTTGCCATCAGCGATGATGGCAAGATGATTCGTGCCAATCAAGGGCACACGTACGAGGTCGATCTCGGCTTGGAACCGGAAGAGCCGCCTGCGCTTCTGTACCACGGCACCGCCAAGCGCTTCCTGCCCTCTATTTTTCAAAACGGCGTGCACCGTGGTTCGCGGCATCACGTTCACTTGTCGACCAGGGAAGAGACCGCGGTGAGCGTCGGGAAACGACATGGAAACCCCATCGTGCTTATAGTGGACTCAGGCAGGATGTATAACGAGGGATATCAATTTTTTCGATCGGCAAACGGCATATGGCTGACGGAGCACGTTCCAGCTAAGTTTGTTCGACTGCCCTAGGGGCGTGATGAAGAACGGCGTTGAGTTTCCGACATACTCATGCGGATTCGACCGCGGATCGGGATTGGCAGATTGATATAGCCGAAATTGTGCTTTTTTGACTACCTGAAAGACGTCAGCGTACACACGGCAGAGCTCCACCACCTGCGACGGCTTTGCCCGTTGGCGCAACTTCACGCAATTGTCTCGGAATGTTTCATCACCATTTACGATACCATTACGTTTCTTAAGATATCTGGCCCAGATGACCTAAACCCTGAAGTACTCTGTGTTTTCATCTATTACTACAAGACCTAATGGTTGTTTGTCTTGAATATTCGCGGGGTGTTAGAAAAAGAGACATCTTTCCTCTTTC
Organism: Pseudomonadota bacterium; assembly: GCA_021324135.1. Taxonomy (GTDB): domain Bacteria; phylum Cyanobacteriota; class Vampirovibrionia; order Obscuribacterales; family Obscuribacteraceae; genus JAJPJO01. The sequence continues at coordinate 4,157 of JAJPJO010000401.1, forward strand.
ACACTCTGGTGAAGTAACAGTTTTTCCACACTGAAGTGTCGAATCCAGACTCAGAGAAACCGCGACTTTGTGGTCTGGTGAGGAATTCGCGCGGGCATTAAACCAAACTAGGGAGGAGAAAATGTTCAATCTCCGCTTCCTGCCTGAACTCGTACCTGCCCGTCTGCGTGAGGGTTTCCGGTCTGTGTTCCACCGGTTCTTCAGCAGCGGCGACGAGCAAAAGCCCGTCGTCGAACTGGGCATTCGCAAGATGTTCGATGCCTCGCTCAGCTCGGGTGGCGTCAAAGCCAACCTCGGCGGCACCGGCTTCGTTCTGCTCTTGCGGGTCGCTGGGCTCGACAAGCTCATCGACGTCGTCATCGCCAACAGTGGTGGTTTCGTCCCGGGCGCATGCCTCAAGTCGGAACTGAACACCAAGACGATGCTGCACAAAGTCATGTACACCGACTTCGGAACCCTTCTGACGCCGAAGGTTGGTGCGCTTGCTCGCTATTGGGCGCTCCTGCGCAAGCAGCGCTTCGAACTGATCCTGCCGGCTAAGGGTGTGTACTGCTCTCGCAGCTACACGACCTTCATCAACGAGGTGATCAGCGAAGGTGGCCAGCGGCCGTGGCCGGAGCGGTTCATGACCGTCGCCACCTCGAAGAGCGGGCATATGGTAGCCATCGCTTGCGACGGCATCTACAAGTACGTGGACGGTCAGCGCATCATGCTCAGCCAGACACCACCTTCTCTGGGTGATGCCGCTGCTGCTACGGCTGCCGTTCCTGGCATCATCGACTCGAAGGACCTTTACGGCGAGCCGCTTTTCGACGGCGTGCTCACCGGCGACGGTCGTTGCCAGATCAATCCGATCAAGCAGCATTACGGCGACCGCGGTCACAAGCTCATTGTCTTTGACGTGGGCGAGGACGGCATCAAGAAGTCGCCATGGCTGCGGGTCTTGTGGAACATCTTCGCTCTTGGTCGCGGCGCTCCGGTTGAATCAGCTCACCCCGTTGAGTCCGACAACGTGATCGTCGTGAACTGCAGGATCGAAGGCTTCCATGGTCTCGAGTTCGTCCTGCCGTTGAAGTACAAATGGCGCGCCATCATCACCGGTTATCTTGCCACCGCCAGGCGGTTGCGGAAAGCCGGCTTGATCAGCGTCGAAACGCATCCTGAAGTGTATGAGCTCGCGCACGAGTTCCGCCGCGCGCTCATGGACGAGGAGACTCTGCCAACCGTTGTCGAAAACGCGCTGGCCGAACGTGGTCTGTGGTGAGCCCCGCTTTCACGCGGGGCTTCGCCCCAGGCTTCTCCGCTTTTTCTACTATCTTCTATCGTTTCAACCATCGCCAAAAACCGAGCTATAGAAGCCTCGGTAAAATGCCCTCGGAAAGAGCGATTTGACCGGCGATGAATGCCGGCTCTTCTTGTCGCGTTGCGCCTCAGCGATGATGATGGACGGGACGCGGAATGAGCGGTACGTCGGCGTCGTAAATCACCGTTGAGTCCACGGTGGCAACCACCGCGGTATCGCCGATGGTGCAAGCAGTAGCGCCGTCCTTCACCACCAGCTCCTCTTCGGTACCCGAGACCTGAACCTGAGGATTGCTGCAGTCAGGAATGTTGGCGGCGCTTGCGGCAGGGACCAGCTTCGAGCCGGGCCAGACCTGCACATTGCTGCCGTGTCGTGCGTACACGACCGAGCCGCTTTCAGCGAGAATAGTGCCATTGCTGCTGATGCCGAGCTGCCCGGAGTGAAGCTCCTTCTGCACGATATCAGCCAGAGCCACATCGAGCTGGGCGCTCGCGAAGGCGACTGCTAGCGCCGCGGCGAACAGGATCATAGATTTGTTGGGTTTCATAAATCACCTTGTTTAAAGTTGGTCGAAAAGCTCATCAATTCAAGCTGTCCATGCGATTCGTTTCCGCTCGGCTGCAACCGGGTCCGAGCACTAGTCACAGTCACGATCCAGCCGAGCTGTGGTATCAGCCGAGGTCTGCTTCAGCCGATTCTGGGCTGATCTATCTCTTCAATTGTTTTCAGGGGCAGGTTTCGAAGACTGTTTCTGAAACTCAGAAAGGTATCGCTTGGGTGATCTGTGTTATCAAGAATCTGATCAGAAGGTCATCAAAACTTTTGTAAACGACCAATCTTCGAACACCGTTACAAGAATAACCATGATGCCTGAGCGCCTGCTCAAGAATTCTCACAGCTTCGCTATCAGCCCCATTCTTGCGCCCGTCGTACGATGCGGAGCTCTCGTGCCGTTTCGAAGTGGGCTTGACGTGGGCTTGATAGGATTAACAAGAGCGCTTGCGGAGGAGTGCGCACCGTACAATATCAGGTGAATGCCGTTTGCCCAGGACCTGTCAATCTGGGAGGCGCTGCGCATCGCCCATAAAGTGTTCCCGGAGGAAGGTTAATGTCCATCAGTCCAGACCTGCTCGAGCTCTTCAACTCGGCTGCCGGGCACGCCAGAGAGGGCGCGCATGATAAGGCACTGCCGATCTGGGACAAGATAATTCAGTCGGGCTCCAGTCAGACGCCACCACAGACGGTGGCTAATGATTTTATGGGACAGGCACACATGCGGAAGGCCTGGAGCCTGATGGACATGCGTCGTTTTCAGGATGCAAAGGCAGTCTTCGAAACCGATTTCATGAGAAGCTGCCTGAGTCAATTCGATATGAAAGTCTTGTTCGAGTATTATTTCAGCTATGCAAATACGCTTGGAGAGCTGGGCGACATCAAGGGCATGGACGATAAGTTCGCCCGCGCGCTGAACATCGCCGCCGACGAAAGCGATGGATACAGCGCACAGCTTTGCTGGCTCAATCTCATGCATTATGCCGAGCTTGCCTCGGACTGGGTCTATCTTGAGAAGGAAAGCCGCGCCTGCATCCAATTCGCCGAGAATAGCGAGCTTCCGAAATTGGCTCTGGCTGCCGGTTTAAAGCGGGCCACATCTCTATTCAAATTGGCTCAGTATGATAAAGCCATCAAGCAGACCGAACGCGTTCGCAACGTCGCTAAGGAGATGAATGAGCAGATTGCCTTAAAAACAGCGGAGGAGCTCCTCTCGCACCTG
>JAJPJO010000491.1 GCA_021324135.1 Pseudomonadota bacterium
ACCCTGCGCCGGATACAGATATTCCGCGGTTGGAAGGTGGCGGAAACAGTGATGCCGCATATGGTGCTGCTAATAGTATGCCGCAATATGGTGGCGTAAATGGTACCAGTTCGAGTGGTGGCGGATTTGGTGGCGGTACATCTGCTTACGCCCCACCTGCCAACAACTTTCCGGGGCAGTCAAATCCTGTTAATACGGCGGGCTCGCTCTCGTCAGTGCCACAATTCCGCAATCCTCCGGGTCAGCAGCCGCCCCCGTGGACGAGTGGAGTGCAGCCGATGCAAATGTGGTCGACGGGACCTGGGCAGCCTACAGCCGCGAGCTTGCAAGGGCAGGGAACCTGGGATCCAGCTCGCATGCAATCAGTCAATGCTTACCCTGCCGCTCCAAATGCCTATCCGGCAAATTATGGACCCCCTGGAGCCCCGCCTGGCGGCTACCCGGCACCTAATTACGCTCAGCCGCCGAGCAACTACGCTCAACCGACTAACAATTATGCTCAGCCGCCGAGCAACTACGTTCAACCGGCTAACAATTACGCTCCGCCGCCGAACAATTACGTTCAACCGGCTAACAATTACGCTCAGCCGCCGAACAACTACATTCCGCCGCCGAGCAACTACGCTCAACCGGCTACCAATTACACTCTGCCGCCGAACAATTACTCGCAGCCCGCGCCCAACTACGGTCAGGCTCCGAACAACTACGCACCTCCGGCGAATGTGCCTCCGCAAGGCGGATACGGACCACCTCCTGGAGGCGGCTACCGCTAATATCTATTGCTGGCTCCGCTTCTGCATGAGCGATTGAAGCGCAAGATGCGACTCATCATCATGCGGCATCATCTTTGTTGTCGCTAACAGCTCCGCAATTGCACCGTCGATGTCTCCCCGCTCCTTGAGCGCCATTCCGAGAGCGCGATGGAGTTCCGGATTCTTGGGATTGATGTTGATCGCCAATCTATATTGCATAACCGAAGATGCGTGATCGCCGAGGCGCGAATAGACCCATGCAAGACTCGAATGAGTATCGGCGTCGTTGGGCGCGAGTGAGACAGCGAGCCGCGCCTCATCAAGCGCTTCGTTCAGTCTACCCTTGTTTGCGAGCACCCAGGATCTTCCGACATGTGCTTGCGAATTGTTCGGATCCAACTTTGTCGCTGTCGTCAATTCATCGAGCGCTTGATCCCATTTTTTCATGTTGCCCAGCGCCACTCCGAAGCGGGAATGCGTCACAGCATCATCCGGATTGAGTGCAATTGCCTTTTTATATTGCTCGATCGACAGCTCGGGAATTCTCGTCGCGCCATAGCACTGCGCCAGAATGATACGCGGAACGACTAACTTCTGATCCAACTTAATCGAGTCCTTGCATTCTTTGATTGCCAGCGGATATTTGCTTTCGTTTCGATAGCATTCACCGAGGTAGGCATGGGCGAGCGCATTCTTCGGATTGTATTTCAAGGAAGCTGAGTATTCTCGTTCGGCTTCGACGAAACGCCCGAGCATGCGCAACGATTCGGCTTCCATGAAATGCGCATCGCCGCTTGTTTGGCGAATGGCGATAACCTGTTCGTATTCCTTCAGCGCCTCTTCGTAATCGGACATCGCCATCAAAATCTTTCCGAGCATGAAGTGCGCTTTGAGATTATTCTTGTCGAGCTTCACTATGTCCTGATACTCGATCATGGCGTTGGTGAAGTCGCGGCGCTCAAAAAATGTATCGCCCAGCTTGGTGTGCTTGGCGATCTTGGCGGCTTGCTCTTCGGAGAGCTCAGGCGGTTCGGGGAATTGATCTTCCTCGCCCTGCTCTCCGGCTTCGCTGTCCGAGCTTCTGGCGCCCTGGCTGCCGACGTTTGGTTTGCCCTTACTGCTTTGAAAAATCCCCAAAGCTCGATCGAGGAATGGTACCCCCGCGTGCGCGGCCGTCGACCATGCCACAGTGCTCGCCAGAGCAACTGTGATTGCAGCTAACAAACGATTGGGCGTGACTCGATTGGACATGGCGAGAACCACATGGCAACAAGCTCCTACTTTATCATTTAAAGGACAATTTTTCTTGAGCCCTTTGTTGCGGCACTAGCCGAGCGCTTTTACATTGGAGATTCTGTCCACTCTAAAAGTTCTCTCAGCTTGCGCTCTTTTGCAAAACGCAGTCAGATAGAAGTTGCCGCGACTATGGATCAGAGCGGTGGGTTGAACGGTTCGTTTGGACTTGTACTGTCCATTGTATTCGAGGCGCACTGGAAGACTCATCTCAATCGCCCTGCGAATGGATTCGACGACCTCCATGGCTTCTTCACTGAGCGTTTCGCTCGACGATGCTTCATATCTGTCGTAGTCAAACGTCGATACAAAGCCGTTTTCAGAAAGGTCCCGCCACCGCTTCAAATTTTGCCTCTCGCTCATCGCGCGGAAAACATCTTTTACATGAATGCTGTCAGCTAGAGCTCTATGGTAATCACCGCTCGGCAATGAAAGATGCTGAACCACGGTTTTCAGCTGATGGTTTGGGGCGTCACGCAGGAACTCGCGCGACAGTGTCAGCGTATCAACCACGAAATTTTTCGGACATGGTAGAGCTGCACGTGCTAAGTTCACGCGCACGAACTCCACGTCGAAATCAGCATTGTGAGCCATGAACACGCAATCTGGTCCAGCCCAGTCGATGAAATTCGCAACAGCGGTTTTCGCTTTCGGCGCTAATTCCACCATATCATCAGTAATGCCATGAATCGCCGTAACTTCTTTTGGTATCGGCGCCTCAGTGTTGATTAAGGTTGAGAAGGTTTCGAATGAATCCCTTTGGGTGGAAAATCTCACACCGCACAATTCGACGAGCCGGTTTGCAACAGGCGAAAGCCCGGTTGTCTCGACGTCGAATGCTACAAAGGATATATCCGATACATCAGTATCAAGTTCCAAATGCACAACATTCACCACGCAATAGAAACGTCGTTCCTATGCTCCTACACCAGATAGGCAGAACAGCTAAAATAGGACAAAGATTGGTGGCAAAAAATGTCGCTGCTATAAAAACGGCATGTACTCTGGAGTGAAACGCATATCGACAAAGGGCATATATGTTTTTGGTCGCATTTGGATCGATGGAGTGACGCTCTTGCATAGGCGAACCGCGCGAATCATTCTGCCGTCAGTGTTGAGCTTACTTGGAGCTCTGCTTTTGAGCGGCTTTACTCGTGCGGACTTCGACGGTCGCGAAACCCATTCGGAGATCATCAAAGAAGGCCTGGCTGGAACGATATGTCCTGAGAATATAGAAGTGATCGTCAATGGCAGCAACGGCCAGGACAAGAAAGGCAATGAAGCCGAGTACGAGCCCCAACGGCATTTTGAAACGCGAGACCTCAATCGTTCGTATGATTATGTGAGGATGGAGCAGCAGCGAGTTTTGAACTATGCCCGCGATGCTGATTCTAATGAGGTGAGTCGAGCACGCGCACTGTATCACTTCGGATTGATGCTACATACGGTGCAGGATTTTTACAGCAATACAAACTACTTGAAGCTGAAAATCGATGCTTTAAATCGCACCGAGGGTGGTGTCGGAGATCCGTATTCCGTTGAGCTGTTCGATTGGTCTAAGCTGGTACCGCATAAGGTGACATTGATTGGCGGTTCCGAACTCAAGCTGGAGGCAAACAAAGAAACTCGCCGTGCTCGTCAACGCCTTCCCCTGGCAGAAAGCACATATTTGAAGGTAGAGCGGGGGCTGGCAATTCGGGAGACGATGCGGCAATGGAATTATCTGGAAGCGCTGATTAAGAACCGCTATGGTGAACGTGCAGTGACGATCCTTATCGCGCTGCAACAAGCGAGCTGCTCGATAAAAATGCCGCCCGAGCCGGAAGACGCTGCCGAAGCCGCCAAAGATTGACCGAACAGCAAACCTAGCCGCAGCAGATCCGCCAAACCGAACCGCCTGAGTATTTGAGGCACACTATTAAAAGCCAATTTGACTCGCCACTGATTTTTCGAGAACAAACTTTGACGAGGCCAAAATTCGTCATTTTTGGTCTCGTTGACGAGGCCAGAAGGGCAAAAATTGCACTGTTTGAGTGTCAACGGCCTCGGCAGCGAGGCCGAAATTCGACCTTTTTGGCCTCGCCAAAAATATTGGGGTAGCCTTTTGGATTTCCTGGCTGCAGCAGCTTCTGCGGCCAGCCCGATGGCTTCTGTGGTCACCGTGGTGGTCACACTTGGTGGTCACACGTGGTGGTCACACGTGGTGGTCACGTGTGGTGGGTCACGTGTGGTGTCGATTCATCTACACAAATCGAAAACCCGGCAGATTGGTCCAGAGTTCGCAGTAGTTGTGGAAGACGAAGCTAGGATTGTATGCCCGCAGCTCTTCGAGGCAGTAGAAAGCGTGATGTTCATCCGGGAAGAATAGTGCCCGATCGCAACCGGCAGATTCCGATGCGAGCATGTCGACAAAGGAGTCGCCGATGAACAAGCTCTTCTGAGGCGTGCTGCCTAGTTCCTCGAGTGCCATGAAAACAGGCTCGGGATGAGGCTTGAAATTGGTGGTATCGTCAGCAGTGACAACGGAACGAAAATAATCTGCCAGTCCCTCTGCTTGCAGGAAGTCGCTGACGACGTTGCGGTTGGATGAGGTTACAATGCCAAGCTTCAAATTGAGCGACTGGCAGTCATCGAGAACTTTGCGAACTCCGTCGAAGAGTTCCGCCTCACAAAACGATTCTTCCACTCCCTGCTTGACCCGGTCGGAGAATTGTTCGCGAGAGGGCAGTCCGTACTGCGCGATTATGTCATCCCATGGGCGGTAGAAGCACTCGCGCATGACCTCATCTGCGCTCAAATCAACGCCGAAACTCTTCAAAGCAAGTTGGTAGGCTTTCAACCAAACGGGCAAAGAATGCGTGAGGGTCCCGTCAAAGTCAAAAAGAATCGTGTCGTATTGCTGGGTATCCATATTCAGCGTTTCGTTAAACCGCACACTAGATTGTCTCACGCTTCTGCTGGAAAAGCATCGTACAATTAAGCGAGGCATCTGTGCGATCGGCGCAGATGCCTGAAGGGCGCCTGCGCAGCACCTTAGTTACACGGCGCAGCACGCTCTCATTTACACGGCAGGCTCAGCGCATTTGATGAAAACGGCGTTTGATGTCCACGAGGTACCCGACAATCAGCTTGAGCGAACAACAGCGGCAGCGTTACAAGGCACAACTGCAGCTGCCCGGAATGAGCGAAGAAAAGCTAGGCAGGATTTTGCGGAGCACTTGTCTTTGTATTGCCGGCGGAGAGCCGCTCGAGTATGCAGTTCAGCATCTTGTTAGAGCCGGGGTCGGCGCGGTTCACATATTCGGTGAGCGCGGCTATCTCGAGCCGTTCGAGCGATGGGGTGGCGCAATCAATCCTGATGTTAATGTAGAGCTGCATCAATTGCTCGCAGACGCTGACCCGGGCGACAACGTCTTTTCAGGCGTAAACGTAGTCATCGAATCTGCTTTAGATTGGCAATTCAAATTGAGAATTAGCGATACGTGCATGAGGTTAGGAATACCGCTGATTCACTGCGGTTCCTCAGGACTTCGGTTTCAACTGTTCTCAATGGTGCCCGGGAAGTCGGCGTGTTTGCGCTGCGCACTCCCGGTCATCGGCATCGACGATGTGCCACTACACCCGGTGCCGCGCGATACATTCGACCCAGTTGCAGCATGCGCAGGCTCGCTCATGGCGCTTGAGGCTATTAAGTTGATCTGCGGACTGGGCGTGATTCAAGGCAACGAGCTATGGAAAGTCGATGGCTTGAGCGGTGAAATCGAAATTGTCAGAGGACTCGATCGCCGCCATGATTGCCCGGATTGTGGACGCCATCGCTGAGATTTTTTTCGTCAGGCTCTTGTTCGCCAAGCTCTTTTTCGCCAGGCTCTCTTTCGTCACTAAGAATTTCGGAGCGTCGAAAAAGCATCTGAGCGCCCCAGGAAGAGGGCGCTCAGGAGGGGTGGAGTAAAAAATAAACCTGAGGAAAGTATCTATTGAGGTGGTTTCTCGAAGTCGTTCATACTGATGAAAGCTCTTCGCATTGCCTCATGTAGTGATAACTGTGAGCAGCGAATCTTTAGGAGGCTGCGCATATTAATCGCGCTTAATGCGCCACTAATACCAAAAACCCCCCTTTCGGGAGGTCTCTGGCTGGCGTTGGCGGGGGAAAACTTTTCAGAACCGTGCTTTCGACAGCACCAATTTTCTCGCGCGTTAGCTGAAGAGGTTGGCATCGCGGGCGGATGCAACTAGCCAGTTGATGCAACCGGGAGTTGCCAAACCGCCGGTAACACCAGCGCATCCGAAGAGGACTTTCTTCATCGCATCATGCGAGCCGGCAGCCATGTGCATGAAGCCCATGATCATCGTAGGACCGCCCCAGGCAATTCCGAGGATTTCCATACCGTTGGCGATGATGTTGAGCAATGCTTCCAAGTTGGCCAAGTTGTTGACGCGTACTGTACCAGCAGTGTTCAAGCCGGTTACGTAGGTCGCATCAGCGCCCTGGGGTCCTATCGTGCCGTTGGTCGCGCCCTGGAGTTGGGGAGCAGCGCCGGCGCCGAATTGTCTTG
>JAJPJO010000556.1 GCA_021324135.1 Pseudomonadota bacterium
CATTCGCAGCGTGTCAAGCCTGCAGCGTGACCGCGTTTTTGGGCAAGGCATCCCTTTTACAAAAATGGATAATGGCGCTGTGCGGTATCGCCTATCAGACGCCATTCGGTGGACCGAAGACCGGAAGGTCCAGAGCACTAGCGAAGCCGCCGCTCGTGGTCTGCTTCGCCCGCGAAAATGCGCACAGGCTCACGGCACCAATGATATAGATAGACCCGCTTAATCGGCACAAAGCTCGGTAGCCTGGTCAACAAATATATAAAGGCAAAGAGCGCCACGTAGAGGCGCTCTGGCAAAGGAGAATTCAATGCAATATAGGGATGATATCACGATTGTGGCGATTCGCAAAGTATCGAATTTTGGCAGTCTGCGCGCCTTCGCCGATGTGGAAATTAATGGCATCCTCACACGCGATTGGCGTGTGATCCAAGAAGAAGGCAAGGCCGCCTGGGTTTCGCCGCCCCAAACCGCGTTTGAAAAAGACGGGAAAAAGCAATACAAACGGATAATCGTTCCTCCGGATGCAACGATGAATAAGATTGCGGCTGTGCTGCTGTCTGCATATAAACAGGAGCTCAGCGGGAAATGGTAAGTGTCCATCAAGCAAAACTCCATGTAGCAGCCATTCCCGAGGAACTCACTGGGCGCCACCAGTGGGTGACCTGGCAAAGCGAGACACGCGGCAAAGGCGGCAAGCCTACGAAAATCCCCTACAATCCTGTGACGGGCAAATGGGCCAAGTCGAATGATCCAGCTACCTGGAATCCACTGCAGGTGTGCTTGCAGCACCTCCAGGAATATGATGGTGTCGGGTATTGCCTTTCCGCCGAAGACCATCTGACCGGCATCGATCTTGATCACTGCTTTGATGCCGAAGATCAACTTTTGCCTTGGGCCGCGGAAATCGTTGCACACTTCGCCGGTACATACATGGAGCGATCGCCGTCAGGCGATGGGCTCCACATATGGTGCCAGGGGAAGCCGAGGAAGAGCGGCAAGGGTGTCGAGGTCAAAGAAGTTGAGGTTTATTCGCATCCCAGTAGCCGGTACCTAACAGTGACGGGTATTGCTTTTGGCGAAAGCACGACCATAGTAAACCGGCAGGCCAGCCTCGACTGGCTGCATGACCGATACTTTGAAAAACCCAGGAAACAAGAATCATCGAATGACAAAGCGTGTTCCAATGACGAGCTTCAAAAGGCACTCGCGGCACTACCCGCAGACGATTACGAGATCTGGCTCAAAGTTGGAATGGCTCTAAAGACCGGAGGCTTTGATTGTGCGATCTGGGATGATTGGTCCACAAGAAGCAACAAATACCAAACCGGCGAGTGTTTGAAAAAATGGGAAACCTTTCAACGCAATGGTATCGGACTCGGAACTCTCTTCGTCTTGGCGCGCAACTACGGATACGCTGCTCCAAGTGTTGCAGCACCCAAGACGCGCTCCAGTGCTGGTACCGACCTGTTGAAACTTTGTTCTCATGTTGAACTGTTTCATACCTCGGATGATACCGCCTACGCCACCATCGAATGCAGCGGTCATAAGGAAACTCACCCAGTAGAAAGCAAACGTTTTCGGCGCTGGCTGGGCTACAAATACTTTCAGGAAACGGGCAAGAGCCTCGCGAAAGACGCCATCCAGGAAGCCTTGAGCACTCTGGAGGCAAAGGCACTATTTGAAGGCGCCGAGCTTGATGTTCATCTGCGCACCGCCTTTGATGGGCCAGACATTGTGATCGACCTGGGCGATCCCGAATGGCGCATCATCCGGGTCACGCCCGGAGAAGGATGGCGCCTTGAAACTGGCGCTAGCGTCAAGTTCTGGCGGCCATCCACCGCGAAGCCTCTGCCCATTCCTCAATCGGATGGGAGCCTTGATTCGCTCAAACAAAAGCTTCACCTGAACGAAGCCGATTGGCTGCTTCTACGAGCTTTTGTCGTTGGTGTGTTGCTGCCGACGAAAGACTATCCCATTCTCGTAATTCAAGCTGGCCAAGGAAGCGGCAAGACCACGCTTGCGGAGGTTGTTAAGCGATTGCTCGACCACCAAACGCCACTCCAGCGGTCACTTCCGAAGAGCGAGCAAGACTTGGCAGTCGCCGCAAAAAATTCCTGGCTCCTGTCATTCGACAATCTGAGCGGCATCTCTAAGACTTTGTCAGATGCGCTGTGTCGAATCGCTACCGGCAGCGGCTTCGGCGCTCGGGCACTCTACACGAATACCGAAGATTCAGCATTCGACTTCGTTCGCCCAATCATCTGTAATGGCATCGATGACATGGCGCGAAGATTCGATTTCCAGGATCGCGCAATCGTGATTCATCCCGAGAAAATCAAGCCAGCCTTGCGGCGCTCCAAGACGAAGTTTTGGGAGAGTTTCAATCAGGACTCTGGCGAAATTTTCGGCGCATTGTTGACGCTGCTAAGCAATGCGCTGGCCAAACTGCCCGCGGTGGAATTGTCGGAACTCCCCCGCATGGGCGATTTCGCGAGACTGGGCGCCGCAATCGAGCTGGCCCTTGATGAAAAGCCCGGCACGTTCCTTCAGGTCTACGAAGACAATCGCAAAGATGCTCAGTTCAGTTCTCTGGAATCTGATCCATTCGCGCAAGCCGTAATTCAGCTGGTCCATTCGCTGCATTCAATTTCATGCACACCAACCGAGCTTTATCGACGTCTATCGGAATATGTTTCGGACAAACGAAATTGGCCCACACCGCAGAGTTTACGCAACCGCCTTGAACGCTTGGCGCCCGCGCTCGAGATTGCCCGCATTGAGTACTCCTATCAAAGGAAAAATGATTCTCGCCTCATCACACTGCGGCAGCTCCCTAAACATACGAATGAAGCCGTCACGGTCGTCACTGCCGTCACATCGTCCATACAGCAAGCCTTTCCGGGTGACGGTCAGGGTGACGGCGTGACGGCTGGTGACGACCCGCAAAGCCAGTTATCTTTGCTCTCTAGTGAAAGAGGTGACGACTTCAGGTCGTCACTGCCTCCAAAGTCGTCACCCCGCAAACCCAAGCCAGACAAGGCGCGTGACGACAGTGACGACAGTGACGGCTTTTCTCCACTCTCGGGGAGGACGGTCAGGGTGCGAGTATGAAACAACTTTTGCTTGATTTAGAAGTTGTCGGCATTCGTCTTCTTTTGGACGGTGACGATCTGGTGGTGGATGGACCAGCGAAGTGTCTTACCG
>JAJPJO010000130.1 GCA_021324135.1 Pseudomonadota bacterium
AATCCAAGAAACATTAGAGTCATCGCGCTTCCCAAGCCAACTGTCGAAGAGACCGGTCAATGGTACTTTCAGCGTTACAGCAAGCACTTACCCAACCCGGGAGAAATTGTCTTCTTCGATAGAAGCTGGTACAACCGGGCAGTCGTCGAGCCAGTCAATAAAGTTTTGCACAGCAAAAGAATACGAGCGCTTCATGCAACAGGTGCCCGAGTATGAGCACATGCTCTACGAAGATGGTATCACGATCGTCAAATTCTGGTTCTCCATCTCCAAAGATGAGCAGCAGGAGCGCTTTTCATCTCGGAAGACCAATCCACTTAAACAATGGAAGTTAAGCCCAATTGACGAACTTGCACAAGACTTATGGGATGACTACACGCATTACAAAGAGCTGATGTTCAGCAAAACGCATACATCGTTCAGCCCCTGGATAATCGTCAAGTCAAACAACAAAAAACTGGCGCGCCTGGAGAGTATACGCTACTTACTCAACGTGGTTAACTACGACGGCAAAGAGAAAGCCAAAGTGCGCATTGCTCCCGATCCCGACATAGTGACAAGATTCCACCGCAACGTAATCCGGCTCGACTGAGATCACTTAGTTCCAAACCCGAGCTATCCTTGTTGTTGGAACTGAGTACGCTTGCAGTGTATGAGTTGTCGGGTTAAGGAGTCTTTGCCGGTGTATCGCAAACGATACAATTCGTGGTATTTTCGACTCATGCCGAAAGTCCTGATAGTCGATGACGATGTCTATCTCGCCAAAATGGTTGCGGACTCACTGAAGGCCGAGAACTTCACCGTAGAGATAACCCACAATGGAACCGACGCGAAGTCTCTCATTCACGACTTTCATTACGATCTGATCTTGCTTGACTGGAGCCTGCCTGACGTGCCGGGTGTGACCATTCTGAATGAATACCGCAAGAATGGCGGTGTCGGTATGGTGCTGATGCTCACGGGGCGCGACCAGATGCAGGACAAGCTCGAGGGTTTGTCCACAGGCGCAGATGACTATCTGACCAAGCCGTTCCACATGCCTGAGTTGGTGGAACGCCTGCGCGCGCTCATGCGGCGCCCGCGCACGGTATATCAGCAGGAGTTAGAGATCGGTGATCTGCGCTTGAACCCACAGACGCGCGCGGTTTTTGTCGGCGGCATCGAAGTGAGTTTGATGGCCAAAGAATTCGCATTACTGGAACATTTCATGCGCCATCCCGGGCAGGTATTCGACTGCGCCGCGCTTCTGGATCGCCTCTGGAAATCGGAGAAAGGCGTCAGCGAGGAATCAGTGCGCACGTGTATAAAACGACTCCGGCAAAAGCTTGCCGCGAGTTCGGACAAGGAACATATTGAGACCCTATATGGCGCAGGTTATCGCCTCAAGACATGAAGATATCTCACCGATTGCTTCTGCTCGTTCTGACACCATTAATCGTGGAGCTTGGTTTCATCTTCTGGTTGTACTCCGCGTTCACCGATATGGAACGCAAAGCGCAGCAAGCGGAAGACGCGCGCCAGGTAGCGACGCACATGAATAACTTCATACGAGGCGGACTGGCAATTGCGGGCAAGAACAGATTTGCGGCGGCAAACGGCGAATTGCTCTCCAGCGACGCGGAGATCATTCAAGAATGCCGCAAGGAACTGCGATACATATCCGCCTACGCCGATAAAAATCCAGAGGAAAAGAAACTACTGAACCATATCACGGTGACGATCGAAGACGGCATTAAGAAGGGGGAAATGATCAGGCAGTGCATTCGAGCGCAGGAACTTGAAACTGCGGCGAAACTGCGCAAAGAGCTGGTGCCCTTGCTCAACGACACTCTTCAAGATCTCGAGATGTTCAGAAAGGAAGCAACGCGCCTGGAAGAATATGCACCACATATAGTGCGGCAGCGGCAACATTTGATCAAGCTAGCACTGACGATTGGCGTCTCTCTGAATATAGTAATGGCGTTGGTGATGGCGCTGCTAGCAAACAAGAGCCTGGTACAGCGACTGCGGGTTTTGTCGGACAACGCCAGGGCGCTCCAATCAAACCAGCCGCTAAAGCCCTCGCCGGGCGGCAAAGATGAGATTGCCCAATTGGACAGCACCTTCCGCGAGATGGCTGCCACCATCGCTGCGGCGCGAGAGTATGAAAAGCTGGAGAATGAGCGTTTGCAAACGATAATCAGCGAGCGTCAGGAATTGGACAGAATGAAGCAGCAGTTTGTGGCAGTGGTCTCGCATGAGCTCAGAACACCGCTTACCAATATGGGACTATTTCTCGACAATGTCTCGAAAGGACTCTACGGGAAGCTGGACGAATCAGGCACAGAAGTTCTGGGCGGAGTTCAGCAAGGTGTCGGTAGACTGATCAAGTTGACGACAGATTTATTGGATGTGGAACGACTGGAAGCCGGCGCGTTCCAGCTGGACATCAAACCTGTGCCTGTGGACCGTTGCGTTCAAGACGCCGTGAACGCTGTTGCCGGTCAAGCGAAGGCGAAAGGCGTGACCGTCGAGGTCAGCGTTAACGAATGCATTGTGAACGCCGACAGGGAACGCCTGGTGCAGGTGCTTGTAAATCTTTTGTCGAACGCTATCAAATTCTCTCCCTCGAACTCGACCGTCTCAGTTCGCACCACCCCATCCGATGCCATGTTGCGCGTCGAAATACGCGACGACGGTCCTGGTGTTCCCGAAGCGCTTCAGGAAAGGATATTCGACCGCTTTCAACAAGTAAACATTGATGATTCGAAGAAACTCGGCGGAGCGGGCCTCGGCCTGGCGATCTGCAAATCCATCGTAGAACAGCACGGCGGCAAAATCGGCGTAGATAGCACACCCGGCGCCGGCGCCACCTTCTGGTTTACCTTGCAACGATTGGTGTGACTTGCCGGGCCGAAACTCCCTGCAAAATGTCACAGTCTCGTCAACTTTCGGCGTTAGAATGCCCTCGTTACCAGAAGCGATGGGCTACCTCGGATACCGGCAATCATTTAACATCAAGCCGGATGTGGTTTCCTGCCGCTAAACAATGACGTGGCAAATCTCTCGACCAATGACGGTCGACGGGCCGTGCCGTTTCGTGAGCATACTTACCAAACCGGAGGAAGCGACTCCATGAAGACAAAAACTACAAGTAGTTCCGCAAGGCGGCGCAACTGCAAGGGCATCATGATGGCGGCAGCCGACATTATGATCATTCTTCCAGTCATGGTCGCGGGCTCGTTTTTCATAATCGATTTGGGATTGGCAAGCTGTTACAAACAAAAGCTGTCCTTTGTTCTCAATCAGGCTGCCGACTACGCAGTCAATTTGCCTCCCGATCAGTCTCCGATTAAGCCGACTGAGGGCGTCGTCAAAGAACTGATGAAGAAAAACATGGGCTCATTCAGCAATCTCAAGGTCAAGGTTGATGCCACTACCATTGGTGATGACGATGCCATCACTGTCAGTGCCACAGCTTCTTTGCCACTGGTACAAGGAAGCATCCTGCCCATTGAAATAACGTTGCAGGAACAGGCGACTGCGATAGTTCCGGCCAACAGAACCTGCGCCGCGATTGCCATAAACCCATATCCATACTCCTATGAAAATCCTCAAGCTAAACAAAGTGTCTATGTGCCAATTATTCAACCGAAGCACAACATGCCGGTATGGCAGTTTCCTGATGATACGGCAATCAACAATCTGCACGTTGTTCAGGGAGCCGCGCCGGCGGGCTCAGCGAATACCCGTAATAATCAGTACTTCCTCGACCGACCGTCTCTGTATTAATGGGCACCATTGTACGCGTTCCTGTCGAAAAGGACTTACGTTCAATTCGAAAAAGGGTCTACGTTCTATTTGAAAAGGAGAATTACTATGATCGACCAACGTTCCCCTCTCGCTAGATCAGCAACTAAGTCGCTGAAAAGGTCTTTACTCCTTTTGAAAAGTTTTGCACTGGCAATTTCTTTAGTATGCTCGCAATCTTGTTACGCCGCCGCCAGTTCAAGCGCCGGCACTGTTACAAAGAGCGTTCGCTGGCATCCGGGAAATTATCTTCTGATGTTGACTCACAACAGCACTGCTGAAATCCAAGCTGCTCTGCCCGCCGGTACAAAATTCCGCGGCATACAAAAGCAATACAACTGGAACGATCTGGAAAAACCAGATGGCTTCCACTTCGAGCAAATCGGCGATGACTTGCAGACCTTGCGCCAATTAAACAAGCATCTGATCGTTCAGTTGCAATACAAGGCGTTCTTTACCACTAACGGCGTACCAAATTCGTGCTGTCCTAAGAATCTGCGGGGCTCGGCGAAGCCGAGCGGCGGTTACTATAGTGGAACTTACGTCACTAAAACAGGGTCGCTTGATCCGGCGATTTGGGATCCGGCAGTAACAGCGCGCTTGCGAATCCTATACAAAGCATTGGCCAACTATTTGAACTCAAACAAAGATGTCCAGGCACTGGAGGCGGTTTGCTTGTCGGAAACTTCGGTCTCTCAAACTGCGGAAGCCATGGGTGCTGATGTGATGCCCTACAACAGCGATGCCTACGCCACCAATTTGTCCTACGGCTTTCGAGAACTGAATCATGACTTGCCGCACACCGTGGTAATTCAATACACTAATTTTGGTGTCGGCAGAGACATCGTTGACCAGGTCGTCCAGCTAGAAAAGACATATGGAGTCGGACTCGGCGGACCCGATCTTAATCCCGTTAACCCCGGACTGCAAGCGCCGAATGGCGTTTATCAACAGTACATGAATCTGGCTGGAGATCGTTCGCATCCAAACGCAATTCCCATGGGAACGGCCGTGCAACCAATGGATACCGAACTAGCGCCTGAGATAACATATAAATTCGGAAAGAACACCTTGCACCTGAATTACATTTTCTGGCTCAACAAACCTGGATACATAGATCAAGTGATTTCATTCTTGAGTGATCCACAAAAAGTCCCTCAAAGCGATGCTGCCGGCGGTCTGGATGCCAGGTATCCAAGTTCAACCTGCCCGTTCTTGTTTTGAAGAGTTGCTGAGATTTCTTTTTAGTCGATGAAGATCTTTATTTGAGATTCCTACCAGTGATATCATACTTAGAACCATTCGAGCAGGATGCAAATTTGAATGAAAGAACTCGAGCGGTCAGTCATTTCAATCAAATACCCGGTGCGCTCCTTACTTTGGTCGGGCGATACGCTTGTAGACCTTGTTGGAGGCATTAGAGTATTCAATTTCAAAGGTGAAGTCGGGCATGCTTCGATAAGCTGGGCATACAAATTCGATAGCGCGATATTTTCCAATGACGGAAACTACGCGGCAGTCTACGAGCTGCTTGGCACGAAGTGCATCCTTCTAAAAGGGCGCCAGATTCTGCGAGAGATTAATCGCAGTTTTTATCACGCTCACGACTATGAATACCCAATTGCATTTATTGCTCTGAAAGACGGCACGCAGGCCCTGGCTCATTGTCCTGAATATTTTAACAAGATCGAAATTGAGGAAGTCGAGTCGGGGAGAAGATTGACTGGTCGCGACACACCGCCCGCAAACTCGATGTTTCATTCGCGGCTCGCGGCCAGTGAAGACGGAAAGTATCTGATCAGTGCCGGATGGGTCTGGCACCCGATGAGCCAACTCTGGATTTATGATCTGGAGGAAGTCATGCGAGATCCCAGAGCACTCGATAGCGCACCGCGTGACCTCTTCGACAAGTGGAATCTCCCGGGATACGAAGTCGACAGTGCTGCGTTTTCATCAAACGAACGGTTGTTATTCACCACGTTTGATGATTGGGGAGATGAGGAAGACGCAGATGATCTAGATGATCTGGGCCTGAGCGATAGCGGAATTGGAGAAGTTGCCGAGCAGGCTGCTGTTGCGATGAGTTTATCTCCGCGCATACGATGTGGTCGTAAAGAAATCGTTGAATTTGAGCTCGATTCAAGAACTGTGCTCTCGTCAGTTCCATTAGATCAGCCCACGGGAACGCTCATGCCCTCAGGCGATTACGTGGTGGCATTCGACAAACATCCACGTTTGCTCAACATGCGCGACGGAGTTTGTGTCGAGCAGTGGCCCAATCTGGCCACAGGCAATCGAGCGTTCAGCATACGTCGCACTGTTCCACCCTGTATCGCGCTGGATCCGAAGAATCACCGCTTTGCCGTAGCCTCAAACGATGCAATAACCGTGATTCAGCTTGGTTAGATCGAATGCCCCGGCTTCGCAAAAGATGTGCTCGTTTTAGTGCTCGAAGGAATGATCGTTGATATCCTGAATAGGATCAGGCGCTTCTTGATATCCAGCTAGAGGATCTTGCTGCTGATGCCGAAAACCATCGAACCGAATTTTGCCTACGAATTAGACGGCTATCTGTACTTGGGTCGCGGGACCGGCGGCGGTGGATGGAGTCGTAGTAAGTGCTTTTACTATCGCTGCGCCCAGTGCGGTGATATGATGCGCGGAGACCAGAACGACTACTTCAGCTGCAAATGCAACGCAATGCATCTCGACATTGATGCAGGACGATTCGGTTCAACCTATGGCGATCAAAATATTTTGCGCTACCAAAAAATGGACAGCGATGCTGTCGAAAGTTTGATGGATCTTTGGTCGGGCGCCAACATCGAAGTCATTCAAGAGTTCCGCGATTATGATGGCAAATCTTGGACGGGCGGCGAGCAACTGCGCGGGTTCAAGCAATACAATTGCGTACCGTATCATGGCGGCTACACTTTCATGTTCGAGAACGCCAACTTAAGATTTTGTGACAATGTTCCGGAGAATGTCGGTGTGTTTTCCCACTTCCAGCAATACTTTCGTGTCACTGGTACAAATCATGTTTCGCCGCACGGAACGTCTTCGTCTGCAAATCATAGTGCGGATCCTTCTGCGCAGAGCACTCCGCAGGATGCAGATGAGCTGAAGAAACGAGCGAAGATCACTTTGCTGATCACATCCGGTCTGTTGCTTTTAGCAACACCGGCACTCCTGGTGGCTTCAGTAATGTCGCTTGCCGCTCCGGGCGCCTCGCCGTTTTCCAGCCTCTTGTTTGCCATCATCACAGCTGCTCCCTACGCAATCATCGCGGCGGGGTGGATCTTCTACACAAGGAAAAATTACCGCCGGGCGGACCTCTGTGCAAAGGTCCCGTTGGCGCTGTTCGTGTTGGCTTTCATTTTCGGAACGGCGACAACATTGATTGGAATGTCGCTCGGGTTTCCAACCTTGAAGCGCACAGTTATTAGTCCCCTCAGCGGCGCGCCAAAGACGGAGACGAAGACTATCGATGAAGGAATTCATCAATGAACGAATTTACGTCCACAGGCCCTGAGGCGTCGGTTCCAAACTCCGACGCTAGTTTTCAGCTAATTTATGAAATGGTGAATTGCCTCGCTGGCATTATCTTGAAACGAAGTATTTTTTAAGTCAGTGAAAAAAGTGCTCTGGTCCACCATGTCCCCAGATAACTTACCTTCTTTACTGGCATAAAAAACGCCGCTTTTATACTGATCTAGCCCCCCTAAAAACCGGACACTCCTAGGCGTATTCACAGGAGTACTACTAGGCTATGATTGATGAAAATGAACCCAAG
>JAJPJO010000515.1 GCA_021324135.1 Pseudomonadota bacterium
AGCAGGTGTGTTGCAAAGGTATGCCTGAGCGTATGCGGTGTGATCTGTTTTTCGATCTTGGCTTTCTTAGCGTATTTCAGCACGACCCGGTGCACCGAGCGTGATGAAAGCCGCGTCGCTTGCCGGCTTACGAAGAGCGGGCTCTCCGGCTGAGGCATTCTGCCGCCGGCCAGCTTGGGCCAGAACTCATGCAAGTACTTTCTCAGCCAGGCATTGGCGCTCTGGTTGAGCAGAACGACGCGCTCTTTGCTGCCCTTGCCGGTGACGCGCATTTCCATGGCTTCTTGATTGTAGTCCTGGACGCGCAGGCTGCAGAGTTCGCTGACTCGCATGCCGGTGGCATAGAGAACTTCCATCAAAGCCCGGTCACGGACGCCGAGAACCGACATGTCAGGCGAGAGAAGCAAGCGCACCACTTCGTCGCGATCGAGACAGGAAGGCAATTTCCGTGTCAGTTTCGGACCGCGGACCAGACGCGAGGGATCCTCGTCGATCAACTGCTCGCGGCGCAGATACTTGTAGAAGCTGCGAATCGCCGAGATTTTCCGGGCCACCGTCGGGCGGCTGTATTGCTCTTGAATCTGGCGAATGTAGGCTTTCAAGCCCTCCGCTTCGAGCCAGGAAGCTGATTCTCCCAGACCCGGCTCGCTGCGATTGAAGTCAGCATGAGCCTCTCCGACTTTGGCGGAAAAACCGGTCAGCTGCCCCTGGCTGTCTCTGAAGGAAACACCCTGGCCTGCCTGCTCGATGGGTCTGCTTGTGCTGTCAATTAGTTGCCTGAGGTCATTCAAGTAGGCGCGAATAGTATGGGATGAATAGTTTCTTTCTACCTCCAGATAACCTGCGAATTGATCCAGCCAGGTTAATGCTCCTTGTTGCCCGTTCACGTTTGACCGACTTTCTAGTAAATGAGGATCGCGCATCACACACCATTATTATGAGAACTTAGCAAGTATTGTAAAGCCCCCCTGGCTCTTGATTTCAGGATGTCAAGCCCCGGTTCGAGCGATATCGCCGGTAGTGACACTTGATTCAAAGGCGCATGGCAAGCGGCTTGGCTGCAACCAGTCATGAAGACCATGTCTTCAAGGGTTCGATAAAACTTTTTGCCAATCACCTGTTAACAACCTCCAGGTTGGATGAGAATCAGCGAGCGCAATTTCGACCTTCTCGCCGCTTCAGGACAGCTAAATGCAAGCCGACCAAAAGCTAAGGTGCTGCAGGACAAATCAGCACTTGACGTTAAGGAACGCAAAGACAAATCGCAATTCCTGAATTAACTTGTACTAAATTTCTCTCCGGTCAACCCTTTGTGTGTCGAACTATTGCTGAGATTGACCGTTTAATTTCCGGGGACGCGTGGGAATCGAACCCACCTGGGATAGCGTTTCTCTACCCCACAACGGTTTTGAAGACCGCACGCCACACCAGCGGCGCTCCATCCCCATCACATGTATTGTATCTCGATTGTCCGGCGCGACCGCCGATCAAGGCGATTTTAAGAGTTGTGAACGACAATTAATAAGTTCGGGCGTTATCGGTCATTTTGTGACCATAATCAAAGAGAGTTGTAAAGTTCGCTCGATGCTCGCTCACTGGCGCTTTCGTTGAATTAGCAAAAATTAAGTTAATTCTCCTTTGCCAAAGCCTGCTTTATGTTCCCCAACATTTGTGTTGACAATACAATACTCTCTACTTATATTTGCTGCTCCGTGCCCACTTAGCTAAGGCGTAATGAGCCGGGGCATACCTAATTGTTTAGGCATCTAGCAATTGCTTTTCGCCGATTTTGTCCAGCCAGAATACCAGAGGTAACCGATGGCTTTAGAGTTGTCTGAGCGCGTTCGAACCTTCGGGGTCGGAGGTTCGCGCATATCCGATCTACCCGACCTAGCAGAAATCCAAAAGAGCTCCTTTCGATGGTTCATCGAAGAAGGTCTGGCGGAGGAGTTAAAGGCCTTCAGTCCGATCAAGGACTATACAGGAAGGCTGGAGCTCCACTTTTTGACCAATTATTCGTTCGAAGACCATACCGAACCGAATAAACCCAAGACACCAGAGGAAGCGCGCGCGCTCGACGCCAGCTTCACGAAGAAGCTGCGCATCCAGATGCGGCTTGTCAACCGGGAAATTGGTGAAATAAAAGAGCAAGAGATCTACGTCGGCGACATCCCGATGATGACCGACCGCGGCACATTCATTATTAATGGTGCCGAGCGCGTCATCGTTTCGCAGATCGTCCGCAGTCCCGGCATCTATTACAAACGTGATGTCGATCAAAACGGCAAACGGACGTTCTCCGCCACTCTTATTCCAAACCGCGGCGCCTGGCTCAAGTTCGAGACCGACTCCAATGACATCATTTACGTCAAGATCGACAAGAACCGCAAGCTGCCCGCCACCACGCTCCTGCGGGCCCTGGGCTACTCGGACTCCGAGATGGAGACCCTCTTCAGGCACCACGACTTCTTGAAGAAAACGCTCGAGAAGGACAGCAATAAGACTCGCGAAGAATCCCTTATAGAGGTATACAGAAAATTGCGACCTGGCGATCCGCCCTCGGTGGCTGGTGGTCAGAGCATTCTCGACAGTCGATTCTTCGATGACAAACGCTACGACCTCGGTCGGGTGGGACGCTATAAATTGAATAAGAAGCTGGCCCTCAATATTCCAGAGGCGCAGCGAACCCTGACTCCTGAGGATATCGTCGCATCCGTCGACTATCTCATCGCTCTCAATTTCGATGAGGGTCAGGTGGACGACATCGACCACCTCGGCAATCGCCGCATCCGCTCGGTCGGAGAGTTGCTGCAAAACCAGTTCCGCATCGGCTTGACTCGTCTTGAGCGGATCGTGCGCGAGCGCATGACTCTGCAAGATGCCGATACACTGACGCCGGCCAACTTGTTGAACACCAAGCCTTTGGTGGCCGCCATTCGCGAATTCTTCGGGTCCTCGCAGCTCTCGCAGTTCATGGACCAGACCAATCCGCTGGCTGAGTTGACTCACAAGCGCAGACTGTCGGCATTAGGACCTGGCGGTCTATCCAGAGAGCGCGCCGGATTCGCGGTTCGCGACATTCATCCCAGCCACTACGGGCGCATTTGCCCGGTGGAAACGCCTGAAGGCCCGAACGCCGGTCTAATCGGATCGCTGGCCACCCATGCCCGGGTCAATTCGTACGGCTTCATCGAAACGCCGTACTGGAAAGTGGACAACGGCATCGTTACCGATCAGAAGCACTACCTGACCGCCGACGAGGAGGACAGATTCCGGGTCGCGCCTGGTGATGTGCCGATCAACGATGACGGCAAGTTCGCCACCGAACTGGTGCCGGTCCGCTATAAGGCAGAGTTCATCGAAACTACGCCAACCGAAGTCGACTATGTCGGCGTCAGCCCGATTCAGATCGTTTCGGTCGGAACGGCATTGATTCCATTCCTCGAGCATGACGACGCCAACCGGGCCCTCATGGGATCGAACATGCAACGTCAGGCCGTGCCGCTCGTGCAAACCGAGCCGGCAATCGTCACCACCGGCATCGAAAAGCAAGCCGCTCGCGACTCGGGTATGGTGATCGTCTCCGACATCGAAGGCAAGGTCGAGTACGTGACGGCTAATGCCATTCACGTGCGCACCAAGGACAAGCGCCTGGTCAAGTATCGCTTGAACAAGTTCCAGCGCTCCAACCAGGACACATGCCTGAACCAGAAGCCGATCGTCAATGTCGGCGACGAAGTCAAAGTCGGGCAAGTAATCGCCGATGGTGCCGCCACTCACAATGGCGAGCTGGCCGTCGGTCGCAACTTATTGGTTGCCTTCATGCCATGGGAAGGCTACAACTTCGAGGATGCAATCCTTATATCTCAGCGTCTCGTTTATGACGAAGTCATGACTTCGATCCACATCGAGAAACTCGAGATTGATGCGCGCTCGACGAAATTGGGTCCGGAGGAAATCACGCGCGAAGTGCCGAACGTTTCAGAAGAATCGCTCAGGCACCTCGATGAAAACGGCATCGTCAGAGTCGGATCGCGGGTTTATCCAGACGACATTCTGGTCGGCAAAATCACCCCCAAAGGTGAATCCGAGCACCCACCGGAAGAGAAACTCTTGCGAGCCATCTTCGGTGAGAAAGCTCGTGACGTGCGCGACAACTCGCTGCGCGTTCCGCACGGCGAGGGTGGCCGCGTCGTCGACGTCAAAGTATTCGATCGCGAGAAAGGCGATGAGCTGCCACCTGTGGCCAACAAAGTGGTGCGCGTTTACATCGCTCAAAAACGCAAGATCTCGGTCGGAGACAAAGTGGCAGGTCGCCACGGCAACAAGGGTATCGTCGCCAAGATTCTCTCGGTGGAAGATATGCCTTACCTGCCGGACGGCACACCGGTCGACATCGTTCTCAACCCGCTTGGCGTGCCAAGCCGTATGAACGTCGGTCAAACATTCGAGACATTGCTCGGCTTCGCCGGCATGCTCACAGGCAATCGTTATGAAGTGCCGCCGTTTGATGAAATGTTCAGACCGGAGGCATCGTCATTCCTGGTTCACGACGAGCTCCGCAAAGGCAAAGACAAGAGCAGCGTCGAGTGGGTCGGCGCAAACGGCAAGGTGACACTCTACGACGGCAGAACCGGCGATGCTTTCGACAGCCCGGTCACGGTCGGAAAGATCTACATGATGAAGCTTGTCCACCTGGTTGATGACAAGATTCACGCTCGCTCGACCGGTCCCTACAGTCTTGTCACTCAGCAGCCGCTGGGTGGTAAAGCGCAGTTCGGCGGTCAGCGTCTGGGAGAGATGGAGTGCTGGGCTCTGGAAGCTTTCGGTGCGGCTTACTCGCTGCAAGAAATGCTCACCATCAAATCCGATGATGTAAACGGCAGATCGAAGGCGTACGAGTCGATCGTCAAAGGCGAGAACTTGAAGCGTCCGGGTATCCCCGAGTCGTTCAAGGTGCTCGTCCGCGAGCTTCAATCGATCGGTCTGGATGTTTCAGTCGCCAAGCGCACTCGCGACGGCCATGAAGTCGAAGTCGATCTGATGACCGAAGTCGAAGACATGCGCCCGCGCGGATTGCGTCGCCTCTCGCCAATCGAGATGGGCATGGGCGAACTGGGTGCCGATGTCGTGCCATCAGGGGCGATGGCATTAGGAGAAGGGCTGGCCGGCTTGCAGCAAGTCGGTGGTCGCGATCCTTCCATTGCTCACGTCACTGAGGGTCTGGCCAGCGCCGGACTTCCCGGAGCCGGCATGATGCCGCCATCGACCAAGATGGGCGGCGGCTCGAGCGGTGTCATATCCGGTGCCGAAAGTGCGGTATCAGGACTGGTGCAAACGGGCGGTCCGGATGACGACCTCGATTTGATCGGCGGCGGATTCGGCGGCGCTGACTTCGCAGACGGCGGCGGCAAGCGGAAATCGAAGCCGGTTTCTTACGGAATCGAAGCTGACGAAGAAAGCATTTACGCTGATGAAGACAGCGACGAGGAAGAAGAAGAAGAAGCCGCTCCGGCAAGAAAACGCAAATTCCGCGCCTCCTCCTTCGAGGAACCCGAGGTGGAAGGCGAGGTTGAGGAAGAAACCACTGCCGGTCCTGTCGTCGAAGAAGACGAAGAAGAGGATGAAGAGTGGGAAACCGAAGAGGAAGAAGAGGAAGAGGCAGCTGAGACATGGGAAGCTGAAGAAGAAGAGGAAGAGGAGTGGTCCGAAGAGGAGTAACTTCTCGCTCAGCCATCAACATGATCAGACTGATCCGACAAACACGAACGTTTTTGACGAGAACAAAGCTGGCCGATGTAGCCATGCTAAGTAGGAGGTCTCACGACTAAAATGCCCACATCGATTGATCGATTCGATTACATAAAAATTGGCATCGCTTCTCCGGAGCGAATTCTGAGTTGGTCGCACGGCGAGGTAACCAAGCCGGAAACGATCAACTACAGGACGCTCAAGCCGGAGAAAGACGGCCTGTTTTGCGAGCGCATCTTCGGACCGTCGAAGGACTGGGAATGCTATTGCGGTAAGTACAAGCGAGTGCGGCACCGCGGTATCACTTGCGAACGCTGCGGCGTCGAGGTGACCGACTCGAAAGTGCGCCGGCATCGCATGGGCCATATCAACCTGGCCTCGCCGGTGACGCACATCTGGTTCTTGAAAGGCATTCCGAGTTACATCGGTCTCTTGCTCGACCTGCCCCTGCGCGATCTCGAGCAAGTGGTTTACTTCAACGCTTACATCGTCACCAACCCCGGCAACGTTCCCGATATCAACAAGTATCAGCTTCTGACCGAAGAAGAATACGAGAAGCTTCTCGATGATCCCAACTATCAATTTGATGTGGGCATCGGAGCCGAGGCGATCAAGCACTTGCTCAACGAGCTGGCCAAGCCGGCCTACGAGCGTCCCGACAATATGGAAGATCGGGGACGTTTGCTCGACCTGCCCGGACTGAAAGAGCTTTCCGATTCGCTTCGCGACGAGCTCAGCCTCTCCGGCGGCTCGCAGCAGAAGCGAGCCAAGATCATCAAGCGTTTGCGCCTGGTGCAAGCTCTCCTCTCGTCGCACACCGATCCGACCTGGGTGGTGCTCGACAATCTCCCGGTAACCCCGCCGGATTTGAGACCGATGGTGCAGTTGGATGGCGGACGTTTCGCCACATCCGATTTGAACGATCTCTACAGGCGGGTAATCAACCGCAACAACCGTCTGGCTCGACTGCTCGAGATGGGCGCTCCGGAAATCATCGTGCGCAACGAAAAGCGCATGTTGCAAGAAGCCGTTGACGCCTTGATCGACAACGGTCGTCGTGGACGCGTCGTGGTTGGTCCCAACAACCGTCCCTTGAAATCGCTTTCCAACATTATTGAAGGAAAGCAAGGACGATTCCGCCAGAACCTTCTCGGTAAGCGGGTCGACTACTCCGGACGATCGGTAATCGTGGTTGGTCCGACGCTCAAACTGCATCAATGCGGTTTGCCGCGCGAGATGGCGCTTGAGTTGTTCAAGCCGTTCGTGATCAACAAATTGATCGAACGCCAGATCGTGCAAAACATCAAATCGGCCAAAAAGCAGATCGAGAAAGGCTCGGCAGTGGTATGGGAAATCCTCGAGGAAGTGATTCAGGGCCACCCGGTCCTCTTGAACCGCGCTCCCACGCTGCACCGCCTCGGCATTCAAGCCTTCGAGCCCGTGCTGGTTGAAGGTCGCGCCATTCAGCTTCACCCGCTGGTTTGCGCCGCATTCAACGCCGACTTCGACGGCGACCAGATGGCTGTGCACGTGCCACTATCGGTGGAGGCGCAAGCCGAAGCGCACATGCTCATGCTGGCATCCAACAACATTCTCTTGCCGGCTACCGGCAGACCGACAATCACTCCCACGCAGGACATGGTGCTCGGCATCTACTACCTGACGATTCAAAAGCCAGGTTGGGACGATCCGAAAGTTTGCCGCGGCGCCGGAATGCGTTTTGTCAGCCTGGCTGATGCGCGCTCCGCCTTCGAGGCCGGGGTCGTCGATCTGCATGCCAAAATCAAGGTGCGCGACGTCGGTGGCGACACAATCGAAACCACGCCCGGTCGCATCATATTCAACGAAGCTTTGAGAGACGCTATTTCAGCTGTGAAATAAACGGCATACAGTGGCTTAAACGAACATTTCAAGAAGAGGGACCTATGGTCACACAAAAGAAGGAAGAAGTATTCGAGTTCATTAACGATACCGTGGACAAGAAGAAGCTGGGCAAGCTTTTGTCTGATGTCTACGAGCGTTTCGGCACGGCACGAACGGCTGAATTAGCCAATGCTTTGAAAGACCTCGGTTTTAGATTTGCCACCAGAGCTGGTGTGACCATCTCGATTGACGATCTTGATGTTCCAAAAGCGAAGGTCAATCTGATCGCCGATGCCGAAAAGGAAATCGAAAAAGCGCAGCGCCGCTACGAGCGTGGCGACATCACGGAAGTCGAGCGCTACAACAAGGTTATCGATACCTGGTCGGCAACCACTGACCAGTTGACCAAGCAAGTCGTCGACAATTTCGACCGCTTGAACCCTGTATATATGATGGCATTCTCCGGCGCCAGAGGTAACATCTCTCAGGTTCGCCAGCTCGTCGGTATGCGGGGCTTGATGGCTGACTCCCAGGGTCAGATTATCGACTTGCCCATTAAGGCAAACTTCCGCGAAGGTTTGAACGTGACGGAGTACATCATCTCCAGTTACGGCGCCAGAAAGGGTCTGGTCGACACAGCCCTGAAGACAGCCGACTCCGGTTATCTGACTCGCCGACTGGTAGACGTCGCCCAGGACGTGATCGTGCGCGAGCCCGACTGCAAAACCGAGAAAGGCATTTTCATGCAGCCGATCATGGAAGGCGACAGCGAGCTGGTTAAACTATCCGAGCGTATTTTCGGTCGCACCGTGGCTGAGGATGTCGTCGATCCGGAAACCGGCGAAGTGCTTGTTCGCAAAGGCACTGTGGCCAATCGCAAAGCCGCATCTGCAATCGATACGAAACTGAAGCATCCAAAATCGGTGAAAGTGCGCTCACCTCTGACTTGCGAAGCGCAATACGGCGTTTGCCAGAAGTGCTACGGCTGGTCATTGACCAACAACCGCCTGGTTGATGCCGGCGAAGCAATCGGCATCATAGCCGCTCAATCAATCGGTGAGCCCGGCACGCAGTTGACGATGAGAACCTTCCACACAGGCGGCGCGGTCGCTGGTGGAAAGAGCCGTTTGCAGGTCAAATCGCCGATTAAAGGCACGATCTCATACAAGATCCAGAGCAAATCGGTCCGCACCGCATACGGTGAAGTGAAAGAACAGACCACTCGCGACGGCGCTATCAAAATATCGGATGGCAAGAAAGAGAAATCAGTCTCGCTGCCGATCGGTGCTCTGATTGACGTGCAAAACGGCGATGAGGTCGAAGTCGGTCAAGTGATTGCCGAGTACGATCCACCCGGTGCCAAGAAAACGCTTACCGAGCGGGCCACCAAGGATATCACCGCTGATATCTCGGGGCGGGTCATGTTCTCCGGCTTCCAGGCTGACGAGAAACGCGATCGCCAGGGCAACATCAGCCGCACGGCCAACCGCGCCGGTATCATCTGGGTGCTTGAAGGCGACGTCTACAACTTGCCCTCCGGTGCTGAAGTCGTCGTCAAAGACGGCCAGGAAGTGAAGGCTCTCGATGTTCTTGCCGAAATCCATATCCTCACCGAGCATGGTGGCGAAGTGCGTTACGGTACCGAGCTTGAAGTTGAAACGATCAAGCGCGGCAAGAAGACGATCACCAAACTGGTCAAGGGCAAAGAAATCAATATCGTCATTGCCCAGGTCGGCTCTGCCAATGCCAAGCTCGACGCAGGCCAGAAGGGAAGTTACTGGAAGGTTCCTAAAACGAAGGAAACCTGGGCAATCAAAGTCGTCAAAGACGAGATTGTCGAAAACGGTAAAATCATCGCCGAGCTTTTGGAGGATGGAACAAACTCCGTCACCACCGGTGGTGAAATCATTTACGACGGTGTCGAAATCGACGATCGCCGCGTAGTCACCAAACCCGGCAAGGTTCTCTTTGTTCCTGAGGAAATCCACTTCATCTCCAAGGACATCAGCTTGAAGATGTCGGAAACCGGCGATTTCGTCACGGCCGGTCAGGAAGTGGTCAAGGATGTCTTCGCCCACATGGATGGCATCGTGCAAATCGTTGCCGATAACGACATCATTCACGAAGTGATCATTCGTCCCGGCGAGATTCTGCCGATTGGCGATCCTTCCGAGCTCAAGGTTCCGGAAGGTCAAATCATCGAGCCCGGCACCGAGATCGTCGAGAACTACACGCACAAACAGCGCAAGATGGTCAGCCTCTTCGAAAAGGAAGACGGCACGATGCTCTGCGTGGTTCGCCCGGTCGAGGAATACTGGATCGAGCAACCGCAAACGAAGTTCAAGCACTCTCAAT
Organism: Pseudomonadota bacterium; assembly: GCA_021324135.1. Taxonomy (GTDB): domain Bacteria; phylum Cyanobacteriota; class Vampirovibrionia; order Obscuribacterales; family Obscuribacteraceae; genus JAJPJO01. The sequence continues at coordinate 9,970 of JAJPJO010000515.1, forward strand.
CAGATGAGAAGATTGGCTTGCGTTCGGTTACGCAGCTCCTCTTCCGCGATCGCGAAAAGGTGCGCCAGCTGCA
>JAJPJO010000307.1 GCA_021324135.1 Pseudomonadota bacterium
GGTTCGTGCCCCCGCCACGCGATTGCCCGTCGCCGCCTGGATCTGGGGAAGCGGCTGCCACCAGATACGGTTTTTCTATTCTGTCTAATTGAGCCGATCTGCCGGTACTGTTTTGAATGAGCTGACCAGTTCTAATCTGGTGAAGCTCATCTTGGAACGGTAACCCGGAGCCATCAGAAGCCGTTTTTGTCGATTTTGAACTCATTAAGGCAGCATCAAAATTCAATGAGCTGCTATCAGCACCAGTGTGCGCCATAAAATTCTCCTGAGCAGCGAGTGACAGAGCGCGGGAGCGCCTCTGTGGAGTGAGTGATTGAGTGAGCAGAGTGTATTGGAACTATAAGACTGCGGGCCGGCAATGTCAGCCGTAGAATTACGAAGGGCTGGGTGAAATACGTACTGGGTCATTCATCTTAAAGACAAGCTCATCGCTGCCGTTTACATCGACAAGAATCTCATGAGCCTGGTTTAGCTCGCCTTTGAGCAGAAGCGTGGAGAGTGGTGCTTTCAGCCGTTTCTCGAGGCATCGCCGCAGCGGTCGGGCGCCGTAGGCGGCACTGTAGGAGACGGTCGCCAACCACTTCTTTGCCCTTTGAGTGAGGCTTATATGTTTATCCATAGCCCGGAGGTTGCAATTGAGAGCATCAATCTGCAAGTCGAGTATGGCCAGCAGATCTTCTTCTTTGAGCGGGGAGAACAAGACGACTTCGTCTATGCGATTGAGCAGCTCGGGGCGAAACGTGCTGAGCAATTCCTTTTGTAATTGCTTAGGCAGAGCATCTATACCGCTATGCTCGAAGTCGGATTTTTGCGGGTTCCTGCCTGCTTCTTCCTGAGCTTCCTTGCCGCGCCCATTTGTTTGGCTAATGAACTCCGATCCAATATTAGAGGTCAATATGATAATCGTATTCTTGAAGTTGATATGGCGGCCCCGAGCGTCGGTCAGTCTTCCCTCGTCTAAAATTTGTAGAAGAAGGTTGAATACGGTTGGGTGCGCCTTCTCGATCTCATCGAAGAGAACGCAGGCAAACGGCTTGTTGCGCACCGCTTCGCTCAACTGGCCGCCTTCTTCGTAGCCTATATAGCCAGGAGAAGCACCGATGAGCCTGGAGACGGTGTAACGTTCGGTGTACTCGGACATATCAAGACGTATTAGTGATGAAGTCTCACCAAATACGGTATCAGTCAAAACTTTTGCTGTCTCAGTTTTGCCGACACCGGTTGGACCCAAAAAAAGGAAAGTGGCGATTGGCCGATTGGGATCGTTCAAACCGGAGCGGGCGATGCGGATGGCGGCGGCTACAGCAGAGGTGGCGCGATCTTGCCCAATGACCTTTCGGCTCAGTTGCTCATCCAGTTGCAATAGTCTTTCGGCTTCGCTCTCTTGCAGTTTTTGCAGTGGTATGCCGGTCCACTTCGCGACCAGTTTCTCGATATCTTTGCCAGTGATTTCACGAGCGCACAGCTCGAATGGATTCTCCGGCTTGATCTGTCTTTGTTCTTTACGGCTCCGCTCGTCACTTTCGGCGATTTCCTGATCGAGCAGCTGTTGCATGGGAATTATCTCTTCCTGTTCAATCTCGATGGCTCGCTTCACGTCCTTTGATTGTCGAGCAGCCTCTGCCCTCAATTTATGCGATTGAATCAGTTCTCTGAATTCTTGCCGTCGGGTTATCTCCTCAATCGATCTCTCCCATTGGGCGTGCAACTGATCGCGTTCCTCCTTTGCCAGGCGCAGACTGTCCGCCAGGGCTGCCCAACCCTGGTTGAATTGCCTGTCGTTGGCGTCGCTTTTATCTTTTTCCAGAGAGGCTCTCTCCATCTCAAGTCGGGCGATTTTCTCTTCCATTTCTTGCAGCTTCAGCGGAGTGGAATCGATCTCCATGCGTTTTGCCGCCAGGCATTCATCGATCAGATCGATGGCTTTATCCGGCAGCCGGCGCTCGGGAATATAACGATGCGATAGCTCCGCAGCCGCAACCAATGCCGAGTCGCGCAGTTGAATGCGATGATAGGTTTCGAACCTTTCTCTCAGTCCGCGCAAAATCGCAATTGCATCGGGCACGGACGGCTCGGCGATGATAATTTTTTGAAAACGTCTGGTGAGCGCCTGATCCTTTTCAATGTATTTTGAATGCTCTGCAAAAGTGGTGGCGCCAATGCACTGGATAGTTCCTCGCGCCAGGTGCGGCTTGAGAATGTTGGCAACATCCATGCCACCTTCGCTGGTGGCACCGGCGCCGACAATCAAATGCAGCTCATCGATAAACAAGATGATCTCATCGTTTTTGATCAAAGTTTCAACCAATTGCTTCAAGCGCTGCTCGAACTGCCCGCGATAGGTCGTGCCGGCAACCAGGCTGCTCATTTCTACGCTCAGCAAGCGTTTATGCCGCAGCCGCTCAGGTACCTCGCCCCTGGCAATTAAGTTAGCCAGGCCTTCCACGACAGCGGTTTTCCCAACACCGGCCTCGCCAATCAAAAGGGGATTATTCTTGAAGCGGCGAGTCAGAACATGAATGACTCTGCGGATTTCCTCATCCCGGCCAATCATCGGATCGTAAGCCTGCTCTCTGGCGAGCTGGGTCATGTCGATGGCCGAGACTTCCTTCAAAGGCTCGGCGGGCGGATTCGCTGCTGGATCAATGGGTTCGTTTGGCATGATCGGTCCATTTTATCGCGCTTATAGACCTGGTTAGACTGATTGCCATTCAAATTTCCAGTTCCCCGATTCAATTTGCCAACTTGACATGGCGAATTGGCGAATTGTATATTGGTTGTAGGCAACATACCCAAAATTCAGAACAGGCGGGCTCGATGGACGATAGCGATTCCGACTACTATTCGCTTGAGGATTTATCCGAAATTTCCGGATATGACCGGCGCGCGATTCGTAGCTTCATCGAGCAAGGGCTGATGCGCGGCGCGAACTCGATGGGGCGCTATGCAAACTATTCGAATTATCACTTGAACCGATTGTTGGCCATCAAAGTGATGAAAGAAGAGAAAGGATTGCCTCTGTCTTCTATTCGAACCGCATTGGTGACCATGAGCGAAGACGATCTCATCGCTCTTATTGCTCGCAACAGCGCCATGCATTTTGATCTGCCGGTGGTGAACGCCGGGGCCGAACCGCACCAGACCGCCTCGCGCGGCCAATCCGATTCCTCTAACATCGACTTTGAGCCGACTTTTTCGCATCTCGATGACCTTAAGTCCGGCCTTAAGGCAGCAAGCAATCCTGATGTAAATACAGAAGAGGAAGAAAGCTCTTCTGAGGAAAACGCAGATGACAGAGTTTCCTCCAAGAGGAGATCGATATCGGGACGAACAAAGTCGCGCAAGAGCACTCAGGTCTCCACCGCTCTGGATTACATAAAGGCTCTGCAGTCCGGGTCGGGAATCCCGGCCAATTCATCTTCGGTTATTGAGTCGGGCGCGCAGAGCGCACCAGCCAGACCTCAGGACATGGTGATTCTCAACCGCAATGCTGAAATGAGGCATTTTCTAAAGGGTCCTGCGCATCAGCCGCCCCCTTTGCCAGGCGAATCGAGGAACGCTCAAGCCTGGGGTGAACCGGTTGCGGACAAACCGAGAGCCGCGGCGCCCACTGAGAGCACTGTAACCGGTCAAACACCAATCGATCTTTTGTTGCAAGAATTGTCGCGCATTCATGAAAAGCGGCCTGTTCGGCGTCAGGCTAAAGGAGATGTGTGGTATCGCATTGCCATCACCCCTGATATCGAGCTCTCGGTGCGTGGAATTGACGATGACGAGCAATTGGCTCGTCTGGAGCGCGTCGCCGATTACCTGCGTGAAATCTTGTTGGGGGTTCATTATGAATGATGAACGGTTAGTCGTATCAGCAATGTTCGATAAGAGCACAGTCTCCGGGCGGGGGAGGACGATTCGCTATCTGGCGGTCGAGGTGAGGACGACCGACCGTCCAAAGCCCGAGAAAACCAGATTGCCGCTGAACATCGCTCTGGTTGTTGATGCATCCACCTCGATGGCTGGGGCTCCAATGCGGGCGGCCAAGCGGGCCGCGGCAGGGGTCGTGAATCTCCTCAAAAGCAGCGATCGGCTTTCGCTGATTTCATTTGCCAACGACGTGCAAGTGCATTTGCAGGGAGTCAAGCAAAACGCGCGCGGGCGCGACAGAGCATTGGATGCCATCGATGCAATCGAGCACCGCCTTTACACTAATATAAGCGGTGGCTGGCTAAAAGGAGCGGAAGCGGTAGCCGCGACCATGGAAATGCAGCCGGACGCGCACAATCATGTCGTTTTGCTGTCCGATGGCCATGCTAATCATGGCATACTGGATCCGCTGATCATTCGCAATCATGCTCAGCAGTTGCGCCTGCGATCATTGAACACATCGACGGTCGGCATCGGCAATAACTACTCCGCTACCCTTCTGCAGGAACTGGCTGAGTTCGGGGGCGGCCGCATGCACGATGCCGAGCATCCAGCCGAGATCATCGGTGTCTTGATGGGGGAACTGTACGAGCTGGCTAATACCTATGTGGATGACATCGCGCTCCGCCTGCGCCTCCCTGAAGGGTGTCAGGTTGAGAACATAAGCGGCTTTCCCACCACATCTGGTACCACGGAACTGATTGCCCATCTTGGTGCTTTACCGCCTGCAGCTTGTCGAACCTGCATATTTCGCATTACGGCGCCGGCATCCGATTCACTGCGTTATCCATTCTCTGCTCCGGCATTAGTGGCAAGAGCTGATGAAGATGACATTGATGACGACGATGTGGACGAAGACGAAGACGCAAACGCAAATGAAGAGGAAGATGAAGACGAAAACGAAGATGAAAATTCGGAAGACGATCATTCAGGAAAGGATGATCATTCAGGACGCGTTTTAACATTCCACATCTCAGCCAGCGGCAAATGCGCCGGCACAGGCCGGCTCACGGCAAGCCAGCGCATTAAAGCCGATCTCACATATTCTCCATCAAGCAGTCAGCAGCGCGATAAAGAGACGAGCTTCAAGGTGGCGCAGGTCTGGCATGCGTCGGTTGTGAAGCAAGCAGCCGAGCTGAACCGCTTAGGAAAAACCCGCCGATTGAAACAAGTACTCGATCATGAAATCAAATTTTTCTCGCGCTACTGCCACGAGCTCCCGGAAGCAAGAGCCCTGGTTCTGGAGCTGGAACTGTTGCGGCGCAACGCCGGTCAAGATTGGCATGAGCGGGTGAGAAAGGAGATGCAGCTCACGAGCACCAAATTCCTGACGACCACTACTGACTTTCGCCCCTTCGATCGACAAACCTGGTGGGAGCGTTTGGAGGATGAGCAGCGGAAGAAGAAGTCTTAATCGGCGACGCGTGCATTCCAGGTCTTGATCGCCGGTGAGTCGTGCTCATGCGACAGGATGGATACTGTGCTCGTGTCCAGCATTAAGTGCTTACCTTCAGAAGGACTGAGGTCAAGCCAAACTGTGGCTAATATTCTAAGTATGTGTCCATGAGCAAAAAGTGCGACACTACCCCCGATACCACATGCCATGTCGATAACTTTTCGGCAACGCCCGCTTGCCTCAGCCATCGTTTCGCCCCCTGGACAAGGATGAGTCCAAATTGTCCAGCCCGGCACGCGCTCGCGGATCTGCTCGGTCGTAAGCCCCTCGTAATCTCCATAGTCGAACTCGGCAAGCTCATTGCATGTAGTAATCCGGGAGGCAAGTCCGGCCAAAGATGCGCTTTCCTGGGCGCGATTGAGCGGACTGACAAGCACTGCCGAGAATTGCAGATGGGAAACGAAATTGCTCAGCTGTCGAGCCTCTCTGCGCCCTTCCTCTGTTAATGGTATATTCGTGCGCCCTGTGTGCTGACCGCTAACAGACCACTCCGTCTGCCCGTGCCGAAAGAGGTATAACTGTACATCTGACACCTGGTAATTCACCACCTTGAAAAACGTCCTCTGCCCGCGCTCCAGTTTAAAGCGGAATTTTCTCCAGGCTTCAACAGCACAAGCAAATGGAATCTTGACGCTCGTTAGTTTATCATCAAACTATTGCTTGCTTAGCGAAGACGGCAGCAGCAGAGTTAGCAAGCTTACAGAACCTTTTTGAGGAACAATGTATTATGGCATTGCGTCCCAATGCAAAGCACTTGAGAGGACGATCGGTGTCGAAATTTGACTGGGCTCGACAGACTCGGAATTCGCACTTATTTGCCGGCATTGCCTTGCTAATCGCTCTGGCGTCGGTGACGCCATTTCTCAGCGGCGCTAAAATATTTGGCGGTCCGGCCATGGCCTCGCCTGCGGTTTCCAGGCTGGAGATCGATCGGTTTGATACCAAGATTGACGTGCAGCTGATTGGTGAGGCGCGAAAGATCAATTCGAAGTTGATTCGAGAGTGGGTCAATGACGCGGCTAACTCGGTCTCGGCTTACTATGGGCATCTTGGTGTGAAACGATTGCACATCGAAGTCACCGCCACCGGTGGCGATGACGTGGGCTTTGCCTCAACATCGTACAACGATGATGGTGACGGGATAATTGAAGTTTATGTTGGTTCGCGCATTACAAGAAAACAATTTAAAAAGGACTGGACGCTTACTCTCGAAATGATGCACCTTTCATTTCCGTTGATGGATCATGAGCACCGATGGCTGGCGGAGGGAATTGCAACCTATGCCGAGCCGATCGCCAGAGTGCGCACTCATTTGATCAGCGAAGATCAAATGTGGCGAGAGCTTATTCATGGAGCATCTCGTGGACAACCGCAGGAGGGCGATGGAGGGTTGAATCAAAGCCGCACCTTTACGCGCTGGTATTGGGGCGGCGCGATTTATTGCTTGCTGGCTGATGTGGAGATGCGCAAGCAAAGCCAAAATTCAGTCGGTCTATCAGATGCCCTCAAAGGAATTTCGGACCATGGCGGCAACATCGCGAGCGAATGGGCTCCGGATGAGACATTGCGCGTTGGTGATAGTTCCGTAGGATTGCATGTCCTGAGCGAGCTGTTCGACAAGATGGCGGACAATCCCGTGCGCACTGATTTGGATTCTTTGTGGAGTGAACTTGGGGTACAACTCACCACCGATGGTGTCGTGTACAACGACAGAGCGCCGCTTGCCCGTGTGCGAAAGAAAATCGTCTGGGGCAGCTCGAATGAGATGGTCAATCTCCAGTAATCTTCGTATTGGGAACGATTTCTTTAGAGTCCGACTAGGGACCAAAGACCGTACAAGCAGGTAAAGCCGTTCGCAGTCGCGCCAACGCGATCTCGGTAACACTATTGTCGCGAATCTCCAGATACTCGAGCGAATGCAAGCGCTCCAGTATGGACAGACCTTTGTCGCTTACTTTTGTGCCGCTCAGATACAGGGTTCGCAGTTGTTTCAGATTTTCCAGGTGTGGCAAACCGTTGTCACCAATGGTGGTGTCGTTCAAACAAAGGGTGTGAAGGCTGCTCATGCTGCCGACAAATGAGAGACCATGATCGGTTATCTTCGTGTTCGACAAATCAAGATGCAAGAGCTTGCTCATGCCGGTCAATTCTTCGAGCCCGTTGTCCGTAATACTGGCAGGCAAGAGGATGGTGCGCAGTTCGGGCATCTCTTTCAGATGGACAAGACCGCCATCGCTCACCTCGGTTTTCTTCAAGACGAGGTGATGCAGTGAAGGTAAAAGCAAAAGGTTTCGCAGCCCCTTATTGCTGATTGCCGTGTTGAGAAACCAGATCGTCTCCAGCTTCTTGAGGGGCGCAAGCCTTGCTACATGCGTATCTTCAAAGGGCGTAAAATCAAGGCGCAACTCGACGGTGCCTTCGAGCTGCGCGATTTCCTTCATGAGATTATCGGAAAATTTCGCAGTTGACAGGTCAAACGACTCGACCATTTGCAACATGACGCGCGACTCGCTCAGCATCGCGTCGGTAATATGACCGCTGATCTGCATGCCTAACATTCGATCCTCCGGCACGCTGCAAGAGAATTCGCCTACTGCTTCTCCGATCCATTTGCGCTGATGAGGAAACGTACGTGCCGCTATGTAGAGTCCGCCGAGCGAGATACGTTCTGGAAAGTTTACCTTTGTAATTGCTACCATCAATCGATGCCACCTTGTGTAGCCTGGGTGAACCAAGTTAAGCCCTGAGTTCGCCGCTCCGGTTATACAGTACCATATATTAACGCATCGAAAAGCTTTCCACCACCTGAAGCAGATCAGTCTTAAGCTCGTGGCAATCTTGATAGCGCGTGGCAACCGTGAGTGCAGTCGTTTTCGCAACGATTGCGTCTACTGCCTCGCTGATCGTGGAACTGCCATTTTGTTTCAATTGATACAAGCGGGGATGTGCTTCGGTAATGGGCTCGGGATCAACGCCTGTGAGCATGAAGAAGATTGTGCCGCCGAGGGCGTACAAATCACTTTGCGGAACTGCCTTCCCGCGAAATTGCTCCGGTGGAATGTAAGCGTGTTTGCCGACCACCGTCTTGGTCGTCTGCGCTTCCAGCTGCAATGCCACGTTGAAATCGATTAGCTTTACCTTCCCGTCTTCATCGACGATCAAGTTATCAGGCGTGAAGTCGCGATGGACGACGGCGGGCTGTTTTCGGTGCAGGTAACCAAGAATGTCACACATTTGAATGGCGAGCTTAACTGCCTGTTCCTCAGGCATCGCACCGCATTCGGTGACAACTCTTTTGAGAGTCTTCCCCTCCGCATATTCCAGGACAAGATAGACCCGTTGACCTTCAATGAAGAAATCAATCAATCTGCCGATATTCGGGTGCTTGAGCTTGTGCCATAACTTCGCTTCCTTCTGAATGTTCTCCAGCACGCGTTTGCGAATGCTCGAGCCAGCTTGTACAGGCAGAATGAATTCCTTCAGCACCACCATATATGGTGCGTTCTCATCGCTTGGATCTCCTCCGGCGGCGTTTGCCTCGGGTTTGATATTTTCAGTCGCCACTGTCACAGGCAGCTTTTCCGGAGTTTCAACAGCGCCGTCATTCGAGGTCTCCTTCTGCACGGCTGGCTGGCTCTTCTTCGACGACTCTTGTTTGAGTCCGGCCAGATCGTCCAGATCGACTCGCGTTTCACCCCTGGTGAGACTCATCAGTGCTGCTGAATCGGCAAGTTTTTTGAACATCAAAGCGCGATAGACGATCGCCTGACCACCGGCGCCGATCTGCTCCAAAATTTTGTACTCGCCGTTGTTCAGAACCGCTCCATCCTCAAGAGCGGCCTTTCGATCGGATTCGCTCGAGTCCTGGAGTTTGTCCAACCAGAGATCGGTGTAGCTGTCGAACTTGATGAATATGTTCAAATCATCCGCTACCTTCGGATCAATTCGGTAGGACGGCAGAAATTTTTTCAACCCTGTCTGCAATCGTTTGCGATCGTCGGAAGAGGCAATGCCGTCCACCTTGAAATGGATCTGGGCCCGATCGCTCGTCAACCAGCCCCAGCTGAGAGCCGGCGCCAGCATGAAATAGAGCAGCCTCTCCTTCATCGTGAAACCACGGGCGATGGCATTGAACTCCAGGGTCACCTCTTCGACGTCTGCCACTTTCGTGATTTTCGTCGTCACGTGAGATACGCGTTCCCAATTGATCAGTGGCGTTGAGGCTCTCAGGAACAGATGCATCCAGTGAAATCGCAATCCCTTCTCATTGAGCTCGATATGATTGGGCAGGATGACTAAAGCCAATCTCTTCAGTGGTCCGGAGACTATCATCAGAACGAAAGCGGTGATCAAGAGAAACAGGTAACCATTCAAGATGAAGTAGCCGTCGTTGCGCCAGGTAAAAAACGACGCGGCGACCGCCGCTATGCCCAGCGAGATCAAAAAGCTGAGAATGCGATTGGTCCGCTTTTGGAGCCGATCGGGCTTATATCTGATCCAGAAGGAAGGCGCGGCATACTCAGCCAACATCTTTGGCTGTGCGTACATTCTCTGCGACTGTGATTGCTGCAGTTGCGACATGCTCCGTTATTTTGCCATATGCACTCAGCTCATTTCACTGCTGATTGTGCATTTCCATATGCATCAGTCTCTTTATTGCCTAGCCGGCGGTCTTAATTACCGACCCGCCGCCGTCCGTGAGTATCATTTCTATCTTTTCACATAACTCCTCGGCAGAGCTAATGCGCTTGTCCAGCTCCTGACTTGTACAAGCCGCCACCAGGTCGTCTATGCCGGGCGAAAGGTCGGCATTGATGGTTCGCGGTCTCGAGCTGGCCAGAGCTTCGGGGTCTTGCCCGGTGAGCAGGAAGTACATTGAGCCCCCGAGGGCATAAATGTCGCTTTGTTTCTGGGCCTTGCCTCGAAATTGCTCCGGGGCGATGTAAGCCTGCTTGCCGACCAGCGTTCCGGTGGCGGTGCCGAGCATGTCGTTTGCCGCACCGAAGTCGATCAAAAATACCTTCCCGTCTTCTCTCAAGACCAGGTTATCCGGGGTTATATCCCGGTGTAACACCGGTGGTGATTGCTCGTGCAAGTAAACCAGAATCTCCGCCACCTGGCGCGTATGCTTGAGCACATCCGCTTCGCTGAGCGGTCCGTTTTGCCGCACTATCTGACGCAGCGAATGACCCGGCACGAACTCGAGGACCAGATAATCTCTTCCGTCCTCGACGAAATAGTCGAGAACGCGAGCAATCCGCGGGTGAGAGAGCCGTTGAAGAATAATCGCTTCTCTGACGAACAATTCTTTCGCCTTCTCTTTCAGGCCTGGATCGAGCGTTCCTGGTAAGACCGCTTCTTTGATGATGTGCAAACCCTTGTCCGGCGTTTCCGCTAGATAAACCGCCGATAGCCCTCCGCAAGCCAATTGCATGAGGATGCGTATGCGCCCGCCCCGCAAAAGTTTTCCTTTCTTGAGAGGCACAAAAGCCGTAGCCGAGAAGCGATCTTGCATGTCTTGCTCCCAGAGCTCGGTAATGCTCTTGGGGGCCGGCTCGACAGGCGGACCATCCTTTTGCGGGATGAAACGGCGTTTGTCATCGGTTTCCTTCAGGGTAATCGGAACGCGACTGAAGTCCATGTAGAGCGGCTGGAGATAAACGAAGAGAAGCTGCTCGGCTTCCTTCGCTATGCGATCGAGGTGAATGGTGGCATGGCCGCCGGACTTGAAGTAGATCGATATCTGCCGGCTCTTGCCTTTGGCTTTCTCAACCTCATACTCGTAAGTTCCTTTCTGATCGGCAAGAACCATTGGACTGAAGAGGATATTGCCGACGTCGTCCCACGATCGTTTGGTACGGAAGAGTAAATCGGGTTTGAACATGTAAGGGAAGCTGATTCCCTCCCGGGAAATTTCGATGGTGATTTTTTTGCTCAGTACGTTCTGCACTGTAAAGAAGAGAAGAAGGGCGACGAGCTCGATGGCAAGGATCAAGCTGGCCCACTTTTCGAGGATTACCGGAACGCTGCCTGGAAACAGGCAGCCGATCACCAGAGTTGCAATTGAGAGGACAAGGAGCAGGATGAAACAAGAGTCGACGATTACTCTTGTTTTGCGAGAGAGCGGGGAATAGACAATGATTTCCTCTTCAGTCTTTTTTTTCTCTTTTATTGGAGCTAATTGTTCCATCGTTCTAACTTCAAGGTGGCGAACTAGGGTAGGTTACTGGCAAGTTCGGTGGTGCCCCGATTTCATTGAGGAGAGTGCTCAGCATGGTCGAGTGATTCACGAACATATTTTTGAGTAGCTTGTCTGCCTCAGGAGTATTACCCATCTTATACAGAGCGAATCCCTTTATAAGATGTTGATGGTTGGGAGCGTACTGGACTACATATCGATAATCAGGCAGAGCGGCTAACAGACCGATTCGATGCTCCATCACGATCGCTCTGAACAGCCGCAAGGCGTATTGATTATTCGAGTAGTTAGGAGCGTTTACGGCAAGATCGAGATCCTTTATGGCGCCGTCAAAGTCATTTATCGTGCAATGCACTCGAGCCATCTTGGCATATATATCGGCTGAATTCACTTTGTTGAGTGTGGCGGCCTTTTGCAAGTCAGCAAGCGCGGCGCCATAGGCCTTCATTTTGTAATACAGATCGCTGCGCGCGACATACAGTTGATTCCAGTCATGCTGAAGGGCGATTGCCGAGCCATAATCCGAGATTGCGTTGCTCAGTTGTCCCATTTTCTCGAACAGGCGCGCCCGTTGCTCGTATGAAGTGGCATCGGGCTGTCTTTTGATCGCTTCGTTCATGCAATCGAGCGCGAACTGATCGCTGACACCTGAAAGAGCGGCCAATTTTTTCAATGGTTCGGTTGCGGTTTTATCCAGGGCAGCAGCTGCCTGGTAGAGGATCTTGGCGATGTCGTAAAACTGCATACTCTCTGTCATTCCGCCAAGGCAGAAAGTTACTTTCTCTGTTTGCGACGGAACGCCGAAGTAAAGTATCGAGCACACAGCCACGGTAATCAAGGCGAATTCTCCCGGCATGCGAAGCCAGCTTGCGCGCTTCGAGCTCTTGAATATCAAGTACGTGACAAGCGCGACGGCAGTGAACATCACGCAAAATAGATGGGCGATGATTGCTGCGTTCAAGACGCCGGTGAACCAACCGTAGCCGCTGCCGCCCATAAAAAGAAAGGCGAAGCCTGCCGGTGAAATAGTCAAACAGCAACTGCCCAGGCCGATCAGAAGAGTGATCAGCCAACCGCTTCGCTCCGACAATCCCGCCGCTCTGTTCTTCCTGTACTCTTCAATAGCCGCCGAGTAAAAGGCGTACATCCCCGAGCAGCACAAAAGCAGGAGAATGCTGCCGACGATTTGACTGATCATGGAAGAGTTGACTACGCCCGTGAGCACGCAGAAGTAAATGCTGATCGCTACGAAAACGACGACAGAGCCCAGCATCTGTCGTTTCGTAAAGGTGGCTTTGGGCTTGGCTACACGAGTGTACGGTGTGGGCTGCTTGCCGTTCTTAATGGCGTGCAAATCCTTCAGGACATCCGATACGCTTTGATAACGGGCTGCTTTGTCCTTCTCCAGGCAGCGGAGGACGACATTCTCCAGCTTGTCGATCAGCTTATCTCCCCTCATTTGTTTGGGGAACGGCGGCGGATCTTCATTAATATGCTTCACTACCAGCTGAATCGGATTGGCGCCTTCGAACGGTGGCGTGCCGGTGAGCGTTTCATACATCAGGCAACCGAGCGAATAAATGTCTGAGCGATTATCGATCAAAAAGCCGAGGCACTGCTCCGGGCTCATATAATGCGGACTACCGAATATCTCTCCGGTCTGCGTCAGGTCGTGCGTTTCTCGATTGGCAGTCGGTGCTGCTTTGGCGATCCCGAAGTCGACAATGTGGGCGGAATCGGCACCATCGGCGGTGCGAGTCATGATAATGTTCGTCGGTTTGATGTCGCGGTGGATGACGTTGCGATCGTGCGCGTAGATCAAGCCCTCGCATATCTTTATGAAAATATCGAGGGCCCGTTTCGGTTCGAGGTGATGTTCCTTCTTGAGAATCGCCGCCAGTCCAGGGCCGTCGATGAAGTCCATCACTATATATGGTGCGCCATCAAGGCTGGTGCCATGGCCATAGACCGATACCAGGTTCGAGTGGTTTAGCTCGCTAGCCGATTCGGCTTCTTGCTCGAAACGTTTCAAGGCTGCTGCATCCTTAGTCAGCTCCGGTTGCAGAACCTTAATGGCCATCACTTTCTCGACGGCTTTGTCGTATACCTTATATACAGAGCCCATGCCGCCGTGACCGATCTGCTCCAGGACTTCATAGCGGTCCGGCAGATTTGGCAGGTCGCCGGTTCCATTCTGCCGAGCATGCTCTTCGCCATTATCGGGCTCACATTTTGCCTCAGCCTCGATTCCCTCGCGCAAATTGATTGATTGTGCCTTTTGTTCTTCACTTGCATGAGCAGTCATGTTGGCGCGCTCCGAGGGTGTGAAAGAAATGGTCCCGTGCACATCAGCAGGCGTATGGCTGAATTGTTGAATACGCATCCTACCGGCGGAGCATCAGGAGATGCTCGAATACATTATTCCCGGTTTCACCAATCCATTAAGACACAACCGCGGTTTTCTCGCCATTGCGTTTAGCTTTCGCTCTTTCTCGCGCTCTCATCACTTCCTCTGAATGCGTCTGGGCCCATTGCTCAAGCTGTTCGAGGACCGGTATCAAAGTCTCGCCAAGAGGCGTCAGCGAATACTCTACGCGTGGTGGAACTTCAGCATATATCTTTCGTGCCACCAGTCCGTCTTCTTCGAGTTCGCGGAGCTGACTGGTTAGAACTTTCTGGGTGATGCCGTGCAAAGCCCGCATCAGTTCGTTGAAACGCAAGGTGCCACCCTTTAGTTTGCATATTATTACGACCTTCCATTTATCCGAGATCATCGCAATGGTTGACATGATTGGACAGGCAAGTTTGGGTCCCATTGGCACACTCCTAAGTATCTAATTGGATACTACAGAACATTTTGCATACTTCACCACTTTTGGGTGTCTACTTGCAAAAGGATACTATTCGATTCTATGCTTTAAGCATAAAAGTTGCAAGTCGGCGTGAGCGAGAACAGATCAATAGCGGTTGAAATCGATTAGCTCATATCTGACGATTTGAAGAACGAGATTGAGAAAGGGAGGCGCAGGTAGATCCTGCCCTGGCGAGCAGTGCTCGTTGCCGAGTGATTGCCCGGCTCTCTATTGCCTCGCTTGCTTGCATAA
>JAJPJO010000410.1 GCA_021324135.1 Pseudomonadota bacterium
GAATGCAAGCAAACCCGCATGGAGAGCCGCACAAGCTCTCAGTGCAATCGCTTTTCTCTGGCTCTCGCTATCATTGCTATCGATTGATTACACGACCTGGGATCAGATCAATCGTTTCGGAGGCAGAAGTATCTGGTCGGATTGCAACGTGGAGTTGGCAGATCTACTGGTCAATCAGAAGGCAAAATATTACGTCCCCATGGACGTCAACATCTGGCCGCAGCTTTATTTCCTCAGCAAAGGCAGATTGAATGGCGATGAATATTTTTGGCCGGTCATTAACTCGCCGAAGCGCGAGGATGAAACGCAAGACCAGGCAGACCTTAAACACATGAAAGAGGTTATCGCTCCCTTCATGCCTGACCTGAGCGAGACAATATTCATCTTTCATGCACCGGAGAGCACTCAACTGCACGGTCTTGTCGCTACTTTCGAGCGAGTGTGCAGCGAGAAAGGGTTAAGGGAGGTCGAGATTGCCACAATCAAGCAGCGCGATGGCTTGCCCGTTTACCGGATAATTAAACTGGAGTCGAAGCTGTAATGATTCTTGATGCATATAAATGATATGAAAATTGTTCTGCGACCGGGGGAATGACTTAAACGATGCCATACGATGTATCAGTAATTATTCCTGCGTACAATGATGAGCGGCGGCTGCCACCGACGCTCGAGAAAGTCATCGCCTTCTTGCAAACCCAGGCGTATTCGAGCGAGATCATTGTGGTCACGGACGGAAGCACCGATCGAACGGCGCAGGTCGCCGAAGCCTTCAGCAGCAAATTTCCTGATCTGAAAGTCGTTTCGTTCCCTTTTAACAAAGGTAAGGGATTTGGAGTCAAAGAAGGGATGAAGGCCGCCACCGGCAAGTATCGCCTCTTTATGGATGCCGATTCAGCGACGCCGATTGAGTTTCTGGCGCCCTTTCTTGATGAGATGAAAAAGGGAAATGACATAGTGATCGGCTCACGCGCCATGGCTGAGTCGAAGATAATCGCGGCGCAGAGCTTCCCGCGCCGAGAATTAGCGATTGTCTTTCGCTGGCTGCAATGGGCGGTCTTGCGCCTGCCGTACAGGGATACGCAATGCGGTTTCAAACTGTTTACCGGCGAGGCCGCTGAACTCTACTTTCCGCAAGTGACATATGATTGCGCCTACTTCGATGCCGAGCTGCTCTACATTGCCTACAAATCGGGCGCTAAAATCAGTCAGCTGCCGGTTACCTGGGAGCACGACAACGATACTCGCCTGCCTATAGGATTCAGGCGCAGCGTGGAGCTGTTCTTCAAATTGCTGAAGATCCCGCGCACCCATTCGCGCGTAACCATGAAGGCAATAGCGGACTGACAGCGCACCACTGGTAGTACGATAGCTCCGGAGCCGGAGGCTCGTATTTTCCCCAGGCAGGGTACAAGATGCTCACAATTTTCTCATTCAATGTGAGCGTGGCAATTTGGTGATGCGATTGCAACGATTGGTCCTATCCCTTGAGGGTCTTCTCATGAATGCGAACTGGATGATCGAACATCGCACACACCAGAGAGGCAGCTGACGCTGACGCGGTTGCCTGCGCAACCAGTGATGTTCAAGCCAACAATATTGAGATAAGAAAAAACGACGTACATCGCTTCAGCTCGTGTTGCAGAAGCGTGCACCGGAGGATTCGTTCGTACAGAATCCACGGCGAATTACTGGAGGAATGGTAATGGGCGAACAGTTTAGAACAAATGATATAGCAGGGCCGCGCGAAGCGGGGGCTCAATCGAGATCAGTCTTCAGCAATCAAGCATTGGATCTCACGACTCAAGCTTCGCGCAGCACGACAAAGGCAGGTTCCTCACCACCAGAAGGGGGAGCGAGCACCGCCGAGACATGGCAGGACCGCGACAAGAGATTGGGGCAACAGGGTTTTCATCGTCTGGATGCAAACGGTCATGAGTTCTACTGGCGAAACGAAAAAGGCGAGCTAATGCGAGATCAGCAAGGTAAGCCGATTCCCGCCTATCACAAGTATGAGATGCAGCGCGATCAATGCGGACGGCCGATACTACAGCTGGTGTGGGCGCCGATGCAAGAATCCGGCTTGAAGACAGCCGCGGTCCGTCCACCAGAACCCATGACCGACAAAGGAAACGAAGCTAAGAAGGAACCTGCGGCAAAAACCGATGCGAAAGATTCTTCGGCAAGCAAGGGCAATGCAAACAGCATAGAGACCTGGCAGGACCGCGATGCACGATTGGCAAAGGACGGTTTCCATCGCCTGGATGCAAACGGAACCGAGTTTTATTGGCGCGACGACAAGGGTCAGCTCGTTCGCGATAACCATGGTCAGCCGATCCCTGCTTATCACAAGTATGAAACAGTCAAGAATGAGCAAGGTCAAGACACGCAGCGCCTGGTTTGGGCTCCGCAAGAGCAATCCGGTCTGCTCACCAAGCTGGCATCTAGCGAAGACGATAAAACGGCTCAGACACTGGCAACCAAAAGTGATGAGTTGGCGAAAAAGAACGGTTTGAACGATCCTGACTTTAGAAAATCGTTGAGCGCACTTGTGGAAAGAGGCGGTGTCGACGCTGCCAATGCCTTTGCCGAGAAAACCGGTCCGGGCTATTTTGTCTCAGTGCAGGAGAGCGCGCCGGGCGAAGTAACCATGCAGTTCTACAAAGTTCAAGACGGGAACAAGGAAACAATTGCTGCCGACTTGAAAGTCAAAAAGGCGGATGTACCGGCGCCACCAGCTCCCGGCCCGCGGCCCGGACCTGGGCCGGTTCCACCACCGCCTCGGCCAAATCCGCCTCCGACGCCCGAATCCAGCGATGAGGGTGGCGGAAGAGACAAGCGCATAGGGACTTAGTCTCTCAGCGGTGATCGCTTTGCTCAGGCGCCGTGCCTCGCGTCTGCTTCGAATTTGGCAACGATTGCTCGGTTCTCTTCGGTATTAGGCACTATCTCGCCATTTGGGCTGCGAATATAGAGCGGCTGTCCATCAGGAGCCGTGCCGTTCTCGCGGTTGATTCGCTGCTGGTCGACTGCTTTTGCTTCTTCATATATTTTCGGCGAGAGCCGCAGCAACCAGGCGCGTTTATCCCCATCATGGAAAAGCGATTCCGCCTCACACAGAACATCTTCTGGGTTAGGCATATAATTGGTCGGCGGTCTCACTTTAGCTCGCTTCACTATGTCATCATCAAGAAGCAAACTGCCGTTTTTCAACATCTTGTCGACGTCTTCGGAATTGCCAAACTCGGACTGCTTTACCGGCGTGCCGTCGCTGTGCAGAGGCTCGCCGTGCTCATTGACGCGAATCCAGGCCACGCCTTCAACCGTTGCTGCCAGAGCATAGTATTCGCCATGCTTACCTTGTATCGCCCAGATCTTATCTCCATTCGCAAGCGGGATCTCGCTCCAGCCCATGCGCTTGTAGCGCGCCAGCTCTTCCGGCGTGGGCTCGCTCATGGGCGCTTTCAAGCCGAGATCGCGCATTCTATCGACGTGGCTGAGCTCGTGCGCAATCGCTGTTTCCATAGTGCGATCTCGGTAACCGCCATCGGCATCGGTCGCTTTCATCCAATCGAATGACGGATGGATGAAAATCGCATTTCGCCCGCTCGAGTCGGTGTTTGTAATTGCATAAGATGACTCGAAGCCATTCACTTCATTCTTCAAGAAATAAAACTTGGGGGCGCCCTGATCGGCACCACCGGCTTTGTGATTGTTCTTCTTGAGCGCTGCCTCAATGGCGGCGAGTTCTTTCAAGTTCGGCTCACGGCAATTGACTCTCTGCTTCCCATCCGTGCCCTCGACTACAGTTGTTTCACCATTAGAGCTGAAGTCCACGCCATACCTGTTGTGCAACGCCGCTTCCTTTTCATGCACGCGCCGGGCGATTTCAGCATCAGCCTCCCTCAGTCCATCCTTGAGCGGCAAGTGGCTGTCCACCGAGCAAATCACTTTGTCTTCGCCATTGGCCTTCAAGTGAAACTCATAATTGCCGTCAACCAGCTTCGCAGTCATTCCATGCTCGGTGGCAAACTTCTGCACCTCTTTGGGAACCGGCGCATCCTTCGGCGATTTATCCGCCTGCTTGTCGGCGCCTTTTTCGATGTGCCTCTCAGGAGCTGCATGACGTCTGATCTCAGGTTGGACAGTCTCGGCATTGGAAGAGAGCACTTGCCCTGCTCCAGCGCGGCTGTTTGATTCGGTAAAAAAGACAACCGGCAGATTGCATGTCAGCGAATCCGGCTGCGTCCTGGCATTGGCGGTATTCATAGCCAGCAAAATCTCAGGATGCACATCTTGCGGTTTACAGCCCTGCTTGGTGCCATTTTCAATGTGGTGCTCGGTCCCTGCCATGGTTCTCTCCCTTAACAAGTACGATAGCGGGGTGAAACTACAGAGCCACGCGGGTGGCTGTTGCAGGGGCAATCGTTGAGTGCGCAGTTGAGTGAGGGTTATAGGGATTGTGTCAGAAATTTGTTACAAATTCATGACATGGCGATTTTGCTCAGTTGTTTTGCATGCTATCGCTCAGGCTGGTGAGTAAGCTGCGGAAGACTCTGGGTATCGAGTATGCCAGAGCCATACCATTGCTGACCTGCGGAAGGATTTGATAAACGGTCAGGAACTCACGGTCCAATCGCCAATATGCCTCGTACAGATCGGCAATCATGATGGCGTTTTCTTTCCGCTTCAGAGCCTCGCCTTTGGCAAAAAGCATCGCACAGATGAAGCAAGCGATCAGACTGTTATAACCGGCGAGCAGCGGATAGTTGGCCGCTGCCGGTCCGAAGTAGGTCTTAGCAAATATTTTGACGTAGAGCCAGCGGCAGAAGAATGCATTGATGTCTTCATCCAACGCTTTGACTTTATAGTTGAGTGATTTGATCAGATTGTTCTTGCCAATATCAGGCAGCGTTGCGGTTTTGAACAAAATGGTGCTGATGCCGGCACCGGTGTATTGAGAGAGAATTTTGGCGCGTTGAGCGAGAAGTCCCGGGCTAAAAACGGATTTCTTCTGACTTTGCCAGAGATCCTGGTAGCGGGAGCGGATGGTGGGATAAACGAGATAAAGGTAATAGACCATAGCGATGATCGATTGATAGATGCCTGATGAACTGGAGTCGGCCGGGGTGTTTGTTTGCGGTTCAAAGTTCTTGATCTCCGCCAGTGATTGACCGGCCCTGGCCAATTTGATTGCCTCCAGTATGATCTCCTCAAGGGTGATGAGCGTCTCGATGAAAGGCTGGTTTTCCTTCTCAGCGGCTTTCAAATGTGCAATCAGACACTCCTCAAGATGCAGATATTCCGCCCAGGGAACGACACAGCCGGCAGTAAGCACTATTTCATCGAATGGATTTCCTGGTGGCGCCTGCGGTGCGTCCGGCCGGGCGCGGCACTGCAGGTGGTGGCGCGTCTTATGCCAATAAGCCTCCAGCTTCTCTCTTTGATCGGTGAGAAGCTCACCCATGTTCCGCACCGAAGCCATGCTGTTGAAGGCAACTCCCATGTATACGGCAGTTGGCGTCTGCACGAATGAGTACGGAAAGATCTGGCATGTGCCCGGCTTTTCGTCTTCACCCAGATGTCCGTGGATGAAACAAAGATTGTCGATCAGAAACGGGCAGGTGCCGTCGGCGCGAGGGTTGGTAAAGTGCGGATAAGCCGTCACCCCTTCCTTGAACTCTTCTTCTCGATGAATGAACAGTTCCCGATCCTTCAAAAGGGGATGAAGCGAGCCCCAATCGATGTCCTTGACACGAGAATAATCGGCGTCCGTCAGTCCTACCGACCAGCCCGCGCAGCATCGGCCGCAACCCTGGCAGTTGTATCTGATGCCTTCCGGGATGAGAAGCGGTGCCTCGGCGGTCGAATTGCCGTCGTGCCTTGCCTCAGACGGGGAGGGGTTTGGCGCTCCTACCGTTGCCTCTTGCTTCTCTTCGACCATGATGGTGTTTTCAAAACCTCGATTTCAGTACGTAATACTAACGCTTCCCGTAATCACGACCGTTCCAACCTCTGAATTGATGGTTGGAACAAACTGTCATTATTCCATGTTGCCAGGATCAGCGTATCGAGATTCTTCATCGCCGCAAGAGTGAACCCCTATATCGGTGGCGGCAGGTTGTTCACGGGTATATGTTCTTGAGTATGGGAACAGGACACTGACGGAAGCTCATGCCCGATTCGCCTCCACCCGACGTTTGCTCGAAATGCAAAATGCCGAAGCAGAAACAGGCTTCAGGAAGCCTGACGCAATGGGTGTTTGTTTGCCGATGCTC
>JAJPJO010000200.1 GCA_021324135.1 Pseudomonadota bacterium
AAGATCGCGAAGCCGAAACGCCGGCGATGTCTGTAACGCAAGAGTTATTGCGCGAAGATATCATCGAAGTCATGGCTGGATTGTCTCCACGTGAGCGCGATGTTTTGCGCCTCCGCTTCGGATTAGATGACGGGCGCCAACGCACCCTTGAAGAAGTCGGTCAACTTTTTGGTGTCACTCGCGAACGTATCAGGCAGATCGAAGCGAAGGCGCTGCGCAAATTGCGGCACCCGAATCGCAGGCGCAGGACATCGCGTTCGCGAGGCGATAGTCCAGCCATGACTTCGATGATATCTTCGCGCAGCAGCTCCTGTGTAACCGAGCTGGCCGGCGTGTCGGCTTCTTTGTCTTCGATGAAGTCGCCGAGCTTGCTGTCTTCTTCTTTGCCAATCGGGGTCTCGAGCGAGATTGGCTCCTGGGCGACTTTGACGATGTCGCGCAGTTTGCCGACGCTGATCTCCATCGATTCGGCGATTTCTTCCTCAGTCGGCTTGCGCCCTTTGTCTTGAGCGAGCTTGCGGGTTACTTTCTTGAGCTTGTTAATCGTTTCGACCATATGCACGGGGATGCGGATGGTGCGCGCCTGGTCGGCAATTGCTCTTGTGATTGCTTGTCTGATCCACCAGGTTGCATAAGTGCTGAACTTGTAGCCCCGCTCGTAATCGAACTTCTCGGCTGCCCTGATCAAGCCGAGGTTGCCCTCTTGAATCAGATCGAGGAACAACATGCCGCGACCGACATACTTCTTGGCGATGGAAACGACCAGTCTTAAGTTTGCTTGTACGAGCTTTCGTTTTGCAATGGCGCCATCCGAGCCGCCCATTTCGATGGCGCGCGCCAGCTCGATCTCCTGGTCGGCGGTCAAAAGCGGGATGCGTCCGATTTCGCGCAAGTACATGCGCACCGGATCATCAGATGAAAGACCGCGCGAAACCTCTTCTTCGAACTCCGCCGGATCGCCTTCGACTTCCTCCGCCTCGTGACGGATAGCGTCATCATCGGGAATGTCTATCTCATCGTCGCCGCGGTCCAGGAGGTCATCGAGCCCCGTGCGCTGGCGTTCTTTAGTCTGCTCTTCGAGCTTGTCCAAGCGCTTGATGAAGCTTTCTTCTTTGTCTGTTTTTGTGCCCTTGCTCACGCCGTGTCTCCAGCAAAATACAAAAGTTACACTAAATCCCCTCAATTGGACAGACTATATTCTGACTCAATTGTCTCAATTTTACGTTTTAACCCATCCAGGTCTTCCAGCGTTTGTGCCGAGACTAATTCTACCTTGTTTAAGAGGTTTAACTCTTTGATGCGCCCGAGGACAAGCGTTCCCTGCTCGTCATCGTTACACTTACCCACAATCTGTCTCAATTCATTGATCAGACCGGTGACGCGCTCAACCAGTATTGCTGCCTGGCAATCTTTCACTACCACGCCGACCGGCAGGTTTTGCTTTCTAATCTCTTCTACTTTTAATATTATTTCGGTCAGAGGGTAATTGAGGTCTTCCTCGGCAGCCAGGCGGTCCATGAGCTGATACTGCAAATCGTCCATCGTGTTGAACTGAGAGCCGATGCCCTCGATGGCTAATTTGATGCGCTGATGCTCGGGCGTCATCAGAACCCAGTCAGCCATGGCGGCGGAAACGCGTTCGTAATCATCGCGCGTGTTAAGGTAGAAGGCCAGGAGTTGTCGCTCGGCGGTGACCAGACGGCTGTTCTCCACACCGCGCCGGATTCTTTGTCTGGTGTTGCTTGTCGATGAGCCGGCAGGTTCCTCAGATGAGCCGCCGGCATATGAAGAACCGTTGTCGTTGCTGTATCTGTTGAACTGGCCGGGGTTAGAGTCGGATCGGTTCGAGCTGCCGTGGCGCGAGTCGTTTCGAGCGGAGCCGCCCCAGCTGGAGCCTGAGCCCTGGCGATTGAAGCCGCCGGAGGAGCCGGAACCCGAGCGATTAAAACCGCCGCCTGAACCCGAGCCGCCATCACGGAAAAATGGACTGCGGCTCGACATATATCCGCCTGAGCGATCCGGGCGGCTGAGCCCGTTCTCCCTGCGAAATTGTCCGACATCGTCGGTAAGCGACTGCTCGTTTCTCAAATTCAACAGCATCGCGCACTGCCTGATGTATTCGTCTCGGGCGAGCGCATTCTTGATTCTTCCGATGATTGGAACTACAAGTCGCGAGGCTTCGATTCGCCCTGTGTGGCTGCTGACGTCGACGCCTTTGATTGCCTCTTCGAGTTGGTAGTCGATGATCAGCGGCGCTGTCTCGATGGCGCGCCTGAACAGCTCGGGTCCGTCGGGTCCGCGCAGGCATTCATCGGGATCCTTACCGCCAGGAATGCGAATGATGCGCAGCTCGATTCCGATGCCCTCGGCGATTTGCTGCAGCGTTTCGATTCCGCGCTCGACTGCCTTGTGACCGGCATCATCGGAATCGAAGGAAAGATAGACGCGCTTTGACTCGGAATATCTTACGATCAGGCGGGCTTGCGCCTCTGTCATTGCCGTTCCGAGGGTGGCGACGCAATTCGTGAAGCCGAAGTGGTGAGGTGTGATGGCATCAAAATAGCCTTCGACCACGATAACCGAGTCGGATTTCTTGATCGACTCCTTGGCCAGATGCAAGGCGTAGAGGTGCTCGCCTTTCTTGTATATTGGCGTTTCCGGCGAGTTGATGTACTTGACCTGATCGTCTCCGAGCGTTCTGCCACCAAAGGCGATGACACGCCCTTCGCCGTCGCAAATCGGCACCATGAGCCGATGCCGGAAGAGGTCATAGAAGGAGCCGCCGCCTTGTTTCTCTCGCACCAGCCCTGCCTCAGCCAGAAAATGCGAGGAGACCTTCATGGTCCGCATCAGATAATTGATCAGCCCGTCCCAGGCGTTGGGCGCGTAGCCGAGCTTGAATTTCTCGATCGTCGCCTCGTCTATACCGCGATTTTTCAGATACTCTCGCGCCAGGAAGCCCTCCTGCGGATCTTTGAGCAAACTCTGGTAGTACTTGCAAGCCTCGTCGTAAAGCTTGCGCATGAGAGAACGTTTATCCTGCTCCTTCTGCTCCTCGACGCTCTCGACGAGCTGCACTCCGTAACGGTTGGCGAGCTCGCGCACCGCGTCGGGAAAATTCAGTCCCCTGATTTTTTGAACGAAGGCAAAAACATCGCCGCTCTCGCCGCAGCCGAAGCATTTGAATATGGCTCGCTCCGGGCTGACTCTGAAGGAGGGGGTCTTTTCATTATGAAAGGGGCACTTGCCGAGGTAGCCGTCGCCGGAGCGCTTGAGAACGACCGTCTCGGCGACGATGTCCACGATGTTCGCTCGCAAGCGGACCTCGGACAAAACTTCCTTTGTCACACCTCTCACGGCAGACCTCGACTTCGCCTGACTATACGACCGTTTCCAGCGCGCGGCGAACAAACTCAGCGTTTCAGGCAGCCTTTGACCCGCGCACTTACGGCATCTTCTGTTATATCACGCGCACTGTCATGAAAAATCCGAAGGAAGCCTGATGCATATATGAGATATCTCGATTAGTAGTAGTAAATTCTTTCACACGAAAGAGATATCTTTTGGGATACTATGTCCACTTCAGGCATAGTTTGGCAAGGGATAGGGGATCAATCCTCATGAAAACGCTTATCAAAAACGGACGAATAGTAACCGCAGTCGACGATTACCTCGGCGATATCTTTATTGACGGGGAAACGATAAGCGCCGTCGGCAAGAACCTGACGATGGCTGCCGACAAAACTATCGATGCCAAAGACAAACTCGTCATCCCGGGCGGCATAGACGCCCACACCCACATGGACATGCCATTCGGGGGAACGGTCTCAGCGGATGATTTCCGTACCGGAACGCTTGCCGCCGCCCATGGTGGCACAACAACGATTGTCGATTTTGCCATTCAGACCAAGGGGCAATCGATCATGGAAGCGCTCGACACCTGGCACGAGAAGGCTGCCGGCAAAACGGCGATCGACTATGGCTTCCATATGATCGTCACTGATCTGCCTCACGATCGCGTCGGTGAGCTGAAGCGTTTGATCAACACCGAAGGCGTCACGAGCTTCAAGATGTTTATGGCTTACCCGGGTGTTCTCCTGGTCGACGATGCCACCATATATAGAGCCATGTCCGTGGCCGGTGAGCATGGCGCTCTGGTATGCATGCACGCGGAAAACGGAGTGGTCATCAACGAGATCATCGATCGCGCTATAAAAGAGGGCAAGACCGGACCGAAGTTCCATGCCCTGACGCGACCGACGAAGGCCGAGGCGGAGGGTGTCAATCGCTCCATTGCCCTTGCGGAGATGGCCGGCTCGCCCGTGTATATCGTTCACCTCAGTTGTTATGATGCCCTGAGGAAAGTACAGGAAGCACGCGATCTCGGCATTCCAGCCTTCGCCGAGACTTGCCCGCAGTACCTGTTCCTCGACTACAGCTATTACGAGAAAGAGAATTTCGAAGGCGCCAAGTATGTCATGACGCCGCCTCTGCGCGAGAAGTGGAACCAGGACGAGCTCTGGACAGGTCTGCGGATGAACGACTTGCAAGTGATCTCGACTGACCATTGTCCGTTCTGTTTCAAGGAACAGAAGGAGCTGGGCAAGGATGACTTCCGCAAAATTCCCAACGGCGGACCGGGCGTCGAGCATCGCATGAGTCTCGTTTATAACGGCGGCGTAGTCGGCGGGCGGATTTCCGTCAATCGTTTTGTCGAAATCACATCGACGAACCCGGCCAAACTCTTTGGGCTGTTCCCGAAGAAAGGGACAATTGCGCCGGGCTCGGATGCCGACATTGTTATCTTCGATCCCAGCAAGAAACAAAAGATTAGCGCCTCGACGCATCATATGAACGTCGACTACAGTTGCTACGAAGGCTTTGAAGTGCAGGGGGTCAGCGAGACGGTTTTGTCACGGGGCAAAGTGGTGATTGAAAACGGCAAATATGTCGGCAAAGCCGGTGATGGCAAGTTCATCAAGCGATCGACCATTGACTTGAATAGTGGGCGATCGTCCTCAGAGCAGATGCGCGAACCTGCCTTAGCCAGGCGTTAAAAAGCCGGAAGAGCACAATCGACCAAAATTTCTGACAACACTTCTTAGGAACCGATGGTCAAATGGCAACCCTTCATAGGACAATAAGGACAACGGAGTCTCTGGAGAATCGCTAAATGGGAAACTACACATCCGAATTCACTCGCCAGGTAACTGAAGAACGTAATCAACAAACAATGGATTTAGACCTTCTCGACACCCAGGAACTGGTCGAGCGGGTACAGGCAGAAGATCTGCTGGTAGCTCCCAAGGTCAAGGAAGCCATTCCTGAAATTGCCAGAGCCGTCGATCTTATCGTCGAGAAATTGCGCGCCGGTGGACGGCTAATCTACTTTGGAGCAGGCACGAGCGGCAGGCTCGGTGTGCTCGATGCGGCGGAGTGCCCGCCCACCTTCGGGGTTACCCCTGATCAAGTTTTTGCTGTGATTGCCGGCGGCAAGGACGCAATGTTCTCTGCTTATGAAGGAGCTGAGGACCAGAAGGAGCAAGGCATAAAGGATGCCGATTGGGCTAAGGTCGGACCCAATGATGCCATAGTTGGTATCACGGCCAGCTCGCGCACTCCTTATGTTCTTGGAGCATTGGAGCGCGCTAAAGAGCTTGGTGCAACCACAATTGCAATCCTGAACATAGATAGCGAGCACCTCAAGAAAACTTGTGATGTCGTCATCTCCGTTGTGGTCGGACCGGAAGCAATCTCGGGCTCAACCCGCATGAAAGCTGGTACGGCGCAGAAGATGGTACTGAATCTGCTCTCCACCTGCTCAATGGTGCGGCTCGGCAAGGTGTACGAGAACTTGATGGTTGACCTGCAACCGACAAATGACAAACTGCGCGAACGTGCCGTGTCGATTATCTCGTTGCTGGGTGGTGTGCCCCGCAACCTGGCTGAGGGTGCCCTTGTCGCATCTCATGAGCGCGCCAAAACCGCTATTTTGATGGTCAAGCGCAAAGTTGGTCGAGTGCAGGCCGAAGAGCTCCTGAACCGCTGCAACGGATCGCTGCGCCGCGCTCTTGTCGCTGAGCTAAACTAATCAGTCAATCTTAGGAGCCTGTCGGGATACCACACGTTCTCCGACGCGCTCCTAAGCATGGGAGTGAGATGCTTAGTCATCAATTATTCTCGTGCTAGTCATCGATTATTTGCTGGTGTCCTTTGGGGCAGATTCCTTGAGTGTAATCGTAAAAGCCCTCGTCCCAAATCACGTTCGTTTTCCAGTGTTCCTCACAGTAAGCCAGTGAACATTTAGGGCAGTAGGGAAAATAAGCATCGCGCATGCCAAAGAGTGATTTGGCATCTTGATCTTGAAGAGCCTGCAGCGCGACCTCCAGGTTCTTTGAGTCTAGTCGATTCAACGAAGCGCCATGATCGAAAACGAGCGTTCCAGTACCTGGCTCTGCAGTCAATGAGTAGAACGGATGAGGTGTATCGGCTGGTATGACCGTTATATCAATCGTCTC
>JAJPJO010000403.1 GCA_021324135.1 Pseudomonadota bacterium
TAATCGCCGCGCCTCTCTTTCTCCAGAACGCTCTTATATATCGATCCGGCGGTGACATTGTTCATACGGCTGAGATCGACGCTTATGAACCGCTCATAATGTCCGAGGTCGAGATCGGTCTCCGCACCATCTTCGGTGACGAATACCTCGCCATGCTGATATGGGCTCATTGTCCCCGGATCGACGTTCAGGTACGGATCCAACTTTACTATCGTAGTGACGATTCCGCGTGCTCGCAAAAGCCGTCCCAATGACGCGGCTATGATGCCTTTCCCGAGCGATGAAACCACGCCACCAGTTACAAATACATACCTGGTGTCCATAATGCCTCCCTTTGGATACAAGCCAACCAACAACTGACAGTACTCAACTCATTGAAAAGAAACCGAAATCTTCGTTTTGAAAGCAGACTCATGGATATGGCATCAGTTTCCTCGACTATGACTGCGCCAGTCCCGCCACAAGCGGAGGTTGAGGGACCAAAGCCTCTTGCCTGCTGCTGCTCCCTCGATATCTGATCTTTTGTCATCATCTCAGTCCCCTATTCTGGGCACCCTGAAGAAGGCACCCTCTCTGTCCGGCGCTGAGGCAAGCATTGCTTCCTGCCCGGGAGGAGTCTCGACTACGTCTTCCCTGAGCACGTTCATAACCGGCAATGCATGCGACATCGGCTCCACGCCCTTTGTATCGACCTGATCGAGACGGGCAAAATAGTCGATTATACGGCTGAGCTGCTCGGTGTAGAGGCGCTTTTCATCTTCCGTCAGCGCCAATCTCGCCAGCTTCGCAACATGCTCGACATCTTTTGAGGTTATCATCTCAATCGTCCGGTAAATTTTAAACTAGAGTGCGCCGGTGCTTTCTGTTATTCTGCCAGAAAGAGCGTCCGGTGTGAACGATGATCTTTGAAATTGGAATTATGTTAGTTGCGCTTATCGTCATTGTGGCGTCGGCGGAGCTCTTTACAAATGGAATAGAATGGCTCGGACAGCGGCTCGGACTGTCGGAAGGAGTAGTCGGCAGCGTTCTGGCCGCCATTGGAACGGCACTGCCTGAGACCCTCATCCCCATCGTTGCGGTCATCTGCTTTGGCGCCCGGCAGGGTCCGGAAGTGGGCATCGGCGCTATTACAGGGGCGCCGTTCATGCTCAGCACCCTGACCCTCGGCCTGTGCGGAATCAGCATTTTTCTGTTCTCAATGAAAGGGAAACGCGGCAGGGAGCTCAACATCAACCGGACCGTTTTGAGCAGGGATTTGAAATTTTTTATGCTCGCTTATCCGATCGGTTTGCTGGCGGGCGCTCTGACCACGCATCCGGTGCTCCGCTACGTCATTGCCTTTCTCATACTGATGATATATCCGATATACCTGTATAAAACGTTTCAAGACAGCGGCGACGTCGGGGAGGCTCCCGAGCACCTTTATTTCGACAAGATCATCAAACTCGGGTCGCAACGCCTGCTCCTCATCCTGCCTCAAGTGCTGGTCGGGCTGGCTGGTATCGTAGGCGGTGCGTACTTCTTTGTCGATTACATTCAGGACTTCGCATCCGATATTGGCTTCCCGCCCCTGGTTCTTTCATTGATCGTCTCACCGATCGCTACCGAGCTGCCCGAGAAGGTGAACAGTATATTGTGGGTTCGACAGGGCAAAGATACTCTCGCCCTCGGCAACATAACAGGCGCCCTGGTCTTCCAGAGCTGCATTCCAGTCGCCTTCGGCGTTGCCTTTACCCAATGGAACCTCGATCTGGGCATCGTTATAACCGGGATCGTGGCAGTCACTTCCGCTTCAATTTTCTGTTATCTGATCAGCTCCAATAAGCTGAAATTCGGGCATCTTGCCGTGGGCTCAATCGCTTATGCAGCAGCCATCTGTACGCTTTTGTTTCTCGATGTCAGACCGGGCGGCATTCATCCTGGCGTAGGCGTGCATCATGAGTCAGGCGCATCTGGAGCCGGCCAAACGAAAGGGCCAGAGAGCCCGACTCGCTAGACGCATTCGCTTCCCGGCTCATCTGCGATGGTGTTGCATGTAGTATCAGCCATGAGCATGCGAGCGCCACGAGAGATGCCGATCGATCCGGGGCGACGATCGAGAAATTCACAGAGAATACACAAACTCCGATATATTATGAGTTTGTTAAGGTCCACACAGATCGGCTGCAGAGATCGACTCAGGTTTGCGTGCTTGCCAAGTAATCTCTTTCGAGTGGGCCTCGTCAAGATTACCTGGCAGGCATGCGTATCTCGTTCGCCACGCAACGGTAAGCAAAAATGAAACATCAGGAAATGCAATATAGCAATTCTGTTGCTATGAAACTTCAACCTGCCTCCACGATGTTTGATACCTCTCGTTTCCTGACTGCTTATATAAAGGAAGAAGAGGAGATAGAAAAGTATTTGGCATCGTGCCCAGCTCATATCAAGAAACCATGGAAAAGCCTCCTCTCAAGATTATTCGAGAGCGGAACGATGGCGCTCGCTACCAGTGGCGCAAAAGTTTTGTGCAAACGGCGCTGCCCCGGTCTGGATGAGATTAGATTGGCTATAGCAAGCGACCCCGAGACGCCGGCCTCGGTTTTGAATGCCATCAGCGCCGGCTCATCAAACATGGTTCTCGAGCGGATCGCGGAGCATGCCAATGTCAGCGAGGATCTATTGGATATACTGGCCACCAATCGTTCGTGCGAAGTGAGGATGGCAGTATGCGAAAATCGAAAGACTCGAGCGGAAACCCTGTGGTTACTGGCCACCGATAATTGTCCGGACGTGCGCTTCAGACTAGCCGAGACCGCTGCTACTAAAGATGATGTGCTGCAAGCGTTGATGGAAGACGATAACCCTTACGTGGCCAGCCGGGCCGGCGAGACGCTCATTCGAAAAATAAAGGCTCAAACACAGCGTTTTCATTGATTTTTTAGGAGGACCGACCCGCTCACGGCTGAGCGGCGATTTCAAAAATCGATTATAGAACTCAGCATATTCCGGGGGCGGCTCCGGAAAGCATGATACTGCATACGGTGTCACCGAAAGAGCGATCCTTGCGGTGATCTTTTCAATAACATTTGTTTTGTCGCGCAGCAGATAATTGAAAATAGCGTCAGATTCATGCTATAGTCATATGAGTACAAAGCGTAGTTGTTTAACTACAAGCAGCGGTGGCAACGAGTGATGGGTTTGGCTGCAACGCCAAAATTGATTCGAGGACCGCTTGAGGTGCGGCCATCAATATACGTACATGCTTTGTGAGTTGTGCCCAGTCACCATAAATGGTGACTGACTCTAAATGCATTTGAGATCTGCGCAGGCGCTTCGGCAGTCGGGCCTCGGTGAGACTGCCTTAAACGACTGACGACACCGAGCTTGAGGTCACGAGGCGTTTCGACGCCGCGCTCGCTGGCTCATCATCCGAGTAAATAAGCAATGACCACCAAAGCCAATGCATGACTATGCGACCGTCATGACGAAGCGTTGATGCCACAAAGATTGATCGCGGAGCGAAGGACCAATATGATCGAATTTGTATCTATCTTTCTAGTCTGTTATGTGTTGCATGCCCTGGGTGTGACCATCGGTTATCATCGCTTGCTGTCTCATCGATCTTTTTCCTGCCCGAAGCCGGTTGAGTATTTCTGGGTAATGCTCGGTTACCTCGCCTTCGAGGGCTCGCCAATCTGGTGGGCGACCATTCATCGCGCGCACCACCGTTATGTCGATACGCCGCTCGATCCTCATTCGCCGAAATTCGGCTTGTACAACGCACATGTAGGCTGGCTCACCAGGAAGGGTTATGCAATCCACATCGATCCGCAACTGCAAGCAAAGGATCTGATAAGCGATCCGCTTTATGCTTTTTTGGAGCAGGGCGGGTCCTGGCATCGAGCACATTTAATCGCATTCTCGATCGGACTGCTCGTTCGCCTGATCGTACTTGCCCTGTTCGGCTGGGTGGCCGCGCTTGCCAGCTTACTGGCCGCGCTGGCTGTCCTGCAGATTCCCCTCATGCTCAATGTCATCTGTCACATTCCAAAATTAGGGTACAAAAACTACGACCGTGATGACGACAGCGTCAATGTCTGGTGGGTCGGGATTTTGGCCATGGGCGAAGGATGGCATAACAATCACCACGCCTATCCAGGCTCTGCAAAAACGGGCATGCGCCCCTGGGAATTCGATCTTTCCTGGCTTACAATTCAGCTCATGCGAAAGCTAAACTTTGCCTCGGCAATCAATGTCGCTCCGGGCAAGACTCGCACTAATACCAAATATGATGGCGCGTGCGGCGACTCGGTGTAAGGGGATACGATGTCTCATCGATGAGAAACGCCTTGAGCTCCGCGCATCATCACGTTTTTCGAATCATATTTGTGTCATAATGTAGATATCCAGTTATGTCGGATGCTATGGCAGCATGAAGCTGCCTGCCGAGGCGACAAGACATGTCGTCAGGTTGCCGTTTAGAATTCAGACCGCAGTTGGCTTTCGCCAATAAATTGTCTTCATATGACTAAATGAGCTGCCTGTCCAGTTCAAGAAGGGCAGCACTATGTGCATTTTGATCCTAGTTGATTCTCCAGCACAGCAAGAAACCCGAGACATCCTCTCAGATTCTGGCTTCGATGTCGCTGTGGCGGAATCTCTTTCAGAATTTGCCTCCAGCTTGAGGGAACCGGGAATCGATGCGATTTTACTCGATATCTCGCAGACGGACTCTCAGTGCCTGGATCTGTTTCAAAACATGCGGGCGCTGTCCCACGATTTGCCGATCGTTGTTTTCTCCGTAAACGACGACAAGGCTGAGGCGCTCGAGTTCATCAGAAACGGGGCACAGGATTATCTGGTCAAAGGAGTTGCGTCTCGAGAAGCGCTCCAGCGCTGCCTTGAGTACTCA
>JAJPJO010000461.1 GCA_021324135.1 Pseudomonadota bacterium
CAGAAGTCATGAAAAAGCAGGTTCAATCTAAACAGTGATGGCGCCCAGGTTCAACGGAAGCGAAGCAAAGTAAACCAATCAATGAGAGAAAGGTGAAAGAACAGTTTGTGATTGCAAGATCAAAAGAAGTCAGATAGCAAGATCAAAAGAACAGCTTCGATTAATGAATTGTTGATTTGGCTTCTCGGTAATCTTTGTTGGTTTCTCGGGCACCTCTATGGTTGCTCCCCGGCCCGTTATCGTCATATGACGATAAAAAACCATCGATTCTTATAGTCATATGACGATAAACGCAGTGTCGGCCCGACCGGTTCCTAAGCAGTCAGAGCATTAGGCGGAGAAAGGGGTGATGATGGCTTATTGCTTTTCGGATGGCGTTTGAAAAAGTCCCAGATCAAGTCTGTAGCGGGGAATCGGGCTTCCACACTGTTTGGATAGGCAGCCCTGGCATCGTCGCTTCCCGGCCAGCGATGGTGCCCGCCATCGAGAATGAACGCGGCGACCTCGGCTCCGGTCGTCCTGTTCGTGGACGAGATAGCTGTGACTCCGTCAAGTTGCACCGTTCGTGGTGGCGTATTGACACCGTCGCGCTCTCTCCAGGCGGCGAGACTGCGTTCGAGCGATTCAAAACGCGGCACGCCAATGCTTTCCAAAACCGTGCCCGTGTTACGTCCGCGGATTGGTACCACGAGATCGCCTGTGCCATGAATAGCCAGAAGGGAAACGGATGAATCCGGTCTTTGCTCAAAACCGCTTGGCGCCCCGGAAACATCAGCGAATGCGGCAACCACATCTGAGAGTTCGGCAGCCACTTTGTAGCCCAGCATGGATCCATTGGAAAACCCAGCCACATAAACTTTATCGGGATCGATTGCTCTCTGCCGTTTGATGTCGGCGATTAGATCGCGCACGAAGCCGACGTCATTTGGCTCGCTATCGGGACGCAGACCGTTGCCCGTTCCCCAGGCGCGCAGATCTTGTGAGCCGTAAACTGTTTGGGCATCGGGGTAAGCGACAATAAAACCTTCCTTGTCAGCTTTTTCAGACATTTTGCTGATATCGCGAATTCGTTCGCCGTTCTGCCCCCAGCCGTGTAGCACCACGACTAGTGGCACTGGATGCCGCGGATCATCTTTATAGTTTGCCGGGAGATGCAACAAATAGTGACGCTGCTCGCCGTCGACCATCAGCGAAGTCGGGATGTCTCGACCGGGCTTGGATCTCGCCTGGGTGACATCGGCTTTGACGGGCTCCAGGCGCGGAAAGCCCAGATCTTCGATTGACGACGCTCCGCTGCCGCCGGGTGCTTGCTTCGTCGCATGGGGTCGATGGTCGCTGTAGTTCGTTCCCAGGACCTCGTCCAGAAGATGCCGCCCAATAGAGGATGCCGTATCCTTCGGGTGAGCAATAAACTCTTTTATGTTCTCTTCGACTCGCCCGAGTATGTTATAGGTGCCAACCATTCGTTTTGCCGTAGTATCGAAGCCCAGCCGGATCTCATTTTTGATAAGATCAGGTCCGTTTCTATGCACAACCTTTGAAAAATTGGACAGCCAGGATCATTAACTTGCTAGCCTTGCGATAATATAGTCAATCTCCGGAGCCAGGCAGTGAAAACCAGGAGCAAACAACGAGATCTCCTGCTCGAGATTTTCTCGAGCTTACCTCAAGGGCAGCACATCAGCGCCCAGGAGCTCCGCGACCGCGTCGTCGAATGCGGAGGCGAGGTAAGCCTGTCAACTATTTATCGCGCTCTCGATCGCTTGAGCGAAGAGGGTGAAATTCGCAGCATTATGAGTGCTCGCGGCCAACTCTGGGAAGCGGTAGTTGCCGAGGATCACCACGACCATTTGATCTGCACCAAATGCGGATTGACGATCGAGTTTCACGACGATCTGCTCAGCGGATTCGGGCGCTCGGTGGCTGAGCGCAAAGGATACGAGTATCAGGAAAGTCGTTTCGACATTTTTGGTTTCTGCAAAGATTGCAAGGAATATCTGGACAAGGCAACGGTTTCGCACGTTTCAGCAGTGTTGGAGAACATTGGCTCGCTCATGGACGAGGGGCGCCGGTTGATCGACAAGAGTTCTCGTTTGCTCAATGAAGATAAGGACCGAAACGTCGGCTCTGAAATCGAAAAAGCGCGGGTGCTTATGAAGCAATCTCTGGAGGAATGCAATAAGGCTCTCGGTCTGCTTGATTATGAACTCTGAGGCTCTTTGTTCTGTCTGCCAAACGGCGCGCTCTCGCGCAGCCGCATGATCGCAATTGGGGCCGGACTTTAGACGAGCTAAACGTACTAAGATTGGCCCATAATCAGGCTCTGATGCGCCATCACGCGTAGTGGCATACGAGTCCATCCATTCAGCGAATTGATTGACAGACGGGATTGCCAAGTGGCAGGGTGAGCTTATACTTTTGCCCTATTTGCTAAGGAGACGAGACCCAGCAGTTTGTAAAACGCCTGAATCCTCCAGTGTTCAATAAGCAAACTCGGTGCCTGTGCGCATCGCTCATGGCGCCGCCCTTTTGGGTGTACGCCATAAGCCGTGTGCATTGCACACGAACGTAGCAAGTGCGAAAAATACAATCGTTCTTGTTACGTGTCACTAAAGTGCATCTACAGCTGATGGAGACTGCCATGTTTGGCATCAAGAGTACAACGACGCCTCTGCCCGAGACGGCAATCGTAAATCAAGGAGAAGTCATACCCTTCAATGGTATTGTCATCGATGGGTCTGCAATCATCGACCGCAGTGCCGTGGGTATCTCCGAGAAGGGCTTCGTAGGGGTGAATGACGTGGTAGATGAGCAGACAGTCGTGCTGTCAGGCTCGTTAACCATCGAACGGATTGACTGATCCTCAGCGGCGATCGCGGGCAGACTTCTGCCCGCGGTCAATCTGAAGAAGCAAAGGCAGACATTTCGACAACTCCAACATCTCGGCGTTTTACTTTGCACTTGCACGTTTTTCATATGGACGAAGAAAACGACATGCAATAGTATAGCCGGTTCTTGTGATTTAAGCGGAGAAGAGTGAATGGGGTTTGCGAGCAGAATTGTCGGTTGATGGAGAGTGGATCGGTTAATGCAGTGCGAATCGGTTGATGAAGAG
Source organism: Pseudomonadota bacterium (assembly GCA_021324135.1). GTDB lineage: Bacteria > Cyanobacteriota > Vampirovibrionia > Obscuribacterales > Obscuribacteraceae > JAJPJO01. The sequence continues at coordinate 3,116 of JAJPJO010000461.1, forward strand.
TCAATCGGTTGATGAAGAGTGAATCGTTCAAGGCGCAGAATCAGGCGGACGTGTTTGACCGGCGCAGAATCAGGTGAATGGGCTTGAGGAGCAGGGGAAGCCGGTGTAAAACCAGCCACCCCTGTTCCGTCAAGCAAACACGCGTTTCGTCAAGCAGAGACGCATTCCGTCAAACGAAGTCCGTCAAGCAAAGACGCAGCGGCTTGCAGGCACGATGCGGCGACGGTTATCACTTGTGGTTCATCGGTGCGCCGAACATTTGCATGCGCGACGGGAGCCAGGTTCTTCCGCGTGTCGGAATCTCGCCGGTCAGAGTCGCGCCACCAAATGCGATGGCAAAGATGAGCAGCGCGGTCAGCCAGAAGTAGGCAGCGGCGAAAGCTGTCAGGAGTGCCGCAAGCGACAATCCCAGACAGGTGCCGATGTAGAAGCAGGTGTACTGGATGATGCGCCCCGTCTGTATGTGCTCGCCGGTGACTTGTCGAAAGATGCTGCGCAAGCCGATGGTGGAGCCGAAGCCGAAGAGCAGAGCAGTCGCTCCGATGATACCGGCAGCAATCGCAGCCGACAGAAATCCGCCGACCTTGATGGCGGGAGCAGCGAACAATGTGGTTTCAGATGCGACTACGCCGAGCCCGATGACGATTGCCGAAGCAACGACGAAGTAGCCGAGCACGTTGTAGAAATGGCGGCTTTTGAGGAGGGCCAGAAACATGATTCTCATCTCCTTTGCTTGTTGCGATTTTGGTTGCAAGAGACATCTGGGTTTTGTGGTGCGCATAGCCGTTGTGCAAACGACCGCAAGCGACGCTAAGTGCCAGGTGCCAAACTGATGAGCTCGTTGTCCGGTTGTGGCGCCCGATAAAAATCATCCGACCACCGAAGATGGCTGGTTGGATTTGATTTAGACCGGACAGAAAGGACTTGGAATTAGCTCAACGAGAGAACGAGCAACAGTTACGCAGAACTTTAGTACATCATGGGTTAGCTTTTCAGATATGGTAAGAAAAAGAAACTTTTTTGCCAAACGATGAACTGGACATCGTCTTGAGCAAACACATATAACGTCACCAGTTATATTACTGCTAACTTACTTTCACAAGACTGGCCAAGCTAGCGTAAGCCGGCGCGCACAGGGCAACGATCTTCACAAAATATTTATGGATTGGCAGCTGATGGAGACGAGCGGCAATCATGTTGCGGGGAATAATGGTATCGCTAATGGTGGCACCGCGGAAGCGGCGCGCTTCATCTGTCCTGCACGTTTTGGAAATGAATTCTATTCTCTTTCTGAAATTCAAAACAGGAAATGAAAACGATTATCGCTTCTTGATATTTTTTATCTTGTTCATCGCTCCTCTAAAACTGGCTTTTAGTGAGGGTTTTCATTGGTTGTATAAAACTGGCAAGCTCCATATGTAGTGGCGTGAAATTGACACGACGTGATTTACTGTTTACATTGAAGACAGATTGCCGGAGCGCACAGGGCGCGGCGAGCGATAGAATGAAAACGGTTCTGATTACCAAAAACGGAGAGAGAAAATGGCTTGTAAGGAACATAGCGGACACAATCACAAACACGGAGCTAACTGCGGTCATACTGCCGTTCAGCATGGAGATCACGTAGACTACATCCACGAAGGACATCTACACCATCAGCATGAGGATCATGTTGATGAGCATGCGCTGGATCAAGCCGCTGACTGTACAAGCGGTCACAAGTGCTCGGATCACGACGAGGCCCATGTCCATGGCGCAGGCTGCGGGCATGAAGCTGTTCCACACGGTGATCACACCGACTACATAGTGAACGGACACTTGCATCATAGCCACGGCGGGCATTGCGACAACCACGGCAAAGTGCAGGTCAAGAAATAGGCCCGCAGAGGCTCTTTACCTAATAAATTCAAGAGAGCGGCCCCCGGGTCGCTCTCTTTTCCTAGGAAATTTTCTACAAGCTATGCGCATCGGATCGCTCTCTTTCCGTTGGCCATAAACGCTCGCCTGCTGTTGGCAGTTGACGAAGCAAAGTGGTGTTTAAATTTTGCTTCGCGAGAGGCGCTCTTGCCGCCGGGCCTGGACTTGACGCAAAGTAGGAAAAATTAGAAATACTGCTGAAAGACCGTTGACGAAATACGTATCTTTTTGTATGTACGTAATAGATCAGTCCTAAATCAGTCCTTCCTTGAGCTGATATTAGTTAGACACTGCCGGTACCAGGGGCGGTGATGATCCCACAATCTGGTACGGGCGGTGTCGGACTACTGAGCAGCTAGGGGCTGTTGCCCGCAGACCCAGCGCGCAACTAGCAAGGGACAGAATCTCACTCGGCGCCACCTCATGTCTTTCAATGTAGCTCCTAAAAATCTATTTCTGCGCAGCCTGTCAAAATCGGCTTATGAAACCGTCGCCGGTCATTTGCAATACGTTGAAATGCCTCACGGCAAAGTCCTTGTCAATCGGGGCGATCTCATCGAGTATGCTTACTTTCCGGATTCAGGCATGATTTCAATCATCGCCTCCGCGCAAGGGCAAGTCGTAGAGGTCGGAACGATTGGCAAAGAGGGGTTTTGCGGAATCAATCTGGCTCTGGGTGTAGATCGCTGTGACCGCGAGCAGCTCGGCCAGGTGGACGGATATGGCTGGAAGTTGGAGCGCGAACAGTTCAAAAGATGCCTGGGGCAAAACGAAGAGTTGCGGCGTTTAACCCACCGCTTTATTCTGACCGTATTGCATCATGCCAGTCAGTCGGCAATGTGCAATCGTCTGCACAAACTGGAAGAGCGTTGTGCACGGTGGCTCCTCTTAACGCATGATCGTGGCGAGGGAGATACGGTGGTGCTCATTCAGGAGTTTATCGCCATGATGCTGGGCGTCCGCCGAGCCGGCGTCAACAGTGCCTTGCGCTATCTTACCGATGCCGGGGTGGTGCAGGTTTCACGGGGAGCAATCACGGTGTGCAACAGAAAAGGTCTGGAAGACATGAGTTGCTCTTGCTACAAGGACTTCAACACTTTTTTCCTGGAGACGATGGGTTTTCCATTTCAACAGTACTAGTACCGTATATGATACCAGTCGCTTGGCTTCGTTTTTCTCCGCGGGCAAAAGCAGGAGTGGCGATTTTTAGGTTGAAACGAGCGACGGTTGCTGAACCAACAAGCCCTTCTGTAAAAGAAAATAGATGCTGATCATCGAAAGGTATGAGGGCCATTTGTTGAAGCCGTCCACGATCTGCTCGATAGTAGCAACGCCGTTTATCCTTTGCATCAGCTCTTCCAGCGTCGACCATTGCATGGGCGAGAGTGTGCTCCCATCGGGTAAACGGCAAAGAGTTCGATCCAACTTTTGCCACTGTTGAGCGAAATTGTCGGCAAGATATAAAATGGTTGTGCGGTTGCCTGGCAACTGCAAGTAGATCTTAACCAGCAGATCCTGAGCAAGAGAAGCATCAAGGATTAGCTTTTGAAGCGGGCTGGCGACATCGCAAAGCCCCGGCAATCTCTTGCCGGCATCCTGCCTTCTGAAGACAAATGTACCCTCACTCCAACTGACGAGCAGTTCCATAAGAGCCTCATCGCCTGCGAGCTCGCCAAGCATAGCGGAGGCCGGCTCGCCATCTTCGAATTTGACTTGCGCTGATTTGTTGCCGTTTTCAATCACGAGCAAACCGTCCTTTCTGGCTGCCGCTACGGATTGCAAGAGTGATGATGTGTCGATTGACGATAGTGTCCCCATCATGGCGCCGTGAAATGTTCTGATCGCTTCGCCGTCGTCTCCGAGGATGCCTGCCGATGCCAGGACTTGCGAACCGCCGAAAAAGTACTGGTCGTCGAGAAGGCTCTTCAAAAGCGGCTCGCTGATCAAGCCGGCTTTTACAACCAGCTGCCCGAGGAGCGGCTTCTGTCCGGAGGTCTCCACCTCCTCGGCTTGTTTTTCCAGGCAGACCTGCAGTTGCCCCTGCGAAAGAATACCGGCGGCCACCATGTAATGCCCGAGCTTGAAGGGACGTCTGGCCTTGTAGCATGAGGAGAGAAACTCGGCTCTGGGCAGGAGGGGATAAATCAGGCCGCGGCGCTCTAATGACTCGAGAGCTGCCATGGTGGCAATGGCTGTCATGCCGTGCTTGGCGCAAAGTGCAGTGCTGAGGCACTCCACGTTGCTGATACCATCTATGGTGTCATAAACCAGATGCTCGTCATGCCTGCCCGTCCAATCTTCGTGTTTATCAAGATCCGTTCGCATCGGAGTCGAGGTAAGGAAGATGTGCTCGAAGAGCGAGACGACAAGCTCCGGGTGCAAACGCCGGATGTTCGGCAGTCGCTCGGCCAAAAAACTGCCAAGCAAGGGAAATCTGATCAAAACGGCGCTTGGCGAGTCGAAGGCGCGGGTGATGAAGCCGGTGCTGACCTCGTCTTTGCCGAATGTCAGGGCACATTCGTTTGATATCAAAAGCAAAGTGCCGCGGCTGCCAAGAATCCGGGCTGCTTGCGACAGAACGAGCGATTGGTCCGCCAGGCTGAGATGCGCGCCGTCATCGAGCTCAATCACAATGGCATCAAAGGACGTGCCGCTGGATACAGCTTTATTGAGTTCCTTCTTGAAATTTTCTCTTTGAGAAACGAATAGGACAGTTAGCTCTGGCATATATTGGCTGGTGGGAACTTGTCGCTCTTAAATTGATTTGCCCGGCTGCGCATGGTATCAAGCGCGATATTGTTTTGGATGTCAAGCAAAGGTCGTTTTAACCAATGGCCTCGTTAGTGATAGCTCGAACCGATCATAGTTGATGATCGAAAATTCCGTTTTGTCCCGGAGGTTGCGCATCTCGATTGCATGCGGTTTTCAAGTGGGGTGATTGAGATCAAAACAAGAGCCACTATTATTAATCAAAGCCAATAAAAGTGGTGAGCTTTAACACTATTTGCCAGGGATCGGGATCTGATTGAATGCTCTCAAGAATTGTAACCTTCCAGATCTCGCCGAGTCACTGAGAAAAACATCCAGCTCGACTACCTTTCAGCTTTTGATCACCTGGCGGTGAGCAGAGCTGGTTCGGTCGTGCGCTTGGTTTCTCAGCACTCCCGGGGCGTCTTGGAACAACGTGTCGCACCGCGACACATACTCTTAGATAAGGACCCCATGCCATTAAGACAACAACACTGCGGGAGGATGTAAAACGAGTCCTCCTGCCATTCTGGACTCAGCCGCTAAGGAAGAACCCAACCGCGTGGCGGGCGTGGTTGTGGCTGAGTTTGCTCATTGCTTTCTTGCTGATGATCAGCTTCATCAACATCAGGAAGAGCTACGCCGAGCGTGACGTGTTCACGGCGCTCGAGGCGAGGAGTGCGGCGCTGTTCTGGCGCGACCTCTTCATCTATGCCTGCATCCTGGTGGGAAGCATTCCGGTCGTCGGCTCTTTTGGTTGGATCAAGTCCCAGCTCGAGCTGCTCTGGCGAGATTGGCTCACCAGGCGACTGCTGAGCCGGTATCTGGCCAACCGCAATTTCACGCGCATTCCCGCATCCGAGGTTGATAACCCGGACGAGCGCATTCAGCAGGACATTGCCAGTTTCTGCACTGAAACGCTCACCATCGCCATGGCGGTGGCTGACAGTACCCTGGCGTTCTTCTCCTTCGTGACCATCCTCTACCTGATTTCCCCCACACTACTGGTGGTGGCAGTCGCTTACGCGATTGCGGGCACGGTGGCCACCCTGATGTTCGGAAAGCGGCTCATCGGCATGCATTACGAACAGCAGAGGCTGGAGGCGGAGTTTCGCTACAACCTGGTCTATCTGCGCGACAACGCGGAGGCCATCGGCTTGTACAACGCCGGCGAACGCGAGAGCAAAGGACTGCTCCAGCGCTTCGGCTGCGTTCTGAAAAACATGTACTCGATCGTCAGCTGGCAGCGCAACATGACGCTCTTCAAAACCAGCTACGATTACGGCGTGCTGATCATTCCGTCGCTCATATCTGCTCCGCTGTACCTGGCGGGGCAGATCGAGCTCGGCATGATTGTGCAGGCTGCGACTGCGTTCGGAACGGTGGTCGGCGCGCTGTCGATCGTCGTTGGGCAGTACCAGACGTACGCCAGGCTCGGTGCAATTGCGCGCCGCATCTCGGATTTCATCGGCAAGCTCGAGCAACTCGAGAACCAGGCCGCCCAATCCGAAATGACCGCGCTCGAGCATAATGCAACCGGTGCTCCTGAGTGTCAGGCAACCGCCGCCGCTGCTATTGCCACCAGTAATGGTATCAAGACGCGGGTGACGGCCGGAGGTCGGCTGGTGATAAGCAACCTGTCGATGACCACGCCGGACCGCTCTCACTCTCTGGTTCAGGGATTGAACCTGGAGTTGAAGCTGGGCGCCCGCTTGATCATCGCCGGGCCTTCGGGCGTCGGCAAGAGTTCATTGCTTCGCGCCGTCGCCGGGCTCTGGCTGGATGGTTCGGGTTTGATTGAGCGCCCCGACCTGAGCGACATGATGGTTCTACCGCAGGAATCGTACATGCCGCTGGGGACGCTGCGCGATCAGCTCACCTATCCCCTGAGCGCCGAGGAGACCGGCATCAGTGATGCCCGCATCATTGACGTGCTCAAGCGCGTCGATCTGGCTGAGCTCAGTTTGCGCGTCGGCGGACTCAATGCCGTGAAGACCTGGTCGGAGATTCTTTCGCCGGGTGAGCGGCAACGCGTCGCTTTTGCGCGCCTCTTGCTGGCAACGCCAAAGCTTGTCTTGCTCGACGAAGCGACCAGTGCTCTGGACGCCGACAACGAGCGGAAGATGTACGAGTTTGTCACCACCTGTGGTGCAACGGTCGTCTCGGTGGCTCACCACCAGGCGCTGATTGCTTACCACGACACCGTGCTTGTGCTCGAGCATGGCGGCGGCTGGCGGCTCGTTGAGGCAGACGAATACCTCGCTTCTCTCCGCAAGGACTGAGCAGCGTTTCGTCTGTGACACCGAACCTATGCCTGAGATGCAGTCTCCCCGGAGGCTGCTCTCAGGCATGGGTTGGTTCTTCGCAACACACTTTTTGCCTGCCTCGTGCGGGCTCAACGGAGGATCTGCCATGAGGAAGACCAAACGAAATGGCAGAGAAAACGAGTCTTCTCGAGAAGACGGCGTTCTCTCTCTGCCAATCGATAAGCGCCGCCACGCCCGCCTGCTTGGCCGCGTTGGTCGCGCCCACTTCAAGTATTTTCTTTTGAACCAGAACCCGAAGACGGGGCTTGTGCTCGACCGGAGCACAGCGACCAGTCCGGCGAGCATCGCTGCTGTCGGCTTCGCTCTCACTGCCTACGGCTGCGCCTGTCGCAGGGGCTGGGTGAGCCGCCAGGAAGCGGCGTCGTACGCGCTCAAAACGCTCAAGACGCTCTGGTCGGCGCCGCAGGGAATTGCCTCGGAGGGAACCAGCGGCTACCGCGGTTTCTTCTATCACTTCCTCGACCCGGAGACGGGAGTGCGCGCCCAGCCGCCGCGCTACTGGAAGTCTGAATTGTCCACCATCGACACGGCCCTTCTGATGGCGGGAGTCCTGTTCGCGCGCAACTTCTTCCGGGGCAAGAACGCCCGCGAGCGGAAGATTCGCGAACTGGCGGACGCCCTCTACCGGCGCGTCGAGTGGGACTGGATGGTGCGAGAGGACAAGCTCATCAGGCATGGATGGACTCCGGAGAATGGCGTCATTCCCTATGTCTACAAGGGATACAATGAAGCCCTTCTGCTCTACATCCTTGCCCTGGGCTCGCCCACGCATCCTGCACCGAGTGAGGCATGGGATGCGTATCTCGAGTCCGCCCCAATCAGCGAGCGCTACGGTATCAAGTACGTGAGCATGCCGGGCGAGCCGCTCTTTCCGTACCAGTACCCGCATGTCTGGATCGATTTCCGCGGCATCCGCGATCGATTCTGCACGGCGCGTGGCTGGGATTGGTTCGAGAACTCGCGGCGCATGTCGCTCGTGCAATACCTGTACGCGCAAGAGAACCCGCTCAAGCTCATCGGGTACGGTGGCTGGAACTGGTCGCAGACCGCTTGCGACGGACCGGGCGACTTCCAGAAGGAAGTGAACGGTCGCACGGTTCAGTTCCGCGCCTACTCCGAGCGCGGCATCAGCCCCAACGGGTTTGATGATGGAACGATCGCCCCGACCGGTGCGGTCAGCGCCATGCCGTTTGTCCCCGAGATATCCATCCCCACGACGAAGTTCTGGCTGAATGAACGGCCGGAGCTGTTTTCGGATGAGGGTGGCTTTGTCGATGCTTTCAACATGAGCTTCGATCCCAGCACGCGCTGCGGTTGGCTCGACAAAGAGAGAGTCGGCATCGACCAGGGTCCGATCGTTTGCATGATCGAAAACTGGCGCTCGGGCATGATCTGGCGGGTCCTGCATCGCGATTGCTACCTTCGCTGCGGCTTGTTGAAAGCCGGCTTCCACTACGGATGGCTCACCGATCCGTTGGTGCGCAGGCTGAAAACTTGTTTGTACGGCATGAAGCCGGAGAAGCCTGGCAAGAGGGCCTAGTGCTTCCAAAACCAGCTCGACCGGCACAACCGGCCGAGCTGACTTCGCGGCTTGAGAAAAATGCAGTCCGGCAACGTGGTCGGCGGCCCAGCGAACCTAGCTGGCGCTCCGGCAAACGTGTCTGACAGCATTCCGAACTGCCCTCCTCATCAGGAGATGTTATGAACCTTCAACCGAACTTCGCCTTGCTTCTGGGTGCCGCCCAGGCACTGGTTGTCGGCTTTGCCGTCCCGGATCTGATGCGCTCGCTCGGGCGCAAATGGATCTGGGCTTCCGCTGCTGTTGCCCTCGGCATCAGCGTTGTCTTCAGCTTCATGATCAATGGCATCAACGAGCCCGATACGCTTGTCATGACCGCCTTCCTGGGCGTGCTCACTCTAGGCGTGTCCATCCTGCGTGTTCAATCCGTCACTGCCTCGATTGAGAAGCAGTTGTCCGAGGCACCGGCTGTGGTATCATTCGCCAAGCGATACTTCGACCGGCTCGCTCCCAATGGCGTGATCAACCGCGCTATTTTGTGGGAGCTGCTTGAGGACGGCGGGTTCAGCGACGCTCAGCGTCCGCTGGTCAAATACCTTGACGCTCACCTGGATGAGATCGGCCACGTCGCCGACCACATCTTTGTCTCGGCTGGTCCGATGGGTCATGGCGCTGCCGTCGTTCCGGTGTACGTGATCAGCCGCGCCGATCTCGACAGCTACCTTGCCCGCGTACGCAGCAAGTACCATCGCTGGTGCTGATCCGTCGAGCTCGATCGCGGCAGAGTCTGCCATGACCGGCTCTAACTAAACTCGGTCCTCAGCCCAGGACCTACACTCCCAGGCTGATGGTTTTCCGAGAGAACGTGAACCCCTAATCGTTCATCAAAATGCCGGCTAAGGTCGCAACCTTAAGTCCAAGTGTTTTGAGCTGATTGGGGTTCACTTCTAAGGATTTGAGCTACTATAGAACAACATAGAACAATTTGCGTCAAGGCTTGGCGCCCAGCAAAGTCGACTTAAATTGCTAACAAGGTCGACTTAAGTGCTGATGCTCTTTCTCAATTTCTGCATGAAGGCTGTCGGACCGGGCGGAATTTCCGCTTGCGTGGCGAGCGGTCGACCGGCTGTGGCGGGCATGAATGCTCCGGCATAGTTGCGGCGGGCTGGTTCATTAACGGCATAGCGAGCTCCGCTCATGTCGCCCGAGCGCATCGAAACAGGAAATTGGCTGGACATTGATGTCGTCTGGCGATCAGGATGGGTAATCTGTCCGTCGGGGTTGAAGGTCATCACGTATCTGGCTGGCTCTGTGGCGGTGCCGCCCTGGAAGAGGCTAAGTCTGAAGCCGTCCTGCGCATCTCCGCTGACTCGATTGCCGATGCCTACTGATGTCAGTGCCTCGGCCAGTGCCGTCAGGACTCGCTCGGCGCTGGCTCGATCGCCGCTGTTTGCGTCCTTTACCAGTTGTGCGACTTTATTCGGATCGGGTTTGACGATGGCTGCCTCGAGCTGTCCAAGCTGCTCGCCTTCCTTCGGCGTCAAATTGGCATCCAATGTGGCATGCCGCATTTTCTGCAAGAGAGTGTTAGCGACTCGATCGTCACCTGTTTTTCTTGCATCACCAAGCTGCAGCGAATTGATGTCCAGACCGTGCGGCTTACTTGTTCCGCCGTTGTCTCCACCCGACCAAATCTCGCGATTCATGCTCACTCTCCCATCGGGGTTCCGCCTCATAATTTATACCCATTCTTGCCATTTCATAGCTGAATTTATGTAGGCTAAGGCAAAACGCAGTCCGGCTGCCTGGATTTTCGTCTTAACGATTCATAGCCGAGGATTTCTATGGCTGCGGCTGTTATGTAAGACATGAAGTAGTAGAACAGATCTGCAATCGAAAGGGTTCATCTTGAACTCCTCTCGAAAGCCTCTCTCTGTTCCTGTAGGGGGTTGCTACCAGCAGCGGCTACTCAGTCTTGCTGTAGTCCGGCTGCCGAGCCTTGCTGGCCGGCGTTCAGCACTTACTTCTTGTCGTTCTGCCTGGAAGAGCCGCCGGTGCCGGTCCCGGACTGGGACTGAGCCTTGTTGTACTTGTCCAGCTCCGACTGCAGCCAGTTGCGCAGGACGTCGATCGGCTTGTTCCTCACCGATTGGGAGAGGAGTTTGCCGCCCGGAGCGTACATCTTCACCGTCGGAAAGGCGCTGACGCCCTGGTCCTCGACCAGTTGCGGCGACCTTGTTTCCTCCACCTTGATGAAGATGAGCTTGCCTTTGAACTCGGAGGCGAGCTGCTCGAGCTTGGGCTTCAGTGCCTGGCACGGACCGCACCAGGCGGCGGTGAAGTCCACGACCACGGGAAGCTTTGCCCCCTTGAGCTCCTTGTCGAAGCTCGTGTCATCGACCTCGTTGATCACCAGCTTGCTGGTGGTATCAGAGGTGGTGTCACTTACGCTTCGCGAAGGAAGCGAACCGAATGCTGACCCGAGCACGAAGGCAAGAGTCAGCGCAGAGAATGCAAACGTTCTTGATGTCTTTTTCATAAGTTGCGCTGGGAACCTGAGTGGTTGTTGTGTGAACCCCAGCCCGCTGCCGGGGTTCTGTGATACGGACGGAGACGGGCTGCCGCAGCCCGAGAGAGGCAGGGCAGCCCGAAGAACGCAGCGTCGACCGGTTAAGGCCGTGACGCTTCTTCCAACTTCTCGATCAGCACTTGCTTGCTCAGGAGAGTCGGAAGCACGATCGGCTGGGTAGGTCTGTGCGGGCTCAGGATGATGTAGAGCGGCACGCTTGCCCGGCCGAATTTCGCGAGCAGCTCGGTGATCTTGGCATCGTTGTTCGTCCAGTCGGCTCTGAAGGCGGCAACGCCAAGCTTCTTGAATGTCTGGGACACCGATTCGCTGCCCAGTACGGTTGCCTCGTTGAACTTGCAGGTCTGGCACCAGTCCGCGGTGCAGTCGATGAAGACGACCTTGCCATCGTCAACGCTTTTATCGACTGCCTCTTTGCTGAAAGGTGCCCAGGCGATCTCGGACTGACTCTGCACCGGCGCTGCTGTTCCTGCCCGCGAAGCGCTCGCCTGGTTCGTCGCTTGCAGAACCGGCAGAGTGTAGAGGAACAACATGCCTCCGGTTAAGGTCAGTGCCACCACGGCCAGTACTACCCTACGCTGCCGCGAGGCATTCAAGCCCCCGAGGCGATTGTACAGCCAGGCGGCAAACGACGTCGCAAGCAAGAACGCCAGGGCTGCCACTACCCCGTCGGGACCGGCTTGCCGGCCAAGTACGAAGAGCAACCAGACGACGCTCCCTAAGAGAACGAAGCCCATGCACTCTTTGAAGTGCACCATCCAGGTGCCTGGTTTCGGCAAGAAGCGCAAGCAAGCCGGGTGCGCGGTCAGCACTAGATACGGTGCGGCCAGTCCGCTGCCGATGGCCGAGAAGATGGCGATTGTCACCCACCACGGCTGCGCGAAGGCGAACCCGACAGCGCTGCCGAGGAACGGCGCCGTGCAGGGTGTGGAGAGAATCGTGGCCACCACTCCCGTGAAGAAAGCACCGGTCACACCCTTGCGATCTGATAGCTTGCCGAGCCCCTCACCGGCGCTGAGCTGTACGAAGTAGAGATCGAACAAGCCCAGCGACATGATGGTCAGCAGAGTCGCCATGCCGAGCAAGAAAAGCGGCGACTGGAACTGAAAGCCCCAGCCGACGCTGTATCCGCACGTTTTGGCCAGCACCACCGCCAGTGCCAGAGTGATGCATGTGAGAACGGTCCCGGCAGCATAGGCAAGCCCGAGACTGATGAGTCTGCGCCGGCTTTGCCCTGCCTCTTGGACGAAACGCAATACCTTGAGCGAGATGACCGGCAAGACGCAAGGCATGCAATTGAGCAGCAGCCCGCCGAGAAAAGCGAGGGCGATGTAGGCGAGCAAGCTGTGATTGCCCGTGTCGCCGTCCTCAATCGTTAGCTTCTGGTCGAGAACCGATCCCACTCTGCTGTGTGCTTCGCGCTCGAGGTCGGCTTTTGTACCGGCGTAGCCAAGGCCGACGAAGCGCTCGGTGTTGATCGCTTGCGCTGCCTGCTTTTGATCGGTTGACTGAAGGCTGAGTGTCAGAGCGGCGCGGCCGGGTTGGCAGGTCTTTTTGCAAGCCAACCATGAGAGCGTGATCTGGAATTCCAGCTTCCGACCGGGCTTCAGATCGGCAGGCGGAACGATGGTGAGGGCGATCACCGTTTCATCGGTGTAGCCGTAAGTGGTGAATCCGTCTTCCTGGAAGCGTTTCGGCTTCTGCCACTCCAGCTCGCCCTGAGAGAAGCCCTCCGGCAGCTTCAGTGTCACGCTGGTCGGAAGCCCGGTATCACCGGATTCCCGGTAATAGATGTGCCAGCCGGGTTCCAGCTTGAAGACGGCGCCGATTTTGAAGGGCTTGCCGGGCTCGACGGCGGTCGAGTTGGCGATTAGAGAAACGGTAACAGGCTGCGTTCCTTGCTGCGCAAATGCCATGCTTCCAAACAGCATGAGCGCGCAGGCGAGGGCAGCGGA
>JAJPJO010000141.1 GCA_021324135.1 Pseudomonadota bacterium
CTGGCGTGTTTTTCAATGACGAAAGTTCACTCGCTAAAAGTTCGCCTGCAAGCGACCAGACGATTTTGATATGTGCATTGCGGAGCTGGTGCTCGAAAAGTAATCGAGGCACAGATCCCGCCTTACGCATCATGTTCGCTCACCAGGCACTGGTGTCATGGAGATAACGGAAAGATGGAAACTATCGCTGCAACGACAATTCCAAATACGCCAATAGCTGTGATGCAGAATCCGAGCATCGCTGAAGACGTCTCTTCGTTCGAATCGTTTCAGCAGCCGTCCGTGGTCGGCAAGTCGAGTAAAGCATCTGCCGAGCAGAGGCTGCGACTGGTATATGCCCTGAAAAAGGCCAGCGGTCTGGTTGTGCGCAGCATTGGTGTGGTGGATCAGATCACCTTGCCACCGTCCTTTGAATTGGGAACGCGCCTGGGCGGCGTGCCCGGTCAGAGCTTCTTCCAGTCTTATCATCTGAGCACTGATGAGCATGTGAAAATCTACTTCGAGTACAGAGGTCAACGTTTGTCCGAGTCTGATGCCAGAGCCTTCCGAGACATTTTGAGCCAGCCTCCTCACGTTTTGAAAAACAGAGAGATTGCCCTTCTAAAGGAAACGGTGCAAGAAAAAGCCAATCTTGGGGTATTCAAGCTTCTACTCGCCAAGACAGAGGATCTAAACGGCAGACGGGTTTTGATTGTCGAAGGGCGCTATGCTAAGGACGATTTGACCGCCTACACAATATATATTGATGCCGACGGAACAGGCGCTGAAGTCCAGGAGTTGACCTTTCAAACCAAGACCAATCAGTATGCCAGACGATTGCTCGCCGGGATGAACTCATTCAAATCGATTCAGTGGCAGAAGTAAAGCGCGACCGCTTGTCCTGACAGGTTCTGAACAATTTCCGCCGGGGCTGACATCGGCCTGGGAATTTCCCCAGGCAAACTTCAGGCATAGAACAGCCGCTAAAATTCTCGCTTTTCGCTAATCTTGAATCATGGCGATTGCATAGCGAATTGCGTGCGAAGGGGAATGTCATGAAAGCGAAAAATGTTTGCCTGTTGGTTGCCGGGACGGTCGTCTTCTCGTCTTTTGCCAGCATGAAGTTGGCGGCGAAGGATCTGGAGTCCGATACCATAAAACAAGAGGGCGGCAAGCAAGAGTCCAGGGTCGAGCTCAAGGAGAAAACGAGCAAAGATCGACCGCACATGGACCTGGCATTTTGTATCGACACGACCGGCTCGATGCAAAACGAGATTGACATGGTGAAAACCAAAGTCAAAGACCTCGTCGCCAAGCTATGTGCCGGCAAGCCGGCTCCGATTGTTCGGGTTGGACTGGTGGCGTTCCGCGATCGCGGTGATGAATATGTCACCAAGATCTACCCATTCACTGATGACGTCGATAAATTCGTCAAGGATATATCGGAGCTGAAGGCCTTCGGCGGCGGTGACGGTCCGGAAGCTGTCAATGAGGCTCTCCATGCCTCCGTTCGCGATCTCGATTGGGACAAATCGAACAAAACCGCTAAGCTCCTTTTCTTGATCGGGGACGCCACGCCGAAAGTTTATCCTGACGATTATAAGTGGGATGATGAGGCAAAATTCGCCGTTGGTCATGGCATTCAGATCAATACGATTGGCTGCCATGGACTGGAGAACTATGGTGATGGCGTGCAGGTCTTCAGCGAAATAGCCAAGCTTGCCGATGGTAAGTTCGAGCGCCTTTCCTACAGGCAGATTGTGCGAGATAGGCGCGGCGAGGAAAAAACGCTGGTGACATCCGGTGGCACCACATATGAGGTCAGCTCCGCTGCCCGTGGTGACTGGAAAAAAGGAGCCACCGAATTAGCTAAGGCCGGAAAAGCGAAGAGTGTAAACAGAGCATATCTGCTGAGCGGCGGCTCGGCCTCAGGGGGAATGACAGCAGTCTCAGGCGTGAGCCATGCAAGATTTGCCGCTGCCGCTCCGATGTCGGCGAGCGCTGGGGCAGGCATGGCGGGTGACTCCTATTATGCCGCCGGTGGCGTCAGCAGAAAGGACAGCAATCTCGATTCCGTCATGTACGATGCCGCTATGAAGAGAGCCAGCGAAAAGCTTAAGGTCAATTACAGCAAGTAAGTTTGCGCTGACCTCTTAAACTATCACGGCCTGGTCAGCAGGAGTTGGAGATGGCACCGCCGGTGCTATCTTCAACTCGTCTCTTCCGTGGTATAAGTGTGGCAACCAGCGTAAGGATGCTCGATGAAGAAAAAAGGACTGATCCTGATTTATTTGGGTTCGTGCCTGTTTTTTGTCATCATGGCATTGATCAACACCTATGTTCGAGGCCGGCATGACGTGCCGTTCAACATTGTCGCGTCCTACCAGGGATTGGTCTGGTTCTTTGTAAACGTGGCTGCCCACATCTGCCCTGGAAATTTTCTTCTTGCTGCCATCTTGGTTTTGTACCTGAAGAAGTTTAAGGTCTGCGGATATTTGCTCGCTGCCGCAGGACTGATCTATTTGATCTGCCAATATCTTGTGCCGGGTGTTGATGTTTTGCTGCGCAACATACCGGAGCAGAACGTCTTCAAGTGCATTCTGGCAGTGCCTCTCTCCGGATTCGATCTGGATTTGCTGCTCGGCATCAACTTTTTGCCTGCCGTTGTCGCATTCGAACGCCACAAAGAGCGAAGAAAAATAATCGGCCTGTTGAATTTGTTCTTGGGCTGGATTCCGCCTCTCTGGGTCGTACTGCTCGTCTGGGCTTTTCGCAATGATAAGAAAGCCAAGGCGGACGAGACGGTCAGGGAGAAGAAGGGCCCTGCAAAGGCAAAATCCGTGCACCAGCGAATAGCGAAGAAGAAGGGCAGAAAGAAAAAGTGAGTCCCTTAGCGGCGCCACAGGGGATTTCTTGCCAAGTCTGGTGTTTACCCTGTTTGCCAATGATTGATTGAGCGCCATAATCATGTCTACTTAGTAAACGGTATCGAAAATTTAGCCTTCATTGGTGCGGCTCTTCGTGGTCAGCGAAGCAGCCGATCGTCAGTGCCACGTTGGACGCCTGCACCACGCGCGGTGCCACCATGGCAGGCATCCGCTTATCATCATCCGTTTGGCTAAGCATTGTCGAGTCCGGTGTCCACATGTTATCGAGGAATGCAAATATGATTTCTCAAGACGAATATAATTTTCTCAGAAGAGAAGTGACCCGCTGGGAGGAAGCTGATCTGCTGCAGGAAGGCCAAGGGCGCAAAATTCTCTCGACCTATACTGTCCGTTCCAACACTGATTATTTTCTCAAGACCCTCACGGCATTGGGTGCGTGCCTGTGCGGTGCCGCGCTCATGAGCCTGATTGCTTCAAATACTCAGACAATTCCACTGATCTGGAAATTCGCCAGCCTGACCATGATCATGACCATCAGCTATCTCTTCTCCTGGCGTTTGCGCCAAAATGAAGAGCAGAACAATCTATCGGAGGCGGCTGCCTTGCTTGGCAGCGTTTTGCTCGGCGGAATCGCCGTGTCAATCGCGCAGTTTTTTCATTTGAGCGGCGAAGAGCATTGCGAAATTTTTATCTGGGGTGCCGGTATTGCACCGGTAGCGGTGGCGCTTCGATCGAGATGGAGCGCTTTGCTCGGCGTAATTGTGCTTAGTTACTCGGTTTCTTTTGCGCAGGACTTCGGCTGGCAATTCTTTTTGCCTGTATTGCTCTCGCTTGTATTGAGTTGGGTCTTGCAGAACCCGTTATGCATGGCATTGCTTCTGGTGGCATTCATCACGAAGCTGGGCATCGCAGAAGGGCCCATTGTCGCGCTGTCCGGACTGGCTGTGTTCTTGCTGCACTTCATTCTCATCGAGCACCGTCAAACAAGGCTTTCCGCGGCCTATCAAGTAATTGGACTGGGAGCTGCTTTGTACGGATTGTTTCTCTCTCCCTTTGCAAGCTCGGGCTATATACAACCTTGCATTAGCGATCGATTGTGCATCGCCATCATATTCTCTGCAGCAGCCTTCATCGCCTGCCTGTTCCATAGACGCCTGAGGATGAATGCAGCCGTAATCTTTTGCGGGGCTCTGATTGCTCCTGTCTCATTTATGGCACTGCTGTCACCATTTCTCTCGTCTTATATAAGATGCTGGCTTTACACGCAGTTGCTCGCCCGCTTTTCACTCCAGGATTTAGGTTCCAATATTGGCTTGGCCTGTTTCATTATTTTTGCTATCGCAGCCGTAGCAGCTCTTGCTTGGACCAGTTTGAAAACGAACAATTACTTCGCACGAGCCCTTCCCATATTGGCGGTCTCCACCGGCGCCATAAACGTTTTTTTCTCTAGCCAATCTGTCTCACCCTGGCTGACGCTAGGACTGTTCCTGGTCGGAGCAGTTTTGCTTCTGGTACTGGTCGTGGTGGCATGCAGAAGTCAGCCTGATGCAAATGCACTGAGCAGGCTTTTGCATTTGAGACAGTCGAAGGCAAATTGAGCAATAAGTATCATTCTCAACCCACATCATATGGAGGTATTATTATGGATAAGACAAGAACAGACGCGATACAGGTTCCCGACAGCCTGCCACCACTGGCGGAGCAATTTATGCCGGCGCCCAGGAGAAAAGCTAAGCTGGGCTGGCTCGGATTGGCAATCTCAGCGCAAGTACTTCTTCTGGCTGGATTTTTCGCCACCAATGCCCATACGGTCGTCACAGGAACAACAGTGAAACTAAAGGCAACCACGTCCGATCCAAGAGATCCGCTCAAAGGCGAGTATGTGCAAGTCACCTACCCGGCTTTTCAAAATCCAAAGGGTGTAGAGTCGTTCAAGCCTGGAGAGCGAATTTACTTTCTTGTCCAAAAGGGCGAGCCTTACTGGACACTGAAGGCGGTATCACGTGACAGACCTGTGACCAGTAATGGCGAGGCGTTCATCGAGGCGCGCGTCAGGTACGCGAGCAGCAACTGGTCTAATTTCGATCTTGGCTTCGACAAGATTTACGTGCCGGAAGGGACTGCTCAAAAGACGCAGGGCGCAAAAGATATGTATGTTGAGCTTGCCGTGGACAGCAATGGACATGCCTTGCCGACGCATCTGTTTGTCGATGGCAAGGACTTGGTCGGACTCTAATTGCATGTGATCAAATAAAGGCTCCCATTGATTGTCTCTATCCATGGAAAGCCCGTTTCACGCGCATTTAACGCGGAGCGCTTTATTGTCTTGTAGGCGGCAGAATATACAGATTCTGCGATTCTCTACTTCATGCAGGAGAGCAAACCATGACCCAAGAGCGCAGCGAAGCGCCGACAGCGAAACCTTTAGCAGAACGTGCCGCTGAGAATGCGCTGGACTTGAACTTGCATTTACGAGGTGAACTGAGTTCACCCGCGATGTCGCAGGTCGACAAATGCTCTGGAACCGAACTTCACAAGAGCGGAATGGGACAAGGCACCGCCTAATGATCTTCCAACGGTTACACCCGAGATTTCCGTGCGAACCGCAAATGAGGCGATCGCCCAGTTAGACCCTGAGGACAAGACGCGTTTTCTGAATGACTTCAACCGCAGACGTCTGGAGCATAACGCGCTGTATCTGCCGAATGTCGAAGCCTACCTGGATCAAGACAGGGTGACGTTCCGAACTAAGGATTGAAGCGCTCCGGCAAGAAGCTTGCCGGAGGCTTCAGAAGCCAGGCTTTTGCTTTGAAAGAAAAGTCTTCCAAACTTATTTATCTAACATTGTTGCCCATCGACGCCGTTCGCCGATTGTTGTTGCGCTCCGAGCCAATGAAAGTTCGTTTGGTGTGTCTCTTCCAGTTGTACTCGACGACGCGCGCGTGAGCCACTCTCGCCCCTGATATTGAGCGGGCCAGAGCGCCGCCATAACGATGCGACAAGCGCGGTGTGTTTGCGCCCCAGAGATAACCGCGTTGAATCGGTCCCTTTGAAAGAGCCTCACCGCCTACCGGCTGTGGCGCGCTGCCCCAGGCTGCGCCTTCACCGCTCACGCTATGGGCAGGCAGGGCTCCTGGTTGGGTTGGCGTATAGGGAGATCCCGTGCCCCATCCGTACGGATTTACAGAGCCCGAGCCCCAGAGATAGCCGTTCGCCCAGCCGCCCAAGCCCCACAGGCCCTGGTTAGGCCCTGATTCGCCTGAGGCTTCCGAGCCCGATTCGCTGGCGGCCTCCGATTCGCACCGCGCTTGTTGTGCGCAATACGTGCTTATTGCCACAAGAGAGAGCGCCACTCCCAAAGTCGCCTTTTTCATGCTTGAGCCGTACCATCGTGCGTCGAGTTTTGAGAACGCCCCGGCTTGGCTTCTCGTATTTTTCATATAGGGCCTCCTGCTTCTGCCAAGGCAAAAGCGATTTTGATTATTTTTGTTTCTACTTTGCGGACTCCTCGAATTTCTCAAAGCCCCAGGCTCTCCAGGTCTGCCTCAACAGGCTTTCTATAGTTCGCATAGCCCAGATTTCATATGCTGGTGCCGCATTTACAAAGCTCTGTTAACCCAGCTGCTTTCCTGTTTCGCTCTTGATTTTGATAGACTTGTGCATCTTGTTCGGTCGTATGTGATTGTATGAAATCGAGCCGTCATGCGTTTTCTCTCTTTATTGCTCTGTGGGCTCTAGCAGAAGCGCCTGCAAATTTTGTTCTGGCCCAAACGCCCTCGAGTATTGAAAGCAGCCCGGCAGCAGATCAAGCTCAAATGCCGGTAGAGCAGTTGTCGAATTCGCAAGCCATTCTCAGCAGTTTGAGCTACCCGGGCTGGAATGAGGTGAAAACGGCGGGCTTTTATCCCGATGCCGGACAACTGCGGCCGCTTGGCGATGGCCTCGGTCTTGGCGAATCAAAAGATTTTTTTCCATCGCTTTCGAGCAACGAGCTGGCCATCTTGCAAGAGTTCGGCTGCCGCGCCCTGACGATAAAAGTTTTTCAGCGCGGCAATCGCTATATAAATGTTCAGGCGTTCAGCTTCACGAGGACTGCCGGAGCGAACGCCGGCTACGATTTGATGAGAAAGGGCTCGACGACGGTAATGAAGCGAGGCGATGGCTCGTCTGAGGACGCTGACAGCATTTCATTTTGGCAGGACCATTACCTTTTTGTTATTTCAGCGACGTCAGAAGACGACGATGAGAGCAAAGAAGTGATTACAAAGTTTGCGGACAGTCTGGTGAAAAACATCGGCGAGCACGCCGCACCACCGACGGTGCTGTCCTACTTGCCGGTGATCGATCGGGTGAAAGGCAGCGAAAAAATCGTCATGGGCCCGCTCTCTGCCAGCCGATATTTCAGCGCTCCCAATCTCGGCACGCTCTCATTGGACCGTGCCCGTGCTTGTGCGGTAGCTGATTATCAGGTGTTTGAGCCGAGCCGCGAGCGCATGAAGCTTCTGTTTGTTGATTATGGTAATCCGGAGGTGGCTTCACGGATTTATTCAAAGTACACGAGCACCATTGAAGAGCTGCAAGGACAGAGAGAAACCGGTAGTTTCCTCGATGACAAAATCAATTTATATGGATCAGCTCGCCAGGTATTTCGCCTCAACAAAACATATCTTCTCTGCCAGTTGCGAGGCAGCAAGCTCGTCTTGATCACCGGCGCAAGAAAATCCAAATCGCCTGTTTACCTTGCCAGTCAGATAATGGATCGCTAATTTAGTCTCTTGATCTCTCGGCTCGGCTGCTATCAAACGTTTCCCATAGATCTGGAAAATCCATTCTCGTACCTCATATATATAAGGTTGCCGATCATGCAAGCAGAGCAGCAGCGGCCAAGGACAGAGGGCTATGGACTTGAGCTTGTCGTCAATGTTTCAGCGAATATCATTTTTCTCTTTTTTGCTGGAAACAGCACTAGCTATGCACTTTGGCATAATTCTTAAGGGAAAGTATATATCTCGAATTGATAAGAGATCGACGAAATAGGCACAAATAGGGCGCCTCAAAAGTTGACACCCGCGCAGAAGTGTTGGTAAGATTCATTGTTGTGCGAGGGCGCTACACGAATCAATCGTGTCGCCGGATTCGCCGTCATCGAACCCTGATAACTGAATAGCCAATCAAGGCGCCTGTCAAGAATTTGAGTAGCAGCATCAAAACTCTTTTGAGGCTCATCAGTACTCCTGATGAGTTTGACAACGGAGAGTTTGATCCTGGCTCAGGACGAACGCTGGCGGTGTGCCTCACACATGCAAGTCGAGCGGGTGAAAGTGGTAGCTTGCTACCATGAGTAGTCAGCGGCGGACGGGTGAGTAATACGTAGGAATCTGCCTTTAGGTGGGGGACAACGGACTGAAAGGTCCGCTAATACCCCATGTGCGAGTGATCGTGAAAGGAGCAATTCGCCTGAAGATGAGCCTGCGTCCGATTAGCTAGTTGGCGGGGTAATAGCCCACCAAGGCAACGATCGGTAGTTGGTCTGAGAGGATGATCAGCCACAATGGGACTGAGACACGGCCCATACTCCTACGGGAGGCAGCAGTGGGGAATTTTACGCAA
>JAJPJO010000493.1 GCA_021324135.1 Pseudomonadota bacterium
CGCGTCAGATGATTGATCACCACATCAAACCGGCGATGAAGAAAGAAAACGCCAGAACCAAACCCGCCCAGGCCAGAGTTCGGCGTTTGCTCAGTTGCTGAAAGACATCTTTCCACTCCACCTCGCAAAGCATTCTGGTCAAATTGTTGGCGAAGTTGTTCAGCCAATAAAGGCAAAGGCATGAAAAGACGCCTATGTAAATGAAGGCGACGACTAAAAAGAAGCCGACCGGGGCGAAGAGCACATGACTGATGCCGACCATCAGCGCAACCGCGATCAAAGCAGGAAGGCAGGATGCGAAGCCCTCCGATCTTTCTTCAGCGCGGTCTAAACGCAACATGGGGTCCCCTTGTGTGAGTCCTCTATTCGTATCCTGCCACAAATCAAAACTTTTTGCTCGCCTCGTCAGTCGAATCGGGCTTGGCCCCAGGGAAAAGGCACAATAACGGCCGCCGGTTAACATTTGCAAGAAACCTTAACGAAGGGCCGTCGTCGAATAAAAAAGCAAAGTGCCAGGGAACCTTGGCCAGTAATAAATGACAGCGCCGGCTCGAGTCCCGATGATTAAATCCCGTCTTGAGCCCCGATATTCCCCTGAAACCGTGGGCATTACTTTCTTGGCAGGAACGTCGATGGCAGGGGAAGGAGTTGTATGCACTCCTCGGACAAAACCATTCGAGGACCGAAAAGCGATCCTCTTGTGGGTAAGGTGATCAACAATTATCGCCTTATCGAACGCCTCGGCTCCGGGGGGATGGGCCTCGTTTACCGTGCCGAGCAAGTCAGTATTAAACGTCCAGTGGCGGTCAAACTCCTACCGACGCGTTTGAGCTCCGATGAGGTGAATGTCAAACGTGTCCAGCGGGAAGCTACAGCCATGGGCAATTTACGCCATCCGAACATTGCCACGCTCTATGAGTTCGGATTCTCCGAGGATGATCAGCCATATCTGGTCATGGAATTGATCAGCGGCACTACATTGCGCGAGCTGCTCCAAAAGGAAGGAGCGCTGCCGCCCAAAAGAGCCTGCGCCATTCTCGCTCAGGTGGCGGATGCCATGGAATACGCGCATAAACACGGCATCATTCACCGCGATTTGAAACCGGACAACGTCATGCTCGACTGCGAGCACAAAGAAGACTTCGTCAAAATTCTCGACTTCGGCATCGCCAAATCGTCCGCCGACATCGTTTCATTGACCCAAGCCGGGCAGGTCGTGGGCAGTCCTCTATATATGAGCCCCGAGCAATGCATGGGTTTGATGCTTAACGGCAAAACCGACATCTATTCACTCGGCATCATTCTATATGAATCATTGACGGGCGAGGCTCCTTATAAAGGCAGCACCTCATATGATACCGTCCGCAAAAAGACGAGTGAGCCCCCGCCTCCGTTTCCAGTGCCGTTCTCGCAGCTCAAGGAATTGGAGGAGCTGACCCTGACTTGCATTGCGCCAAAGACGACGGGGCGGCCGGAGTCGATGGCGTTTATAAAAGAGAGGCTCGAGCATTGCGGCAGCTTGGAATATCCCGATATTCCTCGCCGAACCACGGGCAGTGCCACGGCTGTGGGCAATCAAGCCGCTGTTTCCGGGGACCAGGGAAAGAACATTACGCCAAGTCAGGCTCACAGACCGGCAAGCAGGAAACAAACAAAACTGTGGCAGGATTTTGAGAATACCGAGAATCTGGACCGCATCAGCGGTGAAACTCTCGTGCAAGAAGGAGCTGATACCGCTGATGATGTACGATCAACTTCGATCGCAGCCCAGGGCGGTGCACCAGATGCAGTAGCACAGGCAAGCGGACAGACCACCTGCGAGGCTGAGACTGCACAGACGCAGCCGCTCATTCCTGGTTCGCGTGTAGCCACACAGCCGAAAAATATATTTCAACAGCACAGAGCAGCTATCCTGGCCGGCAGCGGCTTGCTATTGATTCTCGCCGCGGGAACCGTCGTTTCGATAACATATTTTTCCGGCATACCGCAAACGGACTCGCCAACCGCGAAGAGCTCATCAGCAGATTCAGTCGTCCAGCCCAGCGTGCGAACCGGCACTCTGGAGCGATCGAATCAACCATCCACTTCTCAAATGGACGGCGCATCGATGATCAGTCCTTCCAGAGACAAAGACGCATCCGCCGCGCCTGATTCGAGCCCGAGCGTTCACAGCACCATTCCTGGTGTGCATCCGGCAGCACCAAAGGCAGCGCTTCGGACTAAAGGCCACAAATCCCAGGCTGCACAAAAAGGCAACGAAGCCCAGCCCGGCAAGCCCGGCGCTGCCGGACCCGAGCGCCGAAAACCGGTGCGCCGTTTATTGAAGGAAGCGACTCGCGCCGAGGGCGCCATAAAAAGATTCTTCCGTCGCGCTAGATTCTAATTCCAAGCTCAAAAAGTTACCGCGGCCCTGTTGGACCGCGGCAACCGCTACTCATCACGTTACTCGATTGGATCTCTAGAATAGATTGAGATGCACAAACGGGGCACCGAGGTTCAGCAGATGGTGCCTATGCCGCTCTCCGTAGAAGACCGGGTCACCCTGGAGTATGACAGGATTTTCTCTGATCACAACCGGGGTTTCCATCGTACTGCAGGTGGTGGCAGCGGGCTGTACAACTACTGGACTTTCAATCACTCTCGTAGTGTCTAGAGGCATGCTTGAATATGTCGTTATAGTGTACGTATCAGCCATGGCACTCTGTCCAAACAAAGCGACCAGGAGCGTTGCAGCTACCCCTGCCGCAACCTTTTTCATGGAACCTTTCATAAAGTTCAACCTCCTATTAGTTCTCAAATGTTCGGAGTGCTCGCCACAAGGGACGCCATCAGCATCTTGTGGTTCCCAACCAGCGTTTGTTAAGCAAAAAGCAATCTTTCTCGCCGACCATCATCAGCGACAGGTAATCTCAAAAGCAGCTCCCCATCAACGTTTCCACAATCCATCCAAATCATGCGGTTGGTAAACTTTGTTTTTCACAACGCCAACTCGGCATCTTTATGCTTGAATCAAATTCAGTCGAGCTTTCCGCCCGGCGTAGTAGAGTCATACATCCTAGGAACCCATGAAAGAAAGTAAATTCCAGCCTTTCCAACGGCGCATTCTGCCGTTGCTATTCATAGCTGCTGCCTTCACTCAGCCCCTCGCAACACAAGCAAGATATTCTCCCCAATTCCTTCAAAATTCCTTCGCGCCATGGTCGTCTCAAACGACGTCTTCCGGTCAAAATTATGTGAACGACATCCGCCGAGATGGTCTGTTCAGCTGGACTGAAGATCATTTTCCGCTAAAGGTGTGCATTCAGCCCGGTTATGGTGTGCCCGGCTACAGGGATTCATTCGCACAAATCATCGCCAACAGCTTCGATCAATGGGTCGCGGCTTCAGATGGCAAACTCAGCTGGCAACAAGTCGACAGCCCGCAGGAGGCTGACATCGTTGTCTCCTGGATCAACAGCCCGACCGAGCGCAGCGAGGGAACCGAAATCGGCAAGACGCGCACATACACGCGTTACAACCCCACGACCGGCATCGGCACCATAATGAGAGCCGACATGCGCCTCTTGACCAGATTGCCCGAGCGCGAGCTCACCGACATGGAAATCAAAAAAGCGTATTTGCATGAGGTCGGCCATGCCTTCGGAATAGCAGGACATTCTCAAAATCCGAACGACATCATGTATTACACGGTCTCATCCAATCACGGTCCGACTCTGTCTCAACGCGATGTAGGGACGCTGCAAGCGCTTTACGAGCACAATCATAGATTGACGGCTTCCACTCGCTCGCGCTCCGGCATGCCTCAAGCGCTGGAGAATCGCCCCCTTTCTCGCAGCAGCGTTCTTGAAGAGAGCGGCGCCCGGATTGTAGAACAAGCTGGTAGTCATAACGACTAAATGGCTTCTAAAAAAAACTGAGCCAGGGGAACATGATCAACGAGCATAAGAGCCAAAAGAAATACTTTTGGCTCCTTGTTTCACTCACCGGAAACTTTGTCCCCCTTCCAGATTCCAGACTTGACATAAGTCTCGCCCTGGAGAGTGGACCACGGTCCTGAAAAGTGTTTACCATCAGCGGAAAGGGTCAAGGTAGCCTTACCCGATGCTTTCTCATCTTTGTACTGCTCGGTCCATTCAGATACATTGAAGACAGTGTCATTGACCATGCCTTTCAAACTACCCGTGACCACATGCTTGTTGGCATTCCTGTAAGAGTAGTCACCACGGGCAGAGCCATCATTAGCGACGGTGATCATGATCGAGCCCCAGCTCGTTTTCCACTCGCCATTAAATGCATTTTGTGATCCGCTTTTCTTCGACAAGCTCGTGCCCACGTAATTGAGACCAGTGGCAAGAATGGTCGTTTGCCGTTCGAGCTTGTTGAACAGCTCATCCACTTTTTCTTGTTGCATAGCGAGGGCATTATCCAGAGCCTCTTGCTGACCATGAGTATTGTTAGGATTGGCAGCCTGCTTTTTTAAGGTCGCCAATGTATTTCTTGCCTGTCGCAAAGCGTTCGAGTCAGTCACAACCTCATCCTTCCAGGAATCGAGAACAACCTTCAGAGATTTCTTTTGATCGTCGCCCAAGTTATCGAGTGTTTGCTTGTTGGAGATATCACCGCCGACGACGCCGTCTAAAGATTGCTTGGCGTAAGCTCTCGGCCCAGCGCCAATATTACCCGCCAGCGGTGCTGGCACTTCAGGCACACGATCCATCCCTGCCTTGTTGACCTCGATATTTTCTTGAATAATCCGATCCTGATATGCATCGATTGCCTTCTGTGCATTCGATATTGCTTTATCAATTTCATCAAATTGGGCATGGGCCTGATAAGGCATGAATAACGAAATCAGGGTAAAAAGGCACATAGTTTTACCAATTCTGGCAAGCATTCTCTCTGTCATGACAGACTCCTGTCGGCGCTCGTCGCGGTATTGTACACCTTAGCTCGTCATTCTGCTAATCCTCCGACCTAGCAAGCCAGTCGCTGCAGATCCTTGCTTTCGAACCGCCAGTGGTGCCAATGCGGCATGCACGATGCACCGAGTTTTCGGTAGAAGCTGGCGGCTGTCTGGTTAGATTGCAGCACTGACCAATCCATGCGAGCACAGCCGCGCTCAAGCGCGATGCGAGCCAGCTCCCTGAGCAATGCTTGACCGACTCCCCGTCCGCGCATCTCATCGTTGACAAAAAAGTCTTCCAGATAAATTCCTCGCTTACCTTCCCAGGTAGAGTAGGTTTGAAAGAAAAGGGCGAACCCGACGAGTTCATCTCCTGTCTGCGCGACCAGGCATTCAAATGGGCAATCCTGCGAAGCTAATTGCTCCTGCAACTGATCGGCACTTAATTTCACCTCGTGACGCTGTCCCTGATAGCCGGCAAGGTCCGCAATTAAACGGTGCAGTCCGGTAGCATCTGCTGGCTGCGCAGAACGCACTGTATACGTTTCACTAATCTTCATTTCACTCTCCTCGAATCGACTCAACTCCTCGATCTTGCTTTTAAAGACACGATTGATAGCCGCGCCGCCATGGCCCGGCTGAGTCAGTCCAGCATAATGGCAAAAATCTCTGGCGTAAAATTTTTGCCCGAATAAAACATAATCGCTACAATTTGTATTAGATATTACATATGAAAGCCGAGCATCCGAGGAGCCGAAATGATCAAAGTCACTGAAGTAGTGCGCGAAATTATCTTCGACTCGGAGATTGCTTTGCACGCGCTCGCTCAGGGTTATCTCAATTTGTCCGCGTACGCGGACTCGATTCAAAGCGAGGTCGAGCGCCGCTGCCGAAAGCCGGTGCGGGTCGGCACTATAGTGGTGGCGCTTTCGAGATTGGCCAGGGTGGTTGAGAAGCGGGATGCACTCCTGCCGCCAATTGAGATCAATCATATCGCCGCCAAAACCGGGCTGGTCGAAATCACTTTCGACAAAACCAGAGGCAATCGTGACCGACTGCAGCGACTTTATACGGACAATGAATTTCTTTCGGCGGACTTCTTTACGGTTACCTATGGCATCGGCGAGCTTTCAATTGTGGTTCCCTCGACACTCAAGAAAGCAGTATTGAAGCACTATGGCAAACAAAAACCAAAGCTTCTCCTTGAAGATCTGGCCGGATTGACGGTCCGCTTCGATGAAAAATGCATCTGGATTCCAAACATAATTTTTGCGCTCGTCCGCCCGCTTGCTATGAAACGAATCAATATCGTTGAAATAGTATCCACGTTCACGGAGCTGACATTCATAGTCAGTCAAAATGATCTGCAAGAGGCATTCATCATCTTAAGCTCTATCTGGAAAACGGCATGATTCCTATTGGATCAGCGCGCCGCAGCCAGCGATAGATTTTCAATCTCAACCGGCTCTATATCATCGGCAGGCTCGAAACCGAATATGCGCGAATGAAAATAAAATTCCGCTTCAATGGCGCGTTTGATATTTTCCGCTTTTCGAAAGCCATGCTGCTCGCCTTCAAAGGCTATATACGCGACAGGAAGCTTTTTCTTGCGCAATGCCTCAACCATCTCTTCTGATTGAGAGGGGGGAACGACCTTATCCTCCAGTCCTTGAAAGAAAATCACCGGACAATCGAGCTGATCGGTGAAGTTGATCGGCGAGCGCAAGAAGTAGTCGTCTTTGCGCTCCGGATAAGGACCGAAGAGGTAATCGCCGTAGCGAGACTCGAATTTATGCGTGTCGCGGCACAGCGCTTCGGCATCTGCCACTCCGAAATGGCTGGCACCGACTTTGAACATGTTGCCGAATGTGAGAACGCACAGTGTCGTATAACCTCCGGCACTACCGCCGGTGATGGCGAGGCGATCGCCGTCGACCAGCCCTTTTTCGATCAAATACCGGGCGGCGTTCTCGCAGTCTTTCGCATCGACGACACCCCAGTTGTATTTGAGGCGGTTGCGATAGGTGCGACCGTATCCCGTGCTGCCCCCGTAATTGACATCGACTACGGCAAAGCCGCGGCTCGTCCAGTATTGAATTCCCAGATTCAATACACTGGAGGAGGCGCCTGTAGGACCGCCGTGACTTTTCACCAGCAGTGGTGGCAGCTCCCTGGCGGGCGGGGCATAGTCCTTGTTTGTCGGCGGATAATAGAAGGCGTATGCAGTCAAATTGTTCTCGGTCGGGAATTCAATCACCTCAGGCGCGGCGATGTACTGCGGATCAATCTGAAGCGGCGAGCTCGATTTGATAATCTCGAAATGCCCAGTGCTCGGATCAAGTTCGACAATCGAGGCAGCCTGACTGGCGGAGCCGGCCAGCATGGCCGCTTTCTTGCCGTTGGCGGTGACGAACATGAAATCGCTGAAGGGGCTATCAATATTTTGCAATTCATAGCCGTTTTTCCCGGGGCTGATGATTGCCAGATTCCAGAGCCCGCGCACATTATAGGTGCATATGATGCGAAGGGCATTTGCCGGAGCCGCACCACTGGCGGTGGCAGACAAGAAGGCGTATGTCGACAGTCCGAATATCCACATCGGGTAGCCAAATTCGGCTTCCATGGAAATAACCGGCTTAGCCTCATTTTTTGCTGTTTCCGCCTCTCCACGCCGGCGTCGCTCCAGGCTGTTCTTGAGGGCCTGCAGCGGATCGGCGATCTCGTACAAGTTCCACCAGTCCGTTTTATCACTGGTGAAGAACAGCTTTCCATCAGGGGACCAGGACGGTTGGAAGATGGACTCGTTCAGTCCTCCGGCAATCACTGCATCATCAACGACGCAACCGCTGGCATCGAGAGTAGCGACGTGCAGGTCCGTTCCATCCCAGGGCATGTTCGGATGCCGCCAGGCCAGGTAACTGAGGAGGGTTCCCTCGGGATTGACGCTGGGGTTGGAGTAGAAGTCGTAACCGCGTGCCAGAACAACAGGAGTCGACACCTGAAAATCAGAGCGGCTCACATCGCTGATGTCTATGGAAACAATCTCATTGACCGGCTCCTCACCGCCGCGAACATGATCCTCGCAAACGCAGACAATGCGTTTGTTCTTTTTGTCGATAAAGAGATCGGCATAACGAAGAGGCGAAGCACCATTGCTGTGCGCCGGCGGCGGCGTGATCGGGAACGGCTCACGCTCGGGAGACAAACAGTACAATCTTTGATCGGTGGCATTGACAAAATAAATCGTTCCCTCATCCACTGCAAATGATCCGCCGCCATATTCATGGACGAGCGTGCGGGCATTGTAGGGAGGCTCGAGCACGCTTCTTTGCGATCCATCAGGTTTGCGCTGAATGATCGTAATCCGACCACCCTCGGATGGGCGACCTTCCAGAAAGTACAGATCATCGCCGTCATAAGCAATCTGGCTGAGTCGCAACGAATGGGAAGCGATCGCCTCAGCCGTGATGGGAGACTTCCAGGATCCGCATGGTGCCGCTGTTTTCGTTACAGTCATAATAGTCCTCCCAGGGCTTAGAGATAAAACAATGCATAGTACGACTACACATCGCTCATAAGGACACTCCGTGTTTCCATGACGAGCCTGACAGGCGGTCGGCAACCGATCGGGTTGCTAGTCAAACTCCAAGCCGTTCCTTCTGATTGTGAAGTTGACGACGGCTTGATCAAGCGTGAGCTTACCAGACTTGAGGAGCTCGTGCATGATTACGCCCGATTCAATTAATGCTTTATCCTCGGGCTTGGCATACTTCAAAAGGAAGCTCAGCAACTCGGTATTTTTAAAGCTCATCTTGATCGACTCGCGCAAATAGTCCTTCGACACGTTGCCCTCTTTGCGGGCGTGTTTCATTACTGTGGCAATCAGCTCGGGATTGCCCATGACCATTTGCACGATGTTCTTCATCGAGTCCTTGTTGAGATAGCCGCTCAGGCGCAGAAAGTCACAGAACGACACTTGCTTTTGAAAGTCCGATGTTTTCAGACCGGCCTTTTCCAGACCCTCTTCAGCAGTCAATCCCGACTTATCGATCTGTTGCAAAACGCTGCACGCTCGTGTGACGCTCACCCCGCCGCTCCAGATCATCTCTTGCAAGCGCAGCGCCGCCGTGAGAATGTCCTCGGACACCCACTCCATCTCGATCAACACCTGACCGACCATTTTGTCGTTTGCCTTCGAGATCTCGACTGCAGACTTGACGTCAGCCTCGCTGAGAATCTGAGAGCTGACCAGCAATTCTCCGATGCGGAGCCGCTTATCGTCTCGGTCGCCATCGCGTCCTTCAGCCGGTGTAAGCAACTGTTCCTTACGCAATCGAGCCACTGCCTCGCTGCGCTCCATCTTGCCGGCGCGCACCTCACGCTGAAGATCGAGGGCGAGCACCAGAGATTCCTCAGACATCTTGCTGAGAAGAATCAAGACGCGACCGAGCGGCAATCCCGATCCATCACTGGCCTTCAAGGCCATATCCAGCTGAACGGCATCGAGATGATTGGCTGAGGTGAGCAATTCTCCAAGACGAGTGCCGCGGGTGGCATAGGCATCGACACCTAAAACGATGAGCGCGTCCGGCAAACTCCAGCGTTTGCGATGTACGACTCCCATCGCTTCCTTGGCCGAGTCGGCATCGAGCAATCCATCCTTAATCATCGATTGCGCTTCAATGGCGGCGCGCACTACCTCGGCGGTGAGAAAATCGAGGATGACCAGGCATTTTCCCAATGGCAGCCCTGTGTGCTTCGATAGGATGAGCCCCCTTTTGACATCTTGCTCCGAAATCACTCCGAAGTAGGTCAAAAGGGACCCCAGCTTCAAATCTACAGGCTCTTGAGTGGTCACCAGTGTCTCTACCCAATTCCTCGCTTGACGCCAATACCTCTAAGTACCACCAGTATTTGATTCCTGAAACCCGAATATTACCAGAGATTTAGATCCGCGGGCCAATATGAGTAACTTAGTTGCTTTCCCGCTTTCTGCCACGATCGAATTTGTCATGAATTGGAGCAGATGGGGCAACGAACATGACAACCAGGTCGGGATGTGACACAATCTATTAGAGTCTCCTGGCAGATGACAAGCCAACCTCAAGAGAGCGATGTGCTTGAATTGCTGCTTGTTTTGCAGTTTCCTCAAGGTAAGTATGCATGCCGGCCTCAGCAGGGAAGAATGTGCAAGTTCGTTATTATGCGCTGCTTCGCGAAGAGCGCGGTCTTGACGCGGAGTGGCTCAGCACCGAGGCAAAGACGCTGTCTGATTTGTATAAACAGCTGAAAGAACGGCACGACCTCTCGCTGGGGCAAGAGCGGATGTCGGTGGCTATAAACGATTCATTTGCCAACTGGCAGGACAGCTTTTCCGAAAATGACGTAATCGTTTTCCTTCCGCCTGTGGCTGGAGGCTGAGATGCTCTATTTGTGCAGCTCCACAATCGATGAGAATCGCCTCAAGCAAACGGTGTGCGATAATCGCGCCGGTGCAGTCGCTACATTTGAAGGACGAGTTCGCGATCACAACGAGGGCAAGCCCGTAATCGCACTCATGTACGAAGCATGCGAGAGCCTGGCGGAGCGTGAGGCAGAGCGGATAATTGCCGAGGCAAAAGAAAATTTCGCCATCATTAACGTCGCTTTCCAACACCGAACCGGCGAGATCAAGATTGGCGAACTGGCAGTTTTCGTCGCCGTTTCCGCCGCCCATCGCGATGATGCATTTAGAGCTTGCCGCTACATTATCGATCAGGCCAAAGTGCGCCTGGCAATCTGGAAAAAGGAAACCTATTCAGATGGCAACTCAGTCTGGGTGAACTGCCAGACTTGTGCCAAACATACTGAGCCGGCGGGCGATTCGCAAAAGAGCATGACGAGATCACATAGATGAGCAGCCTGGTTGACAGCTTCGGCAGAAAACATACTTACCTGAGAATATCGGTAACCGATAAGTGCAACCTGCGTTGCTTTTATTGCATTCCCCACGACGGCATCGTCTGGAAGCGGCGTGAAGAGCTGCTCGACTTTGATGAACTTACACGAGTAGCCAGGATTTTCGCAGCCCTGGGCATCGATAAGATTCGCTTGACCGGCGGAGAGCCAATGATGCGAAAAGATCTGGTCAAACTGATTGCCATGCTTTCTCCAATTCCCGGTTTGCGCACGCTGGCGATGACGACCAACGCCACGCTCCTCAAGGAGAATGCCAGGCTCCTCAAGCAAAACGGCATCAAGCAGCTCAACATAAGCATTGATAGCCTGCGGCGCGATCGCTTTCAACAATTGACCGGACGCGATGAGCACCAGAGTGTGCTCGATGGTATCAAGGCGGCTATTGATGCCGAATTTGAAACCCTGAAGTTGAACGTTGTCACCATCGCCGGTGTCAATGAGGATGAAATTCTGGACTTCGTGCATTTCATCAAAGACGAATCCATCAATGTGCGCTTCATTGAATTCATGCCTTTCCGCAACAATAACTGGCAGATCGATCGAGTGGTAACATACAAGGAGCTGCTGGAAAAAATTGCCGGCGAATTCGAACTCACACCGATCGACACCGAACCATCCGCGGTGGCAAAAGATTTTGCCATCAAAGGGCATCGCGGCACGGTGAGCTTCATCACTTCGATGTCCGACAGCTTCTGCTCGACCTGCAATCGCATTCGTCTGACCGCCGACGGCTCCGTCAAATCATGCCTGTTCTATCCGCCTGAGATTAATCTTCGTGACAGAATGAGAGCCGGAGCCAGTGACGCTGAGATTGTCGAGATGATAAAGTATTCGCTCGCATTAAAACCAGAGGCCCATCCGCCCGCCGAGGAGATCGCCGCGCTGGAGAACCGAGCCATGATTGAGATTGGAGGATGAGATGCGGGATATCTCTCGTAAGATAGTCACTTTCCGAACGGCGGTGGCCAGGGCAATTCTGAAAGTCGCACCCTCGACAATATCGCGCATAAAAGACGGCAGCGTGCCGAAGGGCGATCCGCGTCCGGTGGCAAAAGTCGCCGCTGTCCAGGCCGCTAAGAACACCAGCCAGATAATTCCCTATTGCCACCAGATTGCCCTTGAGTTTGTCGGGGTCGAGTTTCAACTCAACGACGATAACATAGAGATTGAGACGACGGTGAAAGCGACGGAGAAAACCGGAGTCGAGATGGAAGCGCTGACCGCTGCTTCTGTCGGCGCTCTTACGATTTACGACATGGTAAAGATGTTCGACGACAGCGCCAGCATCGAATCGGTCAGCCTGATCAAAAAGACGGGCGGAAAATCAGACTTCAAGACCAAAGACGAGAAGGTGCGCGCCGCTGTTCTGGTCATGTCCGACCGGACTGCCTCTGGTAAATCAGAAGATCGCTCCGGGAAATATATGGTCGATCGCTTCGCCGATCGGGGCATAGAAGTGGTGGAGTACGCCATCATCTCTGATGATGTCGATCAGATAAGCGCTGCGGTCGAGCGCTGCTTGAAGAGCTTGAAGATAGATCTGCTTGTCACCACCGGTGGTACCGGCATCGGGCCGCGCGACAACACTCCGGAAGTGCTCGAGCGTTTTATCGAAAAATCGTTGCCGGGCGTTTGTGAAGCCATCCGTGTCTTTGGTCAACAGCACAATCCGCGCGCCATGCTGTCGCGAGGCGTTGCCGGCGTTCATCACAACACTGTCATCATCAGTTTGCCGGGCTCGCTCGGTGCCGTCGAAGATGCACTCGATGTCTTATTGCCCCACGTGCTGCATGCCCTTCCCATGCTGCGAGGTGAATGCCATGGCTCTGACAAAGCAAAGCACCATGCTCAGTTACACTGAAGCGCTGGGCAAGATACTGGCGACAACGACCACTCTGGCGGAAGAGGAGCTAGCCCTGGAGCGGCTCCTGAATCGCTACCTTTCAAGAGCGATTCAAGTGCAATTCGACTTACCGCGTTTTGACAATTCAGCGGTGGATGGCTTCGGCGTTCTGCTCGACGACGTCTCTAATGCCTCAGAGGCTAACCCGGCTCGCTTGCACCTGAAAGAAACGATTCATGCCGGCTCTCAGGGCGATGCCACCATAAAGCGGGGCGAAGCAATAAAAATTCTTACCGGCGCAAGGGTGCCGCCATCCGTTGAAGCAGTCGTCATGCAAGAATTCTGCAGCGTGGAAAACGGCCGATTGATCGTCGGCACTCATGCCCAGCCCGGGGAAAACATTCGACGCCAGGGCGGCGAGTTCAGGCAAGGTGATGAAGTATTGCCCGCGGGGATGCGCATCAATCCAGCCGTCTTAGGACTGATTGCCTCTTTTGGACAGACAAGATTTTTTGCTCGCCGTCAGCCGAAGATTGCCATAGTGGTCACCGGCGATGAGCTGGTCAAGCCAGGAAAGCCGCTTTTGCAGGGGCAAATTTATGAGTCGAATTCATATGCGCTTTCTGCAGCAGTCAGATCGCTTGGCTTGCCGGAGTGCATCGTCATGCACACAAGAGACGATCGGGCTGCCACCGCGAACGTCTTCAAAGAAGCTCTCGAGGAAGCCGACATTGTCATTTCTGCCGGCGGCGTTTCAGTAGGCGAGCATGACTTTGTAAAGGTCGCTCTTGAAGAGGATCTCGGCGTGCAAACCGTTTTCTGGCGCATCGCCATCAAGCCAGGCAAGCCCGTCTACTTCGGATACATTGATCGCCAGTCGCGCAAGCTCGTATTCGGGTTACCGGGCAATCCGGTCAGTGCCCTTGTGACTTTCAATTTGTTCGTCAAACCAGCAATCAAAAAAATGCAAGGCGCTGCCATCGTGGTTGAAGATACCTGGAGAGCGCATGCACAAAATGAAATCAAAAAGAAACCGGGCAGAATGGATTTCGTCCGCGGTCGATTGAGCTGCTCAGAGACAGCCGAGCTGTCTGTGCTTCCCACTCGAGGTCAGGACTCGCACATGTTGAGCGGGCTGGCCAGAGCCAATTGTTTAATCCACTTTGAGGCAGAGGATGACTTGATTTCAGCAGGGGAAATCGTCAACATACAACCACTCGATTGGCTAACATGAGCTGACTTGTGCATTGAAGAGCTAACCTGCTACAAGTTACTGTGCAAAATTCAGCAGCGTTTCAGAGCGTATTCTCAAGAAGGAGACCAATCTTGGCATCAGATCAAGTAAGAGTAACGGTGGGCGATGGCTTCTTCGATGCCTACCTGGCGTTACCTCCATCCGGCAGCGGTCCCGGATTACTGCTCATCCAAGAAATCTTCGGCGTCAATGATCATATTCGAAGCGTAGCCGATCGCTGGGCGCAAGAGGGCTTCGTCGTTCTGGCTCCCGATCTGTTCTGGCGCCTGAAGCCGAACATCGAGCTTGGCTATGGGGGCGAAGAATTTGAAAAAGCACTGCAGTACTTCGAGGAGTTTGACGAGGCAAAGGGCATAGCCGATTTGAAAGAGGCCTCGACTCATCTGCGCGATCTCAAACCCTGCACCGGAAGAATCGGAGCAATCGGCTTTTGCCTGGGCGGCAAGCTGACATTCCGTCTGTCGGCTCACTTCAACCTGAATGCGGCCGTGTCATATTATGGTGTCTACATCGATCAGCACCTTGATGAGATCGATCGGATCAAGTGCCAGATAATATTGCATTTTGCCGAGCTGGACCATTTCGTCAGCAAAGAATCCGTCGATAAAATCAAGAGCGCCGTCAAGCCACGGCCGAACTTCACCGTCTACACTTATCCCGGCGTAGACCATGGATTCAGCTGCGATGCGCGCGCGGCATATAACAAGGATGCAGCCGCCCTGGCTTTTCAAAGAAGCCTCGATCTATTCAATAAAGCCTTGAGGGGCTGATGCCTTCCTGTGAATAACGGTCTGTAAATCATATTTACAACAAACGCGAAAAGCCTCATTAGTTGGAACATTGTGTTTGATGGCATAAAATATTAGAAGCCAACGCTCCTGCCGTCTGTTGACAATAGTATTCTTGGAATTTCAGGTGACCGAACGTGACTAGCGCCACATCGAATACGCAAGATGACTCCCAACTCTTGTTGCAGCTCCTGCTGGGAAGTGGTCTGGTTACGCGAAACGATTTCGACGACTATAAAATGATCGCCAAGGATCTGAAGATTCCGGTCGTGCAGGCAATCGCGAACTCCGGGCTGATCAATGAAAAGAGTATGGAATTGGCTCAGGATGCCCTTGAGCACGTCAAGCTAAAGCGAGTGACGCCTGACACCGCCATTAAGGCGCTGCGCATCGCCATGCATAAGGATATAAAGTTCGATCAAGCAGTCCAGTCAGTCAAAGAGCTGCATCAAACGACCCAGGTCGTGGTGGCACCGACAAACGAGCTCTCGGATTTGCTCGTCTCAGCCGGACTCCTGTCACAGCAACAGCTGGGTCCGCTGCTGGTAAAGACGAGCGAGTTCTCCGTCATGATCGGGCAGCTACTGGTGCTTGAAGATATGATATCGACCGACACGATGCTGGCCGCATTACATGCGGTGCTGCTCATGCGCGAAGCGGCATTGAAAAAGGATGATGCCGTGGCAGGACTGCAGCATGCTCACAAGCATGACATTTCGATCGAGCAATCATTATTCGAGCTCGGCAAATTCAATCATCCCGACGCCAAGACTACACGAATTGGCGAGCTGTGCCTGATGAGCGGCATCATAACCAAAGAAATTCTCTGCGAATGTCTGGAGATCGAGCTCTTCAAGAAGAAACAGTTCGGCCAGATTCTGCTCGAGCGAGGACTGTTGACCACCGAGCAATTGGAATCCGCCATTCAGCTGCAATCGTTGATTTCCAACGACAGCCTGAAACCATATCAAGCCGCCAATGCTTTGTACGCGGTTTGCAAGGAAGGCAAAAATATTTATGCAGCCATGGCCGAGTATCGCACCGCCGGTGATAGCGACGCCAACACGAGGCTCGGCGACCTGATTGTCGAAGCCGACATCCTGCCTGCTGATCAAGTAGAGGCAATCGTGCAAAAGAATCCCGACAGTGCAGTCAAGGTCGGCAGCGCTCTTCTAAAAGCCGGTCTCATCGATGAGAATATCCTCTACTCGGCGCTGCGCCTGCAAACCTCTCTGCGGCTTGGTTACATTTCGCGGCAACGAACGATTGATTTGCTGCGCTACAGCTACCAGAACAAAGCGACCGTCGAAAAAACGTTCAGCGAGAATCATACCTACGTTCCATCAAGAATGCAGTGGACATGGGTTTGATCTCAATTGCCAACAGGCATTAGCGCCTGCATTTGTGCGGACAGGCTTCAAACGGCATTTTAATAACTTTGTTACATCGCGTGCGTATATATAGGCTTATTACCCTCACAAGCTGACAGTTCGCAATCACTGCATAGCAATAGAGCCGTTTCACAGTGGTGTGAAACGTACGAACTGGCCCGCTCGGCCTCAACTTCCAATGAAGGCTAATTGCCCGACTGCGATCTGCAAAGAATGGCGTTACAGGCAGTGTTTTATGCACAGAACGATCTACTGCGGAGATTTTCATGCGACAACATGCCGGCGCCACACATCTGGAAAATAGAGCTCATGTCGGCTCAGAGCACCATCCAATAAGCATCTTTGAGGAAGCTGCTTTACTGATGAGCAGTCGGGCAGGACACGATCACTGGCGCGGAATGAATAGTTCCGCTTCAAGGCATGGCGCCCAACGCACATCTGCCGACCATCATTCATCTGGAAGTTCGCTGCCACCCCTGGAAATAGTGGATAGGAACCACAACCGTTTCACAGAGGCAGCCTTTGAAAAAAATGAGCACAACAATCCCGGTTCAATCAAACCAGCCGAAAGGAAGCACTTAATCGTTTCCGCTCTCAAGAAGACAGGCACCAGAGTCAACAGCGCTAATATCAATGCCATCGACACCATCGTCAAGCACGAAAGCAGCTGGAATCCGCACGCCGTAAATCATTGGGATTCGAATGCGCGCAAAGGCATCCCTTCCAAAGGTTTGATGCAAACGATAGGACCGACGTTTAAACAGCGATGTTTGCCGGGGCACCACAACATATTCAATCCGCTGGACAATCTCATAGCCGGTATACGCTATGCCAAGTCAGTATACGGTAGCCTGCAGAACGTCCCAGGAGTCCGCCGTATTGCTCACGGAAAGCATTATGTCGGTTACTAGCTACTGCGCACTGATGACGCAGATCGATGTCGGTCGCTTGATTCTCAAGACAAGTGATTCGTAGACTCTAAAGCGATAGTTCATATCGCTGGGTCCCAGATAAGCAATTTGCAAATCCTCAGCCACGGCGATGTCGAAATTCTGCGAACCAGTCGAGAGAACAGCGGCTGTGCGAGCAGGGATCTGTGGACTCCACAAAACGCCATCAGAGCAGATTTTGCTGATTTGCTCCAACTCCAATACCGGCGACTCGCGCACTGGCTTTAAAAGCATCTCGTACATATCGATAGAGGTGATGAGAATGTAAGGGAAGTGATGATTGGCATCGAGCAATTTCTTCAGTCCGGCATAAACGTCTTTGACGGAATCACCCGGTTTGCTCCAGTCACCGCCCTTGATACTAAGACAACCAGGAGTGTTCAACAAACCATGCATTCCCAGCGAATCGCTGCCGTTGAACAGCAAGTCGTCCTCAGCATGCCCGACCTGATGAGCGGCGCGAATGGCGTTGGACATATCGAGCGGTGCTCTTGTGTCCTGGCTGTATTTGACATCACGCCAGTGCAGGATGAAATCCTTATAAATGATCGGTATGCGAACATACTTCTCTTTTTCATGCGCACCAATTGGATTCGGATCAGGTTTGCCTTCCAGATCGATCTCGGCGCCTTCGTCTTTCTTGATCATTTCAAGTGAGACTGACTCAACGCCTGCGCCGAGCGGTCCATAGAGGGCCATAAGTTTGCGAGCCACTACAGTGCGTCTCACTTCTTGCACAGCCGCCCTGAGCATGGCGTCCGCCTGTTCGTTGGTTAATGGTAACTCAGTTAGTCGTTGATGACTCTTCCACACGGTCAGCCTCCTTGGTTCCACATCGGGCCTACTGTCCATCCATTGGTTTCCTTTGATTGGCTGGCGCCAACCGAGCCGTCTTGCGGCTTATTGCCTGGTCGAGAACCCTGGTGAGCGCGACCTCGCTCCGCACCATATCCGGTACCATGAGCGTCGCCGCCCTGCCCGGAATCACGGCTCTCAGGAAATTGTGCTTTATGGCGATTGTCGCCTCCATGACCGCCGCCTCTCTGGTGGGCACCATGGGCAGTATCATGCGTGCCGCCGGTCACCTGGCTGCGCGGGCCGGCTCCAAATCGATCGCCCCGATCGCCGGCCTCGACTCGAACACCGCCTGAGCCTGGCTCATCATGACCGACACCGAGCTGTTGCTGCCACTCGGTATGTTCTTCCATAAAGTGGTGCAGCAACTCTTGCTTCAAATCGAGCGGCATCGTCCCATCACGCATGATCCTCTGAAGAATGTAGCTATGATCGAGAAGCTTTTGCGTGATGGCGGTAGGATTGCCGTCATGCAGTTGCTGCAGCTTGGCTGTGTTTTCGCTTTCCTCAAGGATTATGTGATCGATCAATCTGTTTCTGAGGTCGTCTGCTATGTTCGTTTCTCCAAGAAAACGAAAGAATGTCTCTGTATGATCGGCGACGTTGTGGAGAATCTCCGATAGGTTGGCTTGCGTCATGTTATCGACCTCGTTGTCCATCAGTCCAGAGCTGTCCTTGTCTCCAATAGATGATCGCCGACGTTGAAACGTCTATCCAATCATATGCCACCTGAGCAGTGATGATGTTCTCAATTTCAAGTGGCAGCAACACTCAAGTGAATAGCGTATCGCCATTCTCAACATTGATGAGAATGCTTCGCACTCGATTTCGCGCACCAACCGACCGGACTCGTGGTTGCTTGGCAAATTTGATAGGTTGAAACGGCAATGTCGGCAGGGAAATTGCGAACACTATTTATGCAGCGAAATAAGTTTGAGAGCAATTCTGTTAAGCGCAAGTTTATTCTGCGGGAACGCCTGGGCGCGCAAATGCAGTTTTCGCCTGCCTCATGTGCCTTGCGAAAGGCCAGAGCCCATCTCCAGCTCTTTCTTCCATGCCTCGGCCGCAAAGGTTGCCGCAGACTGTGCCGCTTCGCTGAGGAATTGACCTGCAGCCGTGAGTAATTCGCCAACCACGCCCATAAGTAACTGAAGCACGGCCGCAAATATGCCGAGCGGGCCGGGAAGAAGCGCCTTGAATAGCTCGGTCATTGCGTTATTGAGAGCTTGCATTTGCATGGGCGAGTCGAGCCCCTTAAGCGCTTCGATGCCCATGCCGTCCATACCGGGGCCAAGCGCACCGGCGCCCGCTCCCGGCAATTTGTCAGCGATCTGGAGGGCTCCGCCGGCATCGGCAGTCAACCCCTGCGCTCCCAGCGCCGAGTTACCGGCAGCCATCGACTGCATCGACGCTTCCGCTGCATTGTTGACTATTTCCAGATTCGGAACGCCTTGATTCGCCGGCATGCCGTTGGGCTGGACAATCTCCAGGCTGGGCAGACCATTCTGGGCCGCCCCGACGGCATGCCCCACCTGGGTTGTATCTGCGTTGCTGCTGAACATGACGTCAAAGACGTCCTTCCATTGTGGTAAATCAGTCTCGCCGAGCAAAGCGTGGAATGTTTTGTCGCCCAGTCCTTTGAGCCCATCGACCGTGGAGGCCGCTTGATTCTCACTGGCTGGCGTCAGGTTTTGACCTAGTTGGTTATAGCCGTCGGCTTCATCACTATCAAACATCGTCCTGGCTCAGGCCTTGTAAACATGCAAACGATTACATGAATTCCCTATAATCTTCCTGTAAAAGCCTCCTCTTGGCAAGATATTAGCGCTTTTTTGTGGGCTTTTGAAGTCAAGAATGTATCAAGATGCGCCATTTTATGGGGGGAATACGAAGTCGGGCAGTGATATTGAGCCGGTCAGTAGCCAATTCGAGCGGGATACAGCCACCCCGGAGATCCACTGTACGGTATCGGACATAAGCATCAATAACCATAACCACCTCCGAAAAGCCCGCAAACAATTCGGCGGTCATAAGCTCGGCACGCAATGTTGTAAGTCGGTATGTGCAGCTGCGCCAACCATTGCCGGATACTTGTCTTGATGAAAAAAAGACACGTACGGCATCTCTTCTTGACCATCAAGCTATTCATATCAAGAGCCGGACTTGCGGAACTGGTTTGCCCGCACCGTATATGACACTGCATATGATGGCGCAGATTAAATCGGATCCTTAAACCATTGCAAAAGTTTCAGCCGGATCTATAATTACCGACGTTCTTCTGGAGTCAATCGGTATGTTTATTTACTTAGTGATAGCGATTGAACTTTTGATTCTGGTTGGCGGTCTCTACTTCGCGTTCATTCACGAGCCGCGCCCGCGCAAGATCAAGAGCTCAACATG
This sequence comes from Pseudomonadota bacterium, assembly GCA_021324135.1. Classification (GTDB taxonomy): domain Bacteria; phylum Cyanobacteriota; class Vampirovibrionia; order Obscuribacterales; family Obscuribacteraceae; genus JAJPJO01. The sequence continues at coordinate 20,344 of JAJPJO010000493.1, forward strand.
GGGGACGTACCAGGACGCTCATAACGACGACGATGCCTACCTCTTGTTGTCAAATAGATTTCCGAAAGGAATACTTGTTGAAAACAACCGCGGTGAAGCCGCCGAAAAGTCAGTTATCCCCTTAAAAACTCAACCTGAGAAAAAGTCAGCGTAGGTTGCACGCAAACGAAGCCATTGCCAGCGAACAAGCAGGCCAATGAGCAAGCAAGCCAACAAGCGAATTAGCAAACAAGCAGGCTAACGAGCAAGCCAACTACATGTATTCGGACATGCGAGGACGCAGTCCGAGGTAAATGCAGATGGCAATTAGCAGTGCCACCGCCTGTGATGCCAGGACTAAACCCTTCAATTCACTGCTGGCTCGTTCGATTTCGCTCTGGAATTTCTGCTGGTTTATCTCTAATGCTCTAGTCAGGGCATCATCGAATCGCGTGAATGAGAACTTGGAGCAGTCGGGCTCATATCCTAACCCGAGCCGGATCGCCTTATCGCGCGCACCGTCACGCACTGCTGCCCGCATTCTTTTATCCGCATCGGTATAGTCTTGCAAGGCTTTCAGCATATCAAGCGCAGCAAGACCTTCCCCGGGAAAACGAATGTTACTGAACTCATCGGCAAGACAGCCACTGAAGCCAGGTAATTTGATTTTTTCGTTTCTAGGCAATTGCTGTTCTGCAGCCGCAATGGTGGTGGCAAAGTTTTGCTTGCCGGAGAACCGCGCAATCGAATTAATTTCTTCAGTAAACTTTTTCTCGTGCTCGTCGGCTCGCTGAGTATCCAACAAGTAGCGCACCTGCGCCGCCTCAGCCTGGTAAGCTCTCGCTCGGGCGGCTAACAAAAAGACAATCGAATCGTAGGCGTCATCCTTGGCTACGCGAAGATGATCGGCGCTATGAGCAAGGGCATTCGACAAAAAATAAACCCAAATGCACATACAAGCTGTTGCGAGCAGTAAAGGAAGGTTGAACCAGCGACGAAATCGCTGCCTCAGATAAATCTGAGTGGTGAGCAGCAGACCGATGACGATCAATCCGGTTACCACTACTCCGCCCGATGTCTCGATGGCAGAGTTCGCCTTCTCATCAGCATATTTCGCATCCAAGATATCCGAGTTGGCTTTGCTGAGGTCCTCGGCACTGGGCAGGAGCTTCTTTTCCAGAGTCGCTAACGCAGCTCGGTATGCATCGACAGTTTCATTCATTGGTTTAAGCGAATGAACATCTCGAACATGCGCTGCTTGCATCTCAAAGTCACCTAAGGCAACTTGCAGGCGTTCGATCGGAGTCTGCTCCGTAGCAAACGTAATATTCTTTGCGGCAGCGACCAGCTCTTTCGAAACATAGACGCGCCATTTCTCGAACTGCTCTGCCATCCTGCGAGAGTCCTCGGAATATGGCGTATATAGAAGTTCGCCGGCCAGGTGCATGTCCATTTTTAAGGCACCGCCCATGATGTTATGAGCTGCTATCACCGATGGTGCCGAGCTGCTCCCGATAATCCGAGAGGCTTCGCGATGCTGCTCGATTGTGGCGATCGAGAGCAAGCAAAACAAAAGTACAGCGCAACAGTCTGCAATCAGAAACAAGCGAAGCCGGACCGGAGTGACGTCTTGAAACGTCGAATAAATCATCTGCTGCAGTGGGTCACGGTGCTTGATTAACATGTTTACCTCAAGTTCTTGGCGCTGGGACTTGCTATTGCTCTAAGTCCAGGTCAACCGGCGTACTCTATTTGCCTCATCCACAAGCGCTATTCTCTTCTCGGCGCTGTCGGCGAAGTGTGCGCATTGTCGCAGAGCCGCCTCTGCTGCATTGCGAATGTCATCTTCCTGAAGCGGCACGGCCAGAATTGTGAAGTTCGCATCCGGCTGCAATTCACGCGTCTCGAGTTGGCGAAGCGCGGTCAATAATAAGTCGGCGTGCAATCTCCAGGCATCGTAGTTGTATGGATCGACTTTCTTCAATTCACGCGATGCGCGCGCCAGCTCGTCACGGCTGAGAGAAATAGCCTTCGGCTCGAGCAATTTTTTGATTGCCTTTATGGTCGCCCTTCTGGCACTGATGATGTACTCATCTTCCTCTTCGCTCATTGCAGCGCCTGGCGCACTGGGGCTCTCAGGCGAAGGAGGATTTGAGGCAGCACCACCTGCGGTGACGGTTGTGTCAGCAGACTTAGCGGTTTTGCTGCCTGCCTGCTCTCCTTTCACCGTTGAAGAATCCGGGTTTACTGCCGCGTTCTTTACTGGCGCATCCTTCACTGCCGACTTAATTTCTGTCCCTTCTTTTGGCTGATCGACTCTTTTCGGCTCAGGGGTTGTTTTGGACTCAGCAGAGGTTTTGGGCTCGCCTTTGGGCTCACCAGCGGCTTTCGGCTGAGCGGATGTGTTTGCATCATTCTCCGTTTTTACATTTGCAGGCGCCTGCCTCTGCGCCGGATTCTTTGCTGGGGCTGAAATATTACCATCAGGCTTCTTCGCTTTTTCAGATGCCTTCTCACTCGGCGGGTTAACCTCTTCCCGCGTCTCGACTTTCTTCTCTGCCTGAGAATCCGCTCCGGCATTTTTGCCTGAGTCGTTTGCCTGCTTGGTTTTCTTATCTGTCATTACTTCGCCTCAGCATGCCAGTATTCAGCGAGATTTCAGCCGACATGAACGATTGGTCTCCTCTCCTCATAGGGCTCCGCGCCCCGCAAGATTTCCCGGGTCAAGGTCGCCGTTTCACCTTCGCCCAGAAAGATGTACTTGATTGTATGCCCGATTGGATGCCCTTGCGTCCAACCGAAATAGACATGGGGAATTTTCTTGGTCTGATCGCGAATGTGCAGCAAGATCGCCGCAATCGCATTCGGAATAGCTGGGTTGGAGCAGCGCAGAATCTTGAAGTCGCCCTCTATATGCCCGGTCACTTCGAGCAAATCCTCAGAGAATTCCGACGCATCGGAAAGCTCGACCTCGAGAAAAATAAAATCGCCTTCCTCCGGCTGAATGCTATGGACGAAGCGCGAGCGCTGCTCCTTCTCGCGCAAGTCTTTCATGCCGCGACGATGGGCGAGAAGTCTGATCTCGCCCATGTGGCTGGCCAGGGCTTCGTCTATAAACGCCTGCGCCGCGGCATTGAAATGCACCTTCTCGACGCGCAGTTCGGTTGCGCGAAGAGCGCGAGATAGAACCGAAGCAGTTAAGACGCTGGCGATGAAAAAGAAAGCGATTTGAACACCTTCCGGGCGCTCCGACATATTGGCGAAGCACGTGTATACAAAGATGAAACTGATGACGGTGAAGTATGGTTTCAAAAGCGGGCGAGTGCGCCAGATTGTGATTGTGGCCGCGATGGCAGCCGATGTGATCAGGACGAGCACACCGGTTGCATAGGCACCGGCTTGTTCATCGACGCCGGCTTTGAATGAAAGAGTGACACCAAATGCGACACTGGTAAAGAATACCACCAGCGGCCTGACTGCCCCCGCCCAGCTAGGCGCCATGCCGTATCGCGGCAGATATTTGGGAACCAGGCTGAGGAGTCCTGCGATGGCAGAGGCGCCGGCGAACCACAATATAAAAATCGTGCTGATATCATATGCGGTGCCAAAGACCGGACCGAGATACGTATGAGCGAGATAAGCCAGAGCTCGACCGTTGGCTTCCCCACCTTCGCGGAACATAGACGCGGGAATCAACATTGTGGTAACGACACTGCTTATGATCAGGAAAACGCTCATGATCGAACCGGCAGTGATGAGCAATTTTCTTCCGTTTCTAACTCGACCGGCCGGGTCCTCGGGTGTATCGGACGGCTCTCCTTTGACCAGGGGCAGAACGGCGACGCCAGTCTCAAACCCCGAAAGACCCAGGGCTAACTTGGGAAACATCAACAAAGAGATGCCCACCATCACCTGTGGTGACCTGTACTGTTTGAAAAGCAGAGACCACCAGTCAGAGCTCAAATGTGGTTGCAGGAAAATCAGCTGGCGAAGCCCTTCTACAAGGATCACGGCACTCAAGGACAAGTAAATCAATACGATCCAAAACGATAGACCGATCGCCTCGCGGAAACCTTTTAAGAAGAGAATGCCGAGTGCGCCGATCAGAACGAATGTGACTTCGATTCTGTGATGCCGCCAGTTCCAAGCCTCGGGAATCCAGGGATTTTCCACGATGTGCGCAGTGGCGTCGGCAGCCGACAGCGTGATGGTAATGATAAATGCGGTTGCTGCAAATCCAAGCAGCGCCAAAACGAGGGTTTTGCCAGTCCATCCCGGAAGCATCTTTTCGAGCATGGCAACGCTACCCTGGCCGTTCGGGCTCTCTTTTGCCACAATGCAGTAGGTAGGCAGGGCACCAAATAAGGTGACTACGACCAAGATGAAGGTCGCCAGAGGAGAGAGGACACCGGCAGCCAAAAATGCTATTCCAGGCTGATACCCTAGCGTCGAGAAGTAATCCACACCGGTGAGGCACATGACGCGCCACCACTCATCCTGGTGATGAACCTGAGTATCACCAGGGCGCAGCCCCTCTAGAAACCATGCTTTGAAGCCCGATGGTTCCTTATTCAGCTCTAACTCGGTAGTATCACTCAGAGAGGTTGGCATGGTGCATCACGCTACAAGCGTCGCTTTAACCGCTACGTTACAGGGTGAGCGGCATCTTCATCAATAGAATCATCCTTAAATTGGTCTTCCATTTTGCGTGTCGACGAAGTCATGGCTTTCTCGATAAGCATGCGCCTTTGCATGAGCTCGTCCAATTCTTCATCTTGAAAGTGACCTTCACAACCCTTTACCACCTGCTCCGCTTTTTTGAGAACGGCGGACAAATAAGGAGGATAGTTAGTAACCGTGGAGACATCCTGCAGCGCCCGCATTAGGCGCAGGGACACAGCCATATCACCTTTGCCGTAACGAATAATTTGATCGTAGGCAACTCCTAAAAGACGCGGGAAAGAGCTCTGCCGGCGCATGATCCTTATTACGCCGCGATCGTCATAAAGCCGGGTTTGCGGAGGTTGCAGCGTAGCGGCATAGGATAAGATCTGGCTCAGTCGATCGATGCAATTGATCGCCGTGCTCGGATCGTTTATCGCCGGCGATATGGCCTTCAGCGCAATGTCGACAAGCTGCAAGACACCAAACTCAACATCCTCTTCCATGGATCGCAGGGGTCCCATCTCGAAACAAGCCAGCGCTTCCTGCTGAATCGAATCGTTCAATATATGTGGGCTGGAGCTGTCTACAGGTGTTATCGTCAAGCAAGGCACGCCGGCTGGAATGTACTGACCGATGTTGCGGTGAATGCAGACGGTTGCATTGGCTCTGACAGCCAGATTGAACAAACGGACGACGTTAACGTACTGAATGTAGCCCGATCGTTTGCACAAAACGGCTGTGCCGGAAGTGGGCTCCACAAACGGCTCTTGCTCTCTTGGATGTCCGTTGTGCGGTCCTCCGAAGACAATATTCAAAGCACCTTCGATCTCGCCTGCAATGCGATCGACGATGTAGTTAACCTGGATCGCGAAGGCGATGTGATTGATGAAGTAGGTGAGAATCAGGAAGCAGGAAGCGGCTAGAAGCATGGCAAAAATCAATGAGAGCTTCGGCATCCAGGGGTGCACGCCCGAGCGCACGCTCGGCACGAGAAGCAAGCTGTAGGCAAAGGTGCCGACAAACAAACCTAAGGTAACCTGAGTCACCCTGTCCCTGACAAAGTTGGTCAAAATGCGCGGTGAGAACTGCATTGATGCAAAGGTCAAGGCGATCAACAGCAATGAATAAACCACCGAGACAATCGTGATGCACGAGCCGGCGATCGCACCCAACATCAATTGCGCCATCCCGGCATCTTTAGGCGCAAGCCAGGTGAAGTCCTTCACCCAGCTGAAAAACTCCGGCGCGTTCCGCTCGAGCTCAGGAAGAACGATGGAGATGAACGACAGGCTCAAGAGCATGATGCTGGGAACCAGAAGATAGCCGCCCCTCTGCTCATAGAGCATGTGCCTGATTGGTGTATTTTGGGTGATCGGCATTGCTCAGTCCGTTTTTCCGGGCGTTCCTATCCAGTCTATAGCGTTTCTCATCCGACGTGAACGAGAGGGCGTTTCTTCTCATCTCGCTCGACTGACCTCAGTATTTCTCTTGTCAAAGGAGCCGTTTCGCCCTCACCCAGGAAGATATATTTGAGAACGTATGAGAGCGGATGACCTTCGGTCCATCCGAAATAAACATGAGGCAATGTGCCCGTCGTATCCCGAATGTGCAGCAAAATGGCCGCCAGTGCGTTCGGAACCGCCAGACTCTTGCAGCGCAGCAGCTTGGCGCCTTCATCCTCCACGCCGTAAACGTGCAGCACATCATCGGTAAATTCGGATGCATCCTTCAAATCGACTTCGACGAAGATGAAATCTCCTTCCGATTCTTGAATGCTGTGCCGCCATCGCGCATCCTTCTCCTTGGCGATGTAGTTCGTGGAACCGGGACGGTGAGCCAACAATCGCACTTGTCCCATGTGATGATGCAACGCCCAGTCGATAAACTCTTGCGCCTGCGCGTCCAGTTCGACGTGATCGACGCGCAGCTCCGTGGTTCGCAAAGCCCTCGACAGGAGCGAAGTGTTCAAGATTATGGCCACGAAAACCAGAGATATGACCAGACCCTCCGGGCGCTCAATCATATTTGTGATCGTCGTGTAGGCAAAAACGACAAATATGGCAGAGAAACCAATTCTGGCTCCCAGACCTGTTTTCCACGTACTGAGAACGCAGGCGAAGGCGGCCGAGGTAAACAAAACCAGAAGACCGGTTGCAAACGCCCCCGCCTGTCCATCAACGCTGGCTTTGAAGAACAAAGTCACGGCAACGTTGATCACGGTGACCACGACTACGAGCGGACGCATCGCCCGCGCCCAGGTGGGGGCCATGCCGTAACGCGGCAAGTATCTTGGAATCAAGTTCAAAATGGCGGCCATTGTAGAGGCACCGGCAAACCACAAAACGAAGATCGTGCTTATATCGTAGGCGGTGCCGAAACCGGCGCCGCAGAGTTTGTGCGCCAGATAGGCCATCGCTCTGCCGTTGGCTTCCTGACCTTCGGCAAAGAGCTTCGCCGGTATCAAGCAAGTCGTGACGACGGCACTGGTAATGAGAAGAACGCACATGATTACAGCGGCGGTCATCAACAAAAGCTTGGTGTTTTTAATGCAACCTGCCTTTGCTCCTGGCTGCTCATTCTTATTGCCGCGCACCAGGGGCATGACCGATACGCCGGTTTCAAACCCCGAAAGACCGAGCGCCAATCGGGGAAAAACGAGCAGTGATACGCCCATCATGGCGGCATAGGATGGATACTGCGCCTGCACGCTCTGCCACCAGTTGCTCAAACTGCCGGGTTGGTTATAAATCATTTCGATTGTGCAAACGACGAGCAAATAGGCGTTTAGAGCCAGATATGAGATGACGAGCACCACCGCCGTTCCGATCGCCTCGCGAAAACCAGCTAAAAATACTCCACCCAAAATTAACAGGAGAACCAGCGTCATCATGATTTGATGATGAGCCCATGGCGGACAAAACGGGTTTTGAATAAAGTGGGTGGCAGCATCGGCTGCGCAGAGCGTCATCGTGATGATGAAGTCCGTGCTGGCGAAACCGAGCAGAATGAGGATAATGGCTTTGCCGTGCCAACCGCGCAGGAGGCGTTCGAGCATGAGGAAACTGCCCTGTCCGTCCGGGCTTTCGTGCGCCACATGAGCGTAAATCGGGTAGGCGCCAAAGAGCGTGACGAGAACCAGAATCGTCGTCGCCATCGGGGATAAGACACCGGCAGCCAGAAAGGCAATGCCGGGCTGGAAGCCTATGGTCGAGAAATAATCGAGACCGGTAAGGCACATGACCCGCCACCAGACATCCTTGGCGACGTGCTCGCTGCTCGACGGATCCACACCCTCGAAAAACCATTTTTTGAATTTGACTAGTGAGCGCGCCGACGAGATGTCCATGTTGCCTGGTAAAAGGGAAATCGCTTAGCTCTTGAATACCTTCAAGATCGGCATCCATTTGTATGTAAGATAGCAGACGGCAGCAGGCAAGTCAGCACAAACTATTTGTTTCCCCAGGGCAGCTTGTCGAACCTGTATGAATAGCCGATTCCCACGAGCGCCCGCGGCGCCACACGATCGATTCCGAAACCAAATTGCGTATCAATTTGATTGTTCTTATTCAATTTATAGACGGCGCCGAAGTGAGCGATTTGAACGTCAGGCAGATGAGTGGTGAAGAATCCGGCATACTCGCAGAAGGCGACAAAACGATTCTTGGCTCCGAAGGCACGGCAGAGCATGACGAAGGGTTGATAGCTTACAAATCGACCGCGATTGAGCACCTCCAGAGACTGCATCCCGCAAAGAGTCCATTTGCTGTTGATTGGAATGGCATATGGAAGGCGAAAAACCGGCTCGACTCCGCGGCCGGAGAAAACGCGTTCGCCTGTGGGAATATTCATACTCGCCACCGCTGACGCCACCACACCGTGGAGGGACTTAAACGGTCCGATCTGTTGCTTGATACCAAGTTCGGTGATATCGGAGGCACCGATGAATCTCGGACCATGTGCCTGGTACAGGGCAGTGAACTGCGGCACAAAGACCTGGAACTCGGTCGACTTTGTCAGGCCCAGACGCAACTCGGTTTCAGGAACGTCGAAATAATTTATCTTGTGCTCGAAGTGCTGGTAGAGTCCGCCATTCTCAAACTGAAGACTGCCCTTAGGAACCACGATTGCAGACTGGCAGAAGCTGGGGCGGTTCGTATCAATGTCGTCGGACTTTTCAAGCGCCCAGGACCCTTGGCAGTCGCCCAAAAGCAGGCCGAGCAGGCACAGAACGGGCAGAAATTGCAACAATCGGAATCTATTTGCCAAATTCTGCATGAGCCTCGGTCCGAACAAGACTAATATATATGCTTTTCGGTTCGACGTGGATGGTATCAATGCCTGCTTCTGCGATCGCGTACACCTCCCTTTGAAACCAGCAGGCGGAGTAAGCCGGACTCTTTACAAAATCCTTATACGGAAAAGGAAAAAACTTATGTCGGGTTGATAAATAAGAGCTATGTCTCTACATGGGGATTTGATATATCGTATGGATGACCTGGTTGCCATTTTCTGCTTGCTATTACTAATCGCCACAGGCTATCTCTTGATTGGACTGTGCGAAAAGCTTCTGCCGCCCTGATTCGATGGCATGATGATGCTTACTCTGGCTACGATCGTTGCGGCGCTTCTCATGATTTATCTCGTGGTGGCGCTGCTCAAACCTGAGATTTTTTCATGATCGGTAACTCGTTGTTGCAAATCGTTGTCTTTCTGGTTCTGCTCGTGGGGCTGTCATTTCCGCTGGGGCACTTTATGGCTCGTGTCTTCCAGGGTGAAAAAACCTGGCTGACACCGATTGTCGAACCAATTGAGCGCCTCATCTTTCATCTCTGCACAATCAATTCCAAACACGAGATGAACTGGCGCGAGTACACGCTCGCAATGTTCTGCTTCAATGTCGTCGGATTGTTTTTTGTCTATGCGCTGCAACGGCTGCAAGCCTGGCTGCCGCTCAATCCCCAGAATCTGTCCGCACCATCCAGTGATCTGTCATTCAACACCGCGGTGAGCTTCGTCACTAATACAAATTGGCAGAGCTACTCAGGTGAAACGACGCTTTCCTATTTGACCCAGATGCTCGGCTTGACGGTGCAGAACTTTGTCTCGGCGGCAACCGGCATCGCGGTATGCGTTGCCTTCATCAGAAGCTTGCGAAAGCATGAAGGAAACAGCATAGGCAATTTCTGGTCCGATCTGGTTAAAAGCACCCTCTATGTTCTGATGCCATTGGCGGTGGCACTGGCTTTGTTCTTGTCCGCTCAGGGAGTGGTTCAAACATTCCGGCCTTACGTTTCATACACTCCCTACCAGGCACAGGCAATCAGTCAGAATGCTGATAATCGCAAGCTCCAGCTCATCGCGCTCGGTCCAGCCGCATCGCAAGTCGCCATCAAGCAACTGGGCACTAATGGCGGTGGCTTTTTCAACGTCAATTCGGCGCACCCATTCGAGAATCCGACCCCTCTCGCCAATCTGATGGAATGTCTGGCGATTCTTTTGATTCCTGTCGCACTTTGCCATACATTCGGAAAGATGGTTGAGGACGAGCGTCAGGGATGGGCGATTTTCGCTGCCATGATGTTGATTTACATTACCGCCTTGTTTATCTGCTACTTCTGCGAAACAGCCGTCAATCAGGACTTGTTGAATGTCGGCATTCTCAATCATCTCGACGGCAATATGGAGGGAAAGGAAACACGCCTTGGCGTCGTCAACTCTGCGATTTGGGCGACGACGACGACGGCGGCATCCAATGGTTCGGTGAATGCCATGCATGACTCGTTCAACCCCCTGGGCGGTATGATGCCGATGCTTCTCATGCAATTGGGTGAGGTCATATTTGGTGGCGTAGGGTCGGGCTTGTACGGCATGCTCGTCTTTGCCATCATTACCGTTTTCATTGCCGGATTAATGGTGGGCAGAACGCCGGAATACCTTGGAAAAAAAATCGAGGCATTCGAGATAAAGATGGCGTCGCTTGTCATTCTCTTCCCTCCGGCAATCGTCTTGATTGGCACCGCCATAGCCGTTTGCCTGCAAGCCGGCAAGTCGGGCGTATTTAATCCCGGCGCTCACGGGTTCAGTGAAATTCTTTATGCATTCTCCTCGGCAGGCAATAATAACGGCAGCGCTTTTGCAGGACTGAATGCCAATGTTCCCTTCTACAATTACATGCTCGGCGCCGCCATGTTTGGGGCTCGCTATTGGCTGGCTATCCCGACTCTGGCCATTGCCGGCTCACTGGTACGCAAGAAAGCGTCACCGCCCAGTCTTGGCACGATGCCGACGGACAATTTTTTGTTCGTCATACTCCTGGTGGGAGTCGTCTTGATCTTCGGTGCTCTGACTTTCTTTCCGGCGCTCGCTCTGGGACCGATAGTCGAGCATCTTCAGTTGTTCCATAGCCGAGGAGATTAACCCGCAGATGAGCGGCACTCAAAAGACAAGACCATTGTGGGATCCACCGATTATCCAGCGGGCGCTGATCGACTCGATCAAAAAGCTCGATCCGCGCATTCAAATGCGCAATCCCGTAATGTTCGTGGTCGAGGTTGGCAGCGTCTTTACTTTGGTCCTCTACATTTTGAGCCTCGGCGGCCAGGGCGATGCGCCGAGCGGATTCATTCTGGCAATATCACTTTGGCTCTGGTTCACAGTCATTTTCGCAAACTTCTCGGAAGCGATGGCCGAGGGACGCGGCAAGGCGCAAGCGCAATCGCTTAAGGCGGCTCGCAAAGATGTTTCCTCTAAGAAACTGAGCGAGCCTAAATATGGTGCCGCCTACGAGCTGGTTTCCGGCACCAGCCTGAGAAGAGGTGATGTCGTTCTGGTCGAGGCGGGCGAGGTCATACCCGGTGACGGCGAAGTGATCGAGGGTGTTGCCTCAGTAGACGAAAGCGCCATTACCGGAGAGAGCGCTCCGGTGATCAGGGAGAGCGGGGGTGATCGCAGTGCCGTCACCGGTGGTACCAAAGTTCTGTCCGACTGGCTGGTGATAAAGATCTCCGCCAATCCCGGTGAAACATTTCTCGATCACATGATTGCCATGGTCGAGGGAGCCAAACGTCAGAAGACCCCCAACGAGATTGCCTTGAATATATTGCTGGCCGCCCTGACCCTGGTTTTCCTGCTGGTTACGATGACCTTGTATCCCTATTCCTCCTATAGCGTCGGCACAGCCGGTCAAGGACACGTCGTAAGCCTTACGGTCCTGATTGCCCTTCTTGTATGTTTGATACCAACGACGATCGGCGGGCTTCTATCGGCGATTGGCATCGCCGGCATGGATCGCCTGATCAAGGCCAACGTGATCGCCATGTCAGGAAGGGCTGTGGAAGCGGCCGGAGATGTCGATGTCTTGCTCCTGGACAAGACCGGAACGATCACGCTGGGAAACCGCCAGGCCACCGATTTTCTTCCCGCTCCGGGGATCAGCGAGCGCGAGCTTGCCGACGCGGCACAACTTTCCTCTCTTGCCGATGAAACGCCTGAGGGTCGCAGCATCGTCGTTCTCGCCAAGGAAAAATTCGACTTTCGAGAACGCAATCTGCTCGCTATGCACGCCAGTTTCATTCCTTTCACTGCACAAACGCGCATGAGCGGTGTCGACATGAACGGCAAAGAGATCCGCAAAGGCTCGTTCGACGCCATTGAAAAGTATATTGCCGATAAAGGCTCGTTCGTGCCCCACTCAATTCAAGCAGCGGCAGAAGAGGTCGCCAAAAATGGTGCTACACCACTGGTGGTGGCAGACGAGAGACAAGTATTGGGAGTCGTGAAGCTGAAGGACATCGTCAAAGGCGGCATCAAGGAGCGCTTCGCTGAGCTGCGATCCATGGGCATCAAAACCGTTATGATTACAGGAGACAATCCCCTGACCGCGGCCGCGATTGCAGCCGAGGCCGGCGTTGATGATTACCTGGCCCAGGCAACGCCTGAGCAAAAGCTGAAGCTGATCAGGGACACGCAAGCAGAGGGAAAACTTGTCGCCATGACCGGCGACGGCACAAATGATGCTCCGGCACTGGCTCAGGCGGATGTGGCGGTGGCGATGAACACCGGCACGCAGGCGGCAAAAGAAGCGGGGAATATGGTCGATCTGGACTCCAATCCCACCAAGCTGATCGAAATCGTTGAAATCGGAAAGCAGCTGCTCATGACGCGCGGGTCGCTCACCACATTTAGTATCGCCAACGATGTAGCGAAATACTTCGCCATCATTCCGGCTGCATTCTCGACCACTTACCCGGTTCTCAACAAGCTCAATATCATGCACCTTGCCAGTCCGCAGAGCGCCATACTATCGGCCGTGATTTTCAATGCCCTGGTTATCCTCTTGCTGTTGCCCCTGGCCCTCACGGGTGTTCGCTATCGCCCCGTCGGCGCGGCCGTTCTGCTTAGGGATAATCTATTAATCTATGGACTGGGAGGACTGGTAGCACCCTTCATCGGCATCAAATTGATCGACATGTTCCTTGAGTTCGCGCACCTGGTTTAGTTCAATGGCTCAAATCATCAGACAATCGATCCTGCTATTCTTCTGCCTGACGCTGCTCACCGGAGTCGTTTACCCGATGGCAATCACGGGCATCGCGCAATCTTGCTGGCCGGCAAATGCCGACGGCGGTCTGATCGAAAAGCAAGGACAGACAATCGGATCGGATCTCCTCGGTCAAGAGTTCGATTCGCCAAGATACTTTTGGGGACGGCTCTCGGCTACCGCGCCTCCCTATAACGCCGCCTCATCCAGTGGATCGAATCTCGGTCCGCTCAATCCCGACTTGATCAAAAGGGCTAAAGGACGAATTGATGCCCTCGCCCGGTCCGGATCAAATGACAAACCAGTGCCGATCGATCTGGTCACCGCATCAGGAAGCGGTCTCGATCCCGACATCAGCCCGGCAGCCGCTGACTATCAGGTGGCGCGAATCGCCAGAGCAAGAGGAGTGAGGGAAGAAGATATAAGAGCTCTGGTGGCCAAACATATCGAGCAGCGAACCTTCGGTCTGTTTGGTGAGCCCCGCATTAACGTGCTGAAGTTGAACATCGCTCTTGATGAGATGAGCAGGCCGAAATAGTATGCAGGAGTTCCGCCGAAACCCTGATGCCTTCCTGGCTCTTCTTAAGGAAGAGCAGATGCATAAATCGCATGGTCGCTTGAAGATTTACTTCGGCTACGCGCCTGGCGTAGGCAAAACATATTGCATGCTGGAGGACGCGCAAAAGCTGAGCAAAGAAAAGATCGATATCGTGATCGGCATCGCTGAAACACACGGAAGAGAGGCTACGCAAGCGCTTCTCGAAGGATTGGAGGTGCTGCCCCGCCAGCTTGTTTCATACAAAGGCGCCGAGCTCAAGGAATTTGATATCAATGCCGCCTTGAAGCGCAAACCGCAAGTTATCGTCGTCGATGAGCTGGCCCATACGAACGCGCCGGGCATGAGGCATGAAAAGCGCTGGCAAGACATCCTCGAGCTGCTCGAGAATGGCATTGACGTTTTCACCACGCTAAACGCCCAGCATATTGAAACGTTGAACGATCGAGTCGCTCAAATAACCAGGATTCAAGTGCGTGAGCGAGTGCCCGATTCGGTGGTCGAGAAAGCTTTTGAGATCGAGCTTGTAGACTTGCCTGTAGACGAGCTTCTCCAGAGGTTGACGGAAGGCAAGGTTTACATTCCCGAGCAAGCCGCCACCGCTCTGGAGAATTTTTTCCGCAAGGGCAACTTGATCGCCTTGAGGGAAATCGCGCTCTTGTACGTCGCTCAGCATGTCGATGCACAGATGGAGCGCTATCGGGAGATGCACCGCATCCAGTCGGTCTGGCCCGCCGCCGATCGAATTCTCGTCGGCATCAGCAGCAATCCGCTGTCGGTCAGATTGATCCGAGCAGCGAAGCATATGGCGACGGCGTTGCATGCTGAATGGCTTGTCGCCTTCGTGGCCACACCCGAGCATGCCAACTCCTCAGATGAGGATCGCGCCAGAGTGATTCAGAACTTGAGGCTGGCCGAGCAGCTTGGCGCCGAGATCGTCGAGATCGCCGGCGTCAGTGTGGCTGAGGAATTGATTCAATGCGCCAGGCAATTCAATGTTTCCAAAATAGTGATCGGCAAACCGGCCCGATCGAAATGGGTGGATTACGCTTTTGGTTCGATAGTTGAGGACGTTATCCGGCAGAGCGGAGACATTGATGTGTATGTGATCACAGGCGAGGGCGGCTCTTCCTCGCCCAGCTCTTTGCCCTTTCGCTGGCAACGCACGAGCCGCACGGCCGACTACTGGAAAGCCGGTTTAGTTGTCGCATTGTGCACACTGATTGTCTATCCTCTCTTCGATTTTCTGGCACCTCTCAACCTGGCAATGATCTATCTGCTCGGGGTAGTTTTGGTCTCGGTTCGCTACGGCCGCGGGCCATCAATGCTGGCATCGATTCTGAGCGTGGCGGCATTTGATTTTTTCTTCATACCGCCGCGTTTCACTTTCGTCATAGCCGACACCCAATATTTCATAAGCATGTTTGTGATGCTGACCATCGCCCTGGTGATTAGCACTCTCACCGCCCGGGTCAAGCAACAAGCCGAAATATCAAGTCAAAAGGAAAGGCGCACTGCATTTCTTTATTCGATGTCCAAGGAGCTGTCGAGCAAGCAAGATCGAAACGAAATTTTCAACATCGGCGTTCGTCACATATCGGAAGTCTTTGATGCTCAAGTTGCCGTACTGCTTCCCGACGCGCAGAATCAGTTATTCGTGGCGGCCGACGCAACCGGTAATCACAGGCTCGAGCAAGCGGACGAGGCCGTTGCCCAGTGGGTCTATTTCAACCAGCAACCGGCCGGTGCCGGAACGAACACCCTGCCCGGCACCGACGCGCTATATTTGCCCCTCTCCGGAACCGATCGCATGATCGGCGTTCTGGCCATTAAGCCCACAGACATGCAAAAGCTATCGCGACCCGACCAGCTGCAGCTATTGCAAACATTCGCCAGCCAACTCTCTCTAGCGTGCGAGCGTTCCAATCTGGCTGAGGAAAATCAGCAGGCGCAAGTGCAGATGAAGACGGAGCAGCTGAGAAGCTCACTTCTCAGTTCTGTTTCCCACGATCTGCGCACTCCTCTTGCCACCATCACTGGTGCAGCCAGCAGCATCATCGAAGCACCGGAGAGTCTCGATCTCGACAGCTGCAGAGAGCGTGCAAAAGAGATCTACAGCGAATCAGTTCGGCTCAATCGACTGGTAAGCAATCTGCTCGATATGACCAAGCTGCAATCAGGCGCCTTAAAGGTGAAGAAAGAATGGCACCCGCTGGATGAGCTGATTGGCGCAGCCCTGAGTGTAATGGACGACAAGCTGGGCGAGAGGCAGGTGAAAACGAACATGCCTGATGATCCCGTCCTGGTGCCTGCTGATGCCATCCTGATTCAACAGGTGCTTGTTAATTTGCTCGACAACGCCGTAAAATACAGTCCGGCGTCGTCTCCGATTGAAATTACCGCCCAGCGTTGCGAGGATTCGATCATGATTTCGGTGGCCGATCACGGCCCGGGTATTCCGATGGAGCACAGAGATCTGATCTTCCAAAAATTCTTCCGTGATGCGCCTGAGACCACATTCGGTGCCGGGCTGGGGCTGGCTATTTGTGCCGGCATCATCGAGGCGCATGGAGGGAAAATCTGGGTGGAGGACACCCCGGGTGGTGGCTCTTTGTTTCGTTTCACATTGCCTATTGATGACGAAATGCCAACTATCGATCCGGAGCTTCTGGAGTAAAACATATGAACGATCAATCAGCCAATCAGCCTGTTGTGCTCGTCATCGAAGACGAAGCGCCCATTCGCCGATTTTTGAAGCTGACTCTTTCCGAGCACGGATTCAAGTTCAAGGAAGCTTTGACCGGACAAGAGGGTCTGCAAAAGGCGGCGTTCGACAAACCCGATTTGATCATTCTCGATCTCGGTTTGCCGGATCTCGAAGGTCTCGAGGTGACAAAGCAACTGAGGGAGTGGTCAACCATTCCGATCATCGTTCTATCGGCGCGCGGCAATGACAAAGACAAAGTTGAGGCGCTTGATGCCGGAGCCGACGATTACCTGACGAAACCATTCAGCGTGCCCGAGCTTTTGGCCCGGCTGCGCGTGGCCATGCGGCATGCGGCACGGCTGGCTCCCGAGCCGGATGGGGCGAACTTCGCTTTTGGTGATGTGCGGGTCGATTTGCTCAAACGTCAGGTGTTCGTCGAAGACGCCGAAGTGCATCTAACTCCGATCGAATACAAGTTACTGTTGGCGATGGTTCAGCACGCCGGTAAAGTGGTGACTCACAATCAGCTCCTTCGCCAGATCTGGGGCGACAGCTACGGAGACGAAAGTCATTATGTGCGTGTTTTTATGGCACAACTGCGGCGCAAGCTGGAGAAGGATTCGGCTCATCCTCGGCACTTCATAACCGAACCCGGGGTAGGCTACCGCCTCAAAATCGATTGACGGCAGACGATCTTCTAACGGCTGTTGTGCGCGTGAATTTCGGGATCGACGGCGAATACCGGTCCGGTAGGCACATCGGCGCTGCAAGAGGTGATCTTGATGATATGTTCATTGGCCGCATCCGCTTCCCAAGCCACGTATACCAGGTTACCGATCAGCGCCACATCAGGAGAATGAGATTTTTCCTTTGTGTGCGAAAAATTCAGGACGCTGGAAAAACCACCTTTGATGCCGATTCTGCCGAAGATCTCCATGCCACCAAGGCTGGTATCAGACCAGACAAGCGCCAGGCGCGCTTTCCCATCAGAAGCGATCTGCGGCTGGCTGGAAACGCCTGGAGTGTCGGAGAAGTTCAGGGGCTTTGCGAAATATCCCCGCTCACCAGAAACGACACCCCATATATCAGGAGCGTGCAATTTGCGTGAGCTGTCGGCCCAGGCAAGGTAGATTTTGTCATCATGCGAGCACGCCAGGGTCGGATGCTGGGAAACATGAGCGCTCTTTGATACATTGTAAGGTTTCGTCCACCTGCCCTCCAGATATCGCGAGTAAAATATGTCGGGGTGCGACTCTCCGAAACTAGTGTCAACCCAGGCGACATGAACCGTTCCGCTCGCTGAAACAACCGTCGCCGGCTCATGGCTTTTGCCGGGAGTCTTGGCTATATCCATGAACGGTGACCAGCTCTTGCCATTGTCGGAAGAGCGACTGTAGAAAATGTCGGTGACACCATTAGTGGTGTCGGTCCAAACGACATGGACTGCCTTGTCCGGACCTACCGCTATGGCGGGCTCACTTGATACGCCCGGCGTTTTCGAGACATTTACCGGAGCGCTCCAGCTCTTGCCGCGATCGGCTGAACGAGCGAAGAAGACATCCGGATGGGCCTCACCAGATGCAGTATCAACCCAGCAAACATCGATTGCTCCACTCGCTTCGGTTGCTATGTCGGGTTCCCAGCTTGCGCCCTGTGAACTGCTTATATCTTGAGGGGCAGTCCAGATCCGGCCGCCATCGGCACTTTGCGTATGGAAGATGTGTTGAACTTTGTGGTCTTTGGCTGAGGACTCGAAGACGACATGAATATGCTCCTCGCCATCGCCGGCGATCACAGGATTATGACCATGAGCTATGTCGACGCATTTTTCCGGTGTCTCAGCAAACGACACTGCGGACAATTCCAACAGCAACGGAAGCAGAAGAATCACCGCTGAAAAAAAGTGCCTCATGTGACTCTCCTCTCGATTCTTTCCTCACCCACCGATCAATCCATTTCCGACAGGCTGAACGCTTCTTTGCTAAATGCATCCTCAGCGGTAAAGGCATGCTTTGGACCATAAAAGCAACCTTCTATTGTGCCCTGACATATTCCGACCCAGGGAGCAATCAGTCCGCCCCAAAACTTCCATGAATAATTGTCGCCCTTGTACTCTGCCAGGATGCTTTTTGTGTCGCTAACCGAGCGACGCACCATGGCAATTGGTGTCCCGACGGCTGTGGCCAGCAGACGCACCGGAACACCGATTATCGCCTTTGAGCCGCCGTCAGCGCGTGCTGCTGTTGCATTGCAGCAAGAGAGTATGGCAAGGCAGCAGATTATAGTGTTGAACTTCAAAAGACGCACCCTCTTATCTGCAATATTCATCAACGAGCCGCCATTTCACCGAGGCTGAATTGATCTTTTGAAAACGGTTTGTCGGCATTGACGAGGCTGTTGATGGTTGAGTAAACAGGCGCCTCCGCCGCTCCAACCGTTGCGGCAAAGGGCAACCAGAACATGCCGGCTATGATTCTCATATGTTGCTTATCAGTATCCCCGACGCAGCCTTTGATGCCGTCCTTCTCTTCATCGACGATTTTGCGCGCCATGCAGATTGGCGTCCCCACGACAGCACCTACGGCAAAGGCTACGGATTTGAACGGTAAAGTCGCCCAGTTTATTTTTTTGCCACCATTTGTGGTGCCGGTTGCGCCGGCACTCTTAGACTGATTGGCAGCCGCATCCGGATTTGGATTTGGATCTGGATTTGCGTTTGGAATTGGATTAGCATTACCATTAGCATCTTGTCCGTTTTGTCCGGCATCGGCAATTTCTTTTGCGTAGGCTGGTTGTTTGTCATTGCTCGAACTTATGACTTGCGCATCGGCAAGCGAAGACAGGTTTGCGGTCGCGAGCATCACTAATAAGATCACCAATCGCCCTGGCTTCATACGCACCACCCCTTGTTATCTCGCAGAGAATTCGAATCAGGCAATCAAGCTTTACACAAAGCCATTAAATCAAAACACAATTTCACAAACAATGCACTAACAATTCATTAAGCAGAGGTTGTGAAGATTGGCTATGCAAGCGGTCTCGCTATTTGTAAGTCTCGCCCCCGTAGCGCAGGTTCGGACTGATTGGCTCCTCTTTGCCCAGGCTGAATTGTCCCTTGCTGAACGGTTTATCAAAATGATCGATGCTATTGTTGACGGCATAGAAAGGTGCCTCGAGAATGCCTGACACGGCTGAAAATGGCGCCCAAAAGACCCCGCATGGAATGGCTAAACGCGGCTTCGGTTTTTCCCCTGCCATCTGGGTAATACCATATTTTTCCTCATCAAGCGGTTTGCGCACTGCATTGACAGGCGTTCCTAAAACCGCACCTGTTGCTGCAGCCAGCACCTTCACAGGAAACATCGCCCAACCGGATTTGGATTTCGGCTTTGTTTTTTGCGGAGAGGCATTTTGAGCGTCTGGAATTGCGCCACGCACGGGCACTGATTCTTCCTTTTCTGTGGACGTGGTCGTGTCCTCCGCAGCCGCCGATAATGCCATTAAACATGGTGCCACGAGAGCAACAATCATGAACGGTATCTGTTTGCGCATGAACGTTCCTCTTTTATTTCTTGTCCGTAGGGGGATCAAGCTCACCCAGGCTAAACTGCTCTTTGCTGAACGGCCTTTCGGCCATCCACGCGTCTTTGATGGAATAGAAGGGCGCTTCCAATGAGGTCAACACCAGAGCACAGGGGAGCCACACCGCCATCGAAGGGTACAACAATAATTTATTATCGCTGTTTTCCTTGATGCTGCCGGCCAGCCCCTCACCGCCTTCCTTGATTTCTTGAGGCAGCTTGCGCGCAAAACA
>JAJPJO010000559.1 GCA_021324135.1 Pseudomonadota bacterium
AAAACGCGGCGCAGATTCGGCTGCGCTGGTTATGGCTGCACGTCATTGTTTGCACGGACGCGATCTGGACGGTCGAGCCTGCTGCCTGGCTATCTTCTCGGTACTGCTGGAACTGAGCGAACTCCTGGATCCCGGCACCACATTTGATATCAGCCAGACTATCGAAGCTCTAACCGGCAACATTAAGGTCTGCGATTCTGTCTTTGACTCCTTCCTTCATCGCGACAACACTGAAGGCAGATTCGATCTGGTAGTCACTAACCCTCCCTACATAAGCTTCGGATCACGGGGCCAGGAACGCGTCCTCGAATCGACCGCTCGATTCCTGAAGACAAATTTTGCCATGTCATCCGAATACAAAATCAGGCTGAACTCGGTCTTTCAGGAAGTAGCATTGGATTATGCCAGAGATGGAGGCCGGATATGCCTGCTCATTCCAAACAGCTTCTTGACCGGATCCGGCTACTCAAAACTGCGCGCCGGGTTGCTCGCTCGAACAAAGATAATCAGTTTGACTGAGTTACCGGAAGACACTATAGACGGTGCCGTCGTCGGCAGATGGTGCGTGGCTGTGTATGAGAAGAACGGAGAGGCTCAGTCGCTGAACTATTCCTGCCTAAACTATCCGATCGAATTACGCAATCATTGTCACCGCCAGCCAGATGGCAGCCCCGAGCGGTACAGCATATTGGCATCACATATGGTGTCTCCAGATCAAAGCCGTTTCCGCCTTGTATTCAATGAGATGGATGAGAAACTAGCTTTGCGGCTCGAGAATCGGCCGCCATTAAAGACAGTCTTGCGCGGGCATACCGGAGTTCGATCGCGACTCGGGCAGCAAGCGATCATCGCCGATAGGAACATTGGCCCCACGTTCAAGAGAGGCATAAAATCAGGAGCGCAAGTCAGACCATTTTCGATCACGTGGGCTGGTGACTGGTTGCGCATCGATCCGGAATTGTTGTTCGCGGGTGGATTTGACCAGCGGGTCATTGAAAATCCAAAAATTCTGATGCGTCAAACAGCTGACAGAATCATCGCCGCAGTAGACGCCTCAGGGCTTTATCACCTCAATAACGTGCACAGCTTCAGCCCTCAACTGGTTCGAAAGGGTGGAAGGAATGGCACTGATTGCCCAGCCACCGCCGCGGATTCCTCAGCCACTGGTGCTGGTTACTCAGCCACCGCCGCTGATTGCTCAGAGACTACTGACCTCTTTCTCCTTTCTGCTCTGATGAACTCCAGTCTGTGGCTTTACATTTATCGCTTGCGAACGCGCGAAACCGGCAGAGCTCTAGCTCAAATAGACATCGAAACAGCTGAGGAGATGCCAATTCCAGATCTGCAGTCAGATTATTGCGGAATGATTTCACGATTAAGCCGCAAAATGCATCTAGTCCATGGCAACGGCGCCAATGGCGAATGCGTCAATGGCGAATGCGCCAATGGCGAGTGCGTCAATGGCGAATGCGTCAATGGGGGAGGCGCCAATCGGGGAGGCGCCGGAAACGGTGCAGACAGCACGGATGGTGCAGATGACGTCTACTTACCCAATCGTATTTTGGACAGACTAACTTACGCGGCTTACGATTTGAGCAACTGCGAGATAGAGCACATCGAAAATTCCTTCCGTTTTCAGCTCCCATCACAACCGCTTCCAGAGCTTCCGTCGCTAAACACAGCCATTCGGCATGCAATGCTTGAAAAGCACAGTGCAACAAGCATTTAAGCTCGCCCGTGTTTTGGTACCTGATGTGCTTGGCGAACCCCTTATGTTGTTATGACGATTACGTCAAACACTCGAATACTCCAGATATCAAGACCACACCTCGAAACGCTTTCCCCTCCTGGGTTTACAGTCGCGCAAAAAGACCTTCGGTTGCAAAGAGATTTGACGATTACGTCATATGAACATAAGGACCTCCGAGCCCACCCCCCAGCCGCAGGAATGCAAGGTGAATCAGGCGTGGGTTGAAGCCTGAAAAGCAAGTTCGAATGAGGCACGGGGCCAGCAGGGGCTAGACAGGAACCACGTGCAGGCAAGCCCGTCAGAGTACGGGGTGATCATGCAGGCTCAGACCTGAGATAAATAATGCGATACAGAATAGATGACGCGATAGAAAAAGAAGAAATTGCGCATGGCAAGGAAGTTGGAGCGATCGGCGCTTGAGTTCGTCCCCATAAAGGGAGATCTCGAGGATTTGAAAGAAGCAGCAGAACACTGCCGCGGCTGCGATCTCTACAAACATGCGACTCAAACTGTGTTCGGTGAAGGGAAGTCTACAGCGCGCATCGTGCTTGTCGGCGAGCAGCCAGGCGATCAAGAAGATCGACAGGGTAGACCTTTTGTCGGACCAGCAGGAAAGCTGCTCAACCGCGCTCTGAAAGAAGTCGGCATCGAAGAGAAAGAAGCATACGTCACTAATGTCGTGAAGCACTTCAAGTTCGAGCCGCGCGGCAAGCGGCGCTTGCACAAGACGCCGCGTGAAATCGAAGTGCGCGCCTGCTATCCATGGCTGCTGCGCGAGATAGACGAAATCGAGCCTGAAATCATCGTTTGCCTCGGCGCAACCGCAGCCAAAGCCATGCTCGGTAATCAGTTTAGAATTACCAAGCAACGCGGTCAGTTTTTTCCATACGCTTCAGCACCATGGATAATGGCAACGGTGCATCCTTCCTCCATATTGCGCGCACCTGATGATGAAGCTCGCCATCAGGCTTTCGATGATTTCAAAAAAGATCTGGACAGAGTCGCATACCTACTCAAGCACGGCCGTCCACCAGGATGACCTGATCAGGGAGGTTTACATCAATGGCCTCGATTCTGATTGGAACCTCAGGCTGGGTCTACGACAGCTGGCGCGGCAAGTTCTATCCGAGAGACTTGCCTCCCGCCAAGCAGCTCGACTTCTATTCTCACGAATTTAAAACCGTAGAGATAAACTCGTCTTACTACCGACTGCCCAGCGTCGAAACTTATAAAGCATGGGCTTCACACGTTCCGGAGCAATTTGTCTTTGCCGTGAAAGCCAGCCGTTTCCTCACGCATATGAAGAAACTAAAAGATGCAAATGACCCCTGGAAACGCATTATGACGGGCGCTCGCAAGCTGAAATCTCATCTGGGCCCGGTTTTGCTCCAATTCCCTATGCAGTGGAATTTGAATTACGATCGCCTGGCGGAGTTTCTCGACCTGATTGCCAGCAAACGAAGCAAGCAACCGCGGCTCGTTTTCGAATTTCGCAATGAATCATGGTTTACAAAAGATGTGTTCAAACTGCTCGAGGATCATCATGCCGCCTTCTGCATCGCTGACTCTTACAGGTTCAGTCGCAAAGACGTGGCTACCACCGATCTTGCCTACTACCGATTCCACGGGCGTACGGACTACTTTCCGAACTACAGCCAAGCCGAGCTAAAGAAAGAAGTGCCGGCAATGAAAGCGTTTGTCGACCAGGGGATCGACGTGTTCGTCTACTTCAACAACGATGCCGGCGGCCATGCTATAGAAAACGCCAGAACCCTCAGCCGACTGGTTCGTGATTAGCTCGCTTACATGCGAGATAATCTGATTCTGAGTAAGATCTCGCCAAGTTTTCTATTTAGTAGAAAGTAGTCAGAAACGACTTTTGAATAAGAGCTTCACAGGGACTCAATGAAAGCAAAAAGAAATTTGAGCGTGGTAATGGCAGCATCGCTACTCCTCCTGGCGGGTAGTGCCGCAACCGCCAATTCCGCACCGCCGAAAAAACCGGTCCCTGCCAAAATTGAAAAGCCTGGACCACTAAGGGAAGCAACTGAAAAGCTCAGCAAATTGACCAGAGGGCAGAAGTCGAGCGTGCAGGTGCGCGACAAATGGGCGCTTATCGTAGGGCTGGAGAGCTTTAGCGACAACTCTATTCGTCCTGTGAAGTTTGCCCAGGAAAACGCGGTTCTTCTCTCCACGTATTGCGCCAGCCCGGAAGCCGGGAAATTTGGACCCGGGCACGTGGTGATCGTCACCAATAACAAAGCGAGTAAGAGCAACATCGAAGCGGCTCTCGGCGATACGTGGCTGCTCAAGAATGCTCTGCCGAACGATATTGTATTGCTCTATTTCGCTACGCGCGCCGAATTGAGTAAGGACGGTTCCGACGTCTTGCTCTACATGTTCGATGCGCCTTCGAGCGCCCCAGAGCTTGGCTCAATCGAATTGAAGAGCATGCTCAAAACCCTGAGGCAACGCACACAATCAAAGCAGATTCTTTGCGTTCTTGACCTGAACCCGGTCAACACGGGCAAAAGCGACGATGAAAATGGCGGAAGCGACGAGCCGGCAACGACGCCGACCGTCGACAAATTGCAAGAGATCGCACAAGAGACAGGCACGACCATCATCTCTGCGGCAGCTATAGGCCGGCGTTCACACGCAGACTTCAATAACCGTTGCTCCTTCTTTATGGAGAGCTTTTTAGAGGCGCTCTCTAGTAATAATGGTCAAGATAAATTTGAGAGCGTGGCTCAAGCGGCCGCCCAAAAGACTCAGGAGAAAGTGTTTCAGACAATCAAGAAGAAGCAAGCTCCCCAGATCGCCTCGGCGGATTCCGCCTTGATGCTGCAATCGGTTCTGGCTGTGCCGGTCAAGAGCGGAACCCCTGAAAAGCCGCTCAGAATCGGGCATCCCATTGAAAAGCTGAAGGCGTCTCCGGCAAGAGTCAGCCCGGACTCAGCTAATAAGACTCAGGCTATAGCTGATAAACATGGGGTTGAGGCTAACAAACATGAAGCAGATGAAGAGCCAACATATGATGATAATGCTTCATTCGGTAATGTCGACTTTGGCCCATATATGGATAAGATGAAGAAACATATCCAATCGCAATGGAAGCCGCCCAAGAGCACAAACGCCCAGCGCGTCGTGACCGTTTTCTCCATCAAGAAGGACGGCACCATCGCCAATGCCCAAATCGTCGACGGCAGCGGCGACGAAAACGTCGACCAGTCGGCGATGGAGGCTCTTAATAAAGCCTCGCCGCTCGAACCATTACCCGAGGGTTCGCCACCCTACGTTCAAATCCGCTACCAGTTCGATTGGGCGGTGAAGAAGAACTAGTCGCTGACTGCGTTCCCACTTTTTCTCAGATCAAACGTTTTTCTTAGCCCTGATTTATGCTGGACTACGTAGATTCCGCATTGACGGTATCGGCCCCATTGGATAAGCTCGTATCAGAAACGGATGGAAGCGCCCCAAAATCGCAGCTTCACACCGTTATGCAAACCAAGCTCTGCAAAACAAACCACGTTATTATCGAGCGATAAGCTTTTGAAAACAGTTGGCGTGGATGAATGAATGACCAGGGAGTAACCAAGAAAAATCATGTTTCATGAATTGGGTGGCGGCGGAATAGATAATACTGGCGGAAAGGGCGGTAGCGGGCAACGCGCCGGTGAAGGCGGATTGCACCAACAGGCCGCCAACGAACTCTCAAGCCGGCGTGAAGTGCAGCCGCCAAAAGCCGGCGGCGATACAACGGTGGCGAAGGCTGGTTCGGATACTACACCTGAAACCAGGCTGGCTGCCAACAGTACAGAAGTTGCACAAGTGGTTCCGAGCGTTCAGGCGAAAGTCGGCGCTCAGATCAATGGCTTATCGACTGTGGAAGGTCAGCAATTTGCTCGAGCGGGCGTAAACGACGCGGCATCTTTCTATGCAAGCGGTGAGTATGCCTCTATGGTCGCCAGAATGACCGGCGCACCATCATCATCACCTGACACTAGAGAGCATTGGAAGAACTTCACAGTCTAGTGCAGCCCAGAAAGCTTAAGAAGGCGCCCACCGGCACAATGTGGGCGCCTTTGCATTTGATCCTCGGCTTTACCGCCGGCAGGTTGATAGGTTTTAAATCATATCTCTCAACACAAGACCCGCAGCATCCTTGCCATTGCGGCTCTTCGTGGTAGAATACTCAGCCGTTGTGTTTTAAGGAAGGCGGGAAATAAGTCGTGCCTAATATCAAGTCTGCAATTAAGAGAGTGAAAATAGCCGAGCGCAATCGCATTCGCAATCGTTCGTGGAAGGCGAAAGTGCGCACCGAGCAGAGCAAGCTCGAGGAAATTTTGAAAGCTGCCAACGTCAAGCAAGTGGACGGGCAGCTCAATGAGGTTTATCAAATAATCGACAAAGCGGTCAGCAAGGGCGTCTTGCACAAGAATTCCGCTGCCAGAAAGAAGTCGCGCCTTGCCAAGAAGGCCTTCGCGATTAAGGGAAGCAAAAAGAAATAGCCTCTGCACATGAGGCTTGGCATGCAGCGAGCGTTCTTTCGTTGCATGCTTTTTCATATGTAAACTCGATTTAAATCGCATATATACCGGGCTTTGAGCATAAAGACTAGTTTCGTTGAGTGTTGATAAGATTGCGGTTATATTGTGCTAGGTAGCCTCTAGACGTTACTGACTACCATCATCGATTGTGAGGAAGCTTGGAAATCAACATCTCTTCTTGTGATTCGTCGCTGCAGAAAAAACCAATTGATACGCCAGCCAATAAAATCGATTTGGAGCAATTGAGGGGACCGGCGCACTTCGTCGGCATCGGCGGCATCGGCATGTCAGCTCTGGCCAGGCTTCTTCTGGCGCGCGGCAAGAAGGTTTCCGGATCGGATAAAAAAGAATCGGAGATCACAGTCGAGCTGCAGGAAGCCGGTTGCGAAATCCACATCGGTCATGCCGGGGCAAATTTCTCGAACGCCGGCTGCCTCGTCGTATCAACTGCGATTACCGATGACAATCCGGAATTGGTAAAGGCAAAAGAGCTGGGTATCCCGGTTTTGCATAGATCGGAGATGCTGAGCGCCCTTTGCCGCGGCCGCAAATTGATCGGCGTGTCCGGCACGCATGGGAAAACGACGACCACCGGAATGGTGGCACAACTTTTGATCGATGCCAATCTCGATCCCTCAGTCGTTGTCGGCGGCATCTTCAACAAAATAAATTCAAACGCGCGCCCGGGCAAGGGCTCGTTTTTCGTCGCCGAAATTGATGAAAGCGACGGGACGCAAACCCACGTCGAATCCTACATTTCAATCATCACAAACATTGAAAGCGATCACCTGGAGAACTATCCAGGCGGCCTTGAAGACATCGTATCTTCAATGCGAAAGTTCGCCGCCAACACGACCGGAACGATTGTAATCTGCGCCGACGACGCGCGCTGCGCTCAATTGCAAGAAGAGATCGCAACGCAGCCGGTGGTCACATATGGTAAACGGTCCGGCACATCGCAGGAGCAGGGCGGGCGCGGAGCCGATTATACATTCGAATCAGTCTCCACATTCGGTATCAACATCTACAAGCATGGCAAGTTGCTTGGCGAAATCAAGTTGAGCGTCCCGGGCGAGCACAACAAATACAACGCCCTGGCCACCTTCGTAGTCGGCGACTTGCTCGGAATTGATTTCAAAACCATCAGCGCCTCGCTAGCGACATTCAGAGGCGTCAATCGACGGTTTCAAATTCTCGGTGAAAGCAAAGCGGTTCTCGTGGTCGATGATTATGCCCACCATCCAACCGAGGTAGCCGCTACTCTCAAGGGAGCGCGCGAGTTCATCGAGGCCAACAGGAGCCAGGCAGACCGCGGCAGAGTGGTGGCACTCTTTCAGCCGCACCAACCGTCGCGCTTGCAAAATCATTGGAATGAGTTTGTAAAATGTTTCACCGACGCTGATCTCGTGCTCATATCCGATGTATATGTGGCGCGGGGCAAGCCCATAGATGGCGTAAACTCAAGCCGTTTCGCCCAATGCGTCGAACATGGCAATGCGCATTATCTGCCCGGTCCAACCGGCGAGCTGGCCGGCAAAGTGATACCATTTTTAGAACCAAACGATTTAGTGATGACCATAGGCGCAGGTGACGTGACCAGTGTTGGACCCCAAATTCTCGACCTTCTCGACAAAAAAAGCTAAGGCAATGGACGAAGCCGTCAACGCTCCAATAGCTCGCTACACAACTTTGAAGATAGGCGGGGATGCGAAGAGGCTCTGCCAACCGCACAGCAAAGATGAGCTCATCGAGCTGGTCGGTGATCTTAATAAAAGGAGCGAGCCCTGGTTCGTTCTGGGAGGCGGATCGAACTTGCTTGTTTCATCGCAGGGGTTCGCGGGCACCGTCATTCGCACGACCAATCTCATTGAGATAAACAATCCCGAGCCGGATCTTTTGGAAGCGGCTGCTGGAGCACGCCTTCCGCATCTGGCAAAATATGCGGCCGGCATGGGATTATCCGGCCTTGAATTTGCCGTCGGCATCCCCGGCACCGTAGGCGGTGCGGTGATTATGAACGCAGGGGCGCACGGCAGTTGCATTGCTAACATCCTGGAGAGTGCCTGTATACTCGATGCGCAAACGGGATCGATTGAAACGCTGAGCAAATCAGATCTCGAGTTTCAATACCGCCGCTGCCGTCTCGATCCAGCTCGGCATGTGGTAGTTTCGGCTCGCTTCAGAATGAGCCGCGGCGAGGCGGCAGAGATTGAATCTCGCACGCGCGAAAATGAAGATTATCGCTGGCGCACACAGCCGATTGGCTTTCCGAATGCCGGAAGCACTTTCAAAAATCCCAGTCCCGATAAAACCGCGGGTTATCTCCTCGATCAAGCCGGAGCCAAAGAATTGAAGGAGGGCAACGCAGCCGTTTCAGCCATACATGCCAATTTCGTCATCAATCTCGGGGGCGCCAGCTCCACTGAAGTGACTAACCTGCTGAAGCGCATGCAAGACACAGTCATGGCCAAGTTCGAGGTGCGCTTGCATCCTGAATGGAAAACTTTAGGAAGTTTCTCGGAATCTGAAAAAGAGGTCTGGTCCTGAGCGAACGCAGGTCATCGAAATCAATACGACCATACGCCTGGAGGTGAACAATGTCTGTAGCTGCTAAACCTAGCATTAACAAGAAAACACGCATCGGTGTTTTATATGGAGGCTTGTCGAGCGAGCGCGAAGTGTCGCTGCGCTCGGGGAAGAACTGCTTCGAGGCACTGAAGCGCCTTGGTTATGAAAACGCCGAGCTCATCGATGTCGATACGAATCTGGCTGAGGTTTTGAAGAAACAGAAGACCGAGATAGCCTTCCTCTGCCTCCACGGAAGATATGGTGAAGACGGCACAGTTCAGGGGTTGCTTGAGCTCCTTCGCATTCCTTATACAGGCTCGGGCGTTCTGGCCAGCGCGCTCTGCATGAGCAAGGTGTTGACCAAGCGCGTTTTGAAAGCGGAAGGCTTGCCTTATCCGGAGACATTTGTTGTCGAGAAACCGGAGCTGGCTGATTACAGTGCGCTGCGCAAACGGCTGCCCGAGCTGCCCGTGATGATAAAACCATTGCGCGAAGGATCGTCTGTCGGCGTCAGCAAAATAACCAGCGAAGATGAATTGCGTGTTCAACTCGAGAAGACCATCACCGAATATGGTGGCGCCCTCGTCGAAAGCTACATTCAAGGACAGGAAATCACAATCGGCGTGATCGAGCAAAGCAACGGCAACGGCAGCAAATACAAAGCCTTGCCGATCCTCGAATTGCGTCCCAAATCAAAAGCCGGGTTTTATGATTACGAAGCCAAATATACAAAAGGAATGACTGAGTTCATTTTGCCGGCGGAGCTTTCCAAAGAATCGACCGAACTGGCTCAGAGCCTTGCTGTCAGCACATTCAAAGCGCTCAATTGCAGTGGCTATGGCAGGGTCGATATGATGGTGGACAAGCACGGCCAACCGCATATCCTCGAGCTCAACAGCCTGCCGGGCATGACGGATACTTCGGACCTGCCGGCTATGGCTGAAGTGGCGGGAATTTCATACGATCAGCTGGTGGAGCTGATTCTGCTCAGCGCCGGTCTTGATAAATAGAACCTATACGGCGGCTACTCGCCTTTGAACCATTTGAACAGCTTGTTCCAGACAGTCTGGTTCGATTCGTGCTTGTCGAAGGTATTTTTCAGCTTTGCCGTGACGCTGGTTGCTTGAGATTGCTTATTGCTCTCGGCGGCAACCATCTGCTCGAAATCATCGGCATTCGTGGTTTTGCTGTCCGAATCCAATTTCGGTATACGGGTGCTTGAAAGGCGTTGCCAGCTCTCCGCCAATTTGCGCAGAGTCGAAGGCATGTTTTCATCGGTATAGGTCTCAAACTCAGGACCGCGAGCCTGCGGCCACGACTCGTGCGCGGTGATTGCCGCCTTCAAACCGGACTTCATGATCTTTTGGCTGATAAATTGATCCTCAGGCGTTTTCTCATCGGAACTGAACGCCTCATCAGGTATTTCAAAGTCGGGATGAATCTGTTGAAAGATACGATAAAGCCTGTGCCTGACAGTCCGTGCACTCTCGGGTCTCTGCAGCGGGCTGTGAGCGGTCATCTCGCGAATAAGCTCATCGAAACTGGGCAAGATGTCGGGTATTTGCTGGCTGGGAACGCTCGTAATCAAAGGTCTTGGGCGCACGCCCGTAACAAGATGGTACAGCGTCGCACCAAGGGCATAGAGGTCGCTGCGAAACTCAGGTCTGCCGAAGTATTGCTCGGGCGGTGAATAACCAGCCGTCACAACTCTGGTGGCCGCATTCTTGTCGCTCATCAAAACGCGCGCAATGCCAAAGTCGATAAAGATGACCTGACCTTCCGGCGTGAGCATGAGATTGCTGGGTTTCAGGTCTCTATAAATGATCGGCTCTGCTAAACCGTGCAGATGCTCGAGCACCTCACAAATCTGAATGCCGACTTTGGTCGTATCATCGAGACTGAACTTGCCATGATTTTGCAGAATGGTTTCCAGATTGTGCCCTTGGACATAACTCATCACCAGGAAAAAGCGCGACCGGCCGTCCTCATGAGTCCGATAGCTGTCCATAAACGAGACAATACCCGGATGATCGAGCGTTTTGAGAAGAGAGGCTTCGCGGTCGAACAATCGCTCTGCTTCCTGAATCTCCTCCGCGGTGGCATTCTCCATGGTGCGCAATTGCTTGATCACGCAGCGGCCGTTATTGCGACGGTCCTCGGCAAGGAAGACAGTCCCCATTCCGCCCTCGGCCAGTGGCTCGAGGAACTTGTAGTCCTGGTAAATGCTTCGACCAGAGTCGCTCACAATAACTCCAACAGAAAGATCCAGATAACTGACCTGAATCACGGGCGACTGACTTTGCCCAGCAATTCAACATACCCGAAATGAAGAGATCAGCGGTCGCGCCGTATATAGAAGTTCTTATCAGATCGATGGAAACAAGTGTGGGAAAACGCCCGTGGTGCGTTATCTATCTTTGAAAAAGTTGACGACTCGAACTTTAGCTTTGAACCAAAACGACCGGACAAAATCTATGGCAAGAAGATCCAGTCAAAAGGGACTGGAAGTCAAGCGACAGAATCAGAATCCAAGTGATGAATTCAAGAATTCAAGAGGCGTTCCGGCGACGAGTCAAGAACTCTCAATAGCACACCCATTCTCGTTTCACGGGCGCGATCGGTACCCGACAAAAATATGTTGACATACGTTTGTATGTGGGCTAGTATTGAACCCATCTCCCCGAATTGATTATCAAAAACGAGCAGGCGCGAGTGCCAGGAGGTATCTATGAGTCTCGCTAATGTATCAATCGTGGGAAATCTGGCAAGAGAACCAATGAAACATCAATTTTCCAGCGGGCGAGTGAAGACAACACTTGTCGTCGCTGTGACGAAGTTCAATTGGACTAGGAAGGAGAAAGAAACTGATTTTTATCGGGTAGAAACCTGGGACCGCCTGGCTGAGTTAGCGCTCAACTATCTAAAAAAAGGAAACCAGGTTGCTGTATCCGGTAGGCTCGTCATGCAGAAATGGGTCGATCGCGAGGGGAAAGACAGGCTCACCCCAACCGTACAAGCGAATCAACTGTCCTTTCCTCCGCGGTACCGACCCGCTGCTGAATCTGAGCTCCCGAATCAAGCACCAGAGCAATCTCAGGCTGAGAAAATTCACGGCAAGGAAACAGTCGAGGATATTGCCCTGGGAGAAGAAGAGTTGGAGGCGAACGTATCAGAATTTCCGACCGTTTCAGAAGAATTCGATGCGATCGATCTGGCCGACCAGCAAAAGCAGCCAGCCTGATCAGGCAGGCTCAGCGTCATATTTCCTCTCGCGCACACCACACCACCTTTAGTGCGACCGACCGAGAAGCAGGAAGGGAAAGGCTGCCTCCTTTCCCTTCTGGTCTTGGGCCAAAATTGTTCCGCAAGCCAACCGATTCCTACTTGAGGTCTTGCAATTGCCTGCATAGCCTGCATTAGTAAAGTTTGTTTCTTTTTCAAACCGACTGAGGGTGCCAGACTTCGCAAGGCTCCGCTTTTGTCTCCAAGAATGAGCAGCAACAGCCGTTGTCAACGCCTTACAATGCTCGCAATAACGCGGAGACTGATTTTATTAAGAGGAATGGAAAATGAAAAAACAGTTCGCACTGGCTATCGCATTAACATACGCGTTGAGCATGTCACAAGCAAGCTTTGCGCAAAGCGCTGCCGAACATCATGACAAGGCCGCCGAGCATCATGAAGCCGCTGCCAAGCATCACCGCGAAGCAGCTAAGCATCATCGCGCCGGCAACAAAGAAAAGGCCTCTCACCATGCTCATGCTGCTCACGGTCACTCCGTGCAGGCCAAGCAGCATGAAGACGAAGCAGCGAAATCGCATGCCAATGACACCGAAACGCCTGCCAAGTAAGCACGAAAGCTGAGATCGTTAGATTTAGAGGAAGGGCTGAGCCCTTCCTCTAAATTTTTGTGCATCGGGTGTATAATTTCCTGCCACCACATACGATGGCACTGATTTTCAAGACGTGGCTCACGCACAGCGTTTAAAAGCTACCACTGGATTGATGCCACAACTTTCTTGAAGACTGACTTGTTGGCGATGAAGTTCATTTTGTCGGAAGATTGAAGAAAAACCTCGTGCACGTGCATGCCACGCTGGTCTTCCTTGGCGATAAAAATTCCGGCCAAATAGCATTCCAGGCTGCCATCATTGACGTTGCAGGTATATCCTTCCACGAAGATGACGGGAAAGCCATTCAAGTTTTGAACTTCAACTTTTTCGATGTGGAAGCGAGTGGCCAGATTTAGAGCTCGATTGCTTATGGTGAACTGATTGTCACCCATTCGTGTAGAACCAAACACTCCCGATAAATCCTTCATCTGCTGCTCGACCCGCATTCGGCGGAGCTCATCATTGCGATACGCGAAAGACTTTTCCCAGGCGCAGTCATAGATCAACCTGGGCAGCTTCTGATTGGCGCAGTGATTGAACACTGTTTTTAGGGCACCCTCGTCTCGGCGGCTGAGATTGGTGCCGCGCTCATAAAGTCCGATTGTGGTGTCGACTGCTCGTTGATTGACGCACTTATAAACATAGCCAATCAGTCTTGGTTTGGAACTGACTTCCCAACCCACTGGCAGCGTAATCGAGCGATATGCATCCGTGGCAACGGTTTCTCCCTCGTATGCCTCCGGAGCAGGGCAGTTCTTAGCCATTAATTTCCTGAAGCTCGGCACCAGCTGTGCTATTGCCGGACCAACTGCATGATTAGATCTTCTGATACCGGTACCGGTATCATCCATTCTCCACACTGGTGGCTGCGGGGCATCAGTAACCATAGGTTTCTCCCGTTTGTTTGGCGGGGTTCTGCAAGCGTATCGGCTCTTAATTGCTAAGGTTGCTATTCTTTGGTAAGGGTTTAGCTCGTCCTGGAATCGGATTTAGTTCCGCTAGCAGCCGCCGTCTCGCCTGAAGGCGGACGAACTCGTGATCTGCGAACGGTTAGAATTAGAGCAACACTAATCTAACTCTTTCACGTGACCATAACGTGACGCAATTGCCATTCTATTGCGGCACGATCGCAAACTGATGAGGCTTGGGTCGCCGGAGATCATCGATTTGTTTTTCCATCTTCTCGATTTCCGAATCCAAACGACGCAATTCAGCCTGGCGACTTGCCTCGGCGTTTGCATCATCAAGCCATTTAGGAACCTCGAAAAGCTGCACCTTACGCCAGCGATCGAAAAACAGATCATTTTTCTGAATAACCGACTTGAATAGCTCCAGGGCTTGAGTTTTGATCGGCCCGCATTCCATGGTCAGATTCACACCTTTCTCAAGCTGATCTGCAGAATGTGATGCCGCCTTAACGCCATCGATATTTATATGATAATCGCCGGGCGGTAGATTGGTGATCCTGAGAGTGTATCCGCTCAAGTCGCTCAGTACGCTCAAGCTCGGTATGTCGAGCGTCACTCTGGCATCCTCCGGGATCGGCATAGGCAAAGCCTCATCAAGTCTGCTGAAGCGTAAGATCTCATTTCCCTCTGTCTTCTCGGTCTTCACCGTGCATTTTCTGGTTGAAACAACCGATTTTCGTTTAGCATCCAGAACTACCTCGCTGACCAATGGATCAGCTCCCAACCCCTTCAGGATTATGTCAGCCATTACCAACTGTCCTGCCCAGTTTGGGTGCACTGCATCGGGCACCAGACGCGGTGCGCCGTCCTTACCAAGAACTCCGGCTTGTCGGCCACTCTCAATTGCTTTGATGAACGGATGCAACTGATCGACAAACGGCACTCCTTCTTGCTCTGCCACCGCGCGCAAAGCATCAGTGTATTTCTCGAGCATCAAGTTATAGTGGCTACCACCTGGCGCGTCTTCGTATTTTTCTTCAGGCGAGGACGAGATGAATGCAAAACGGCAATTTATCTTCTTCAGCTCCGAAGCCAATTTTCTTGCATGCTCAACGTACCTGTCGAGTCCTTGCTCACCAGCGCGCGCGTCGTTCATCCCAAAGTCGATGGTCATTGAAACGGGGTGCAGGGGCAGGATATCCCGCTTCAAACCAGTATCAAAATTGACTCGCCGCTGAAACGACATCGTATCTCCGCTCCAACCGAGATTGCGAAACTTGACTCGCCAGTTTGGATGGTGTGTGAGAACGTAGCATTCGATGAAAGTCGTATACTCTCGCTGCTCGGTAATGCTATCGCCCAGAAGAACGATCGGAACATCACCGTCTCTGAAGAAAGACGCCCCAGTGGCAGCCGGTGCAGTTTCTGCGGCTCGTGCCTTGCTCACCGATCCAGCCGCAGCGCAGGCTCTAAATTGCTGGGCATTAAACAGCACTGCCAAAAGTGAAATGGACAATATGGAACTTTTCAGCAATCGGTTGTTCACGCTCTGATCCTCTGGCAAACGAACATACAATCCTTTATTCATGTTGAGCACGGTCCTTAAAAATTCGTGGCGGTGCGAAGATATTTTACTGCGCGCAAACGCATTCCGATCATTGGTGGGGAATGTATAAGAAGTCCTCACGAGAGCGCCAATGAAAGTAAAGATGATTTTGCCTGCCTTGACCGAAGCGAAGAGCCCGCTCTTCCGGCCAATCAAGTATTCCCTTTTTCCGCCACTGGGCTTGTGCACTCTGGCTGCATATTTGTCGCCAGATGACGAGGTGAGCGTCACCGACGAGCACGTGGAGGAGCTGAAGCTTGACGACCACCCCGATCTTGTCGTCATTCAAGCTTACATCACCTCCGCCTTTCGCTCGTACAAGATCGCCGATCACTATAGAAGAAATGGTTCGTATGTCGTCATGGGCGGTCTTCATGTTACGTCTTTGCCTGAGGAAGCATTAGAGCATGCCGACACAATCATCCTTGGACCGGCGGGAGATGCGTGGCCTCGTTTTCTTTCTGATTTTCGAGCCAGAAGAGCCGAGAAGAAATATGTTTCCACCATTCGCACACTTGAGGGTAAGCCACCCATCAGGCGCGATTTGATAAAACGCGAACGTTATCTATGTCCCAACTCCATAGTTGTGTCACGAGGGTGCCCGCATCGCTGTGACTTTTGCTACAAGGAAGCCTTCTATGCCGGAGGCAAGTCGTTTTATACTCAGCTCGTCGATGAAGCTCTAGCAGAAATAGATAAACTGCCGGGCAAACACATTTACTTTCTCGACGATCATCTGCTTGGCAATGAACGATTTGCCAATGCATTATTCGATGGAATGGTCGGGATGGGAAGAGTTTTTCAAGGCGCTTCGACAGTGCAAGCGCTTCTCAAACCTGGACTTCTGGAAAAGGCAGCTCGCGCTGGAATGCGCAGCGTATTCGTAGGATTCGAAACACTGGATCCGCACAACTTGAACGAACACGACAAGAAGCAAAATCTAAATCGCGATTACAGTGAAGCGATAAGAAGAGTTCACTCTTGCGGCGTAATGGTGAATGGAAGTTTTGTGTTTGGGATGGACAATGATGATGAAAACGTTTTCGATCGTACTGTTGAATGGGCGGTTCAAAACAGCATCGAGACAGCCACCTTCCACATCATGAC
Organism: Pseudomonadota bacterium; assembly: GCA_021324135.1. Lineage (GTDB taxonomy): Bacteria > Cyanobacteriota > Vampirovibrionia > Obscuribacterales > Obscuribacteraceae > JAJPJO01. Next base: position 16,383 of record JAJPJO010000559.1, read on the forward strand.
GCCCTACCCCAGCACTGAACTGTACAAGCGCATGCTTGCCGATAATAGAATTCTGCACAGCAACTGGGATCTGTATGACACAAGGCATGTAGTTTACAAACCGGAAAAGATATGCGCGGCGGCGTTGGAGCGCGGCTACTGGCGGGCATACAAAGACTTCTACTCATGGGCCTGTATGCTTCGCAGCGCTGCTCAGAAAGATGATCTGCACGCTCAGCTCAGACATATTTCCTATGCAGGCGGATGGAAAAAATTTGAGCCTATTTGGGATCTATTGATTCGCACTCGACAGGTTACGCGTATGCTTCCGATGCTTGAAACTGTTTTGGCCGCATATGGTCGTTTTCACTCGCAAAAAGACGCCGGAAAGACAACAAATCATCGCATCGCTCCGGCGTCTTCGTGATTCAAGCTCATGCGTGCAGCCAATTATCGCGCACGCCTATTCGAACAATGGAATTATCCTGGTGAAACAAAGCGCCCAGGCGAAGGGCTTATTGACCAGTGCCTGTATCCTTTACGACAACAGGTTTTTGACCATTGCCCCAGTCGACTGTATAGTCACCGTGATTGTCTGTGTTGATCTGGCTCTGTCCGCCCTGCCCTTTTTGATAGGTGGTGTTATCGGTGTAGCCGTAGTTCTTGCCGTTCTGCGCGTCATAGGCTTGATGGCTTGAGTTGAATGTTCCCTGGCCGGTTTGGGCGTTGTATTTGCCGTTTGTGAAGCCACTATATGTGCTACCATTCGGCCCGTTCAAATTCATCTTTGTATTTTCAAAACCACCGACGCCTTGCTTCCAACCAGCAACACCGTAGCCTTGACCAGAACCGCCATTCGGTCCGGCTCCCTTAAAGCCACCACCAACAAGACCAGATGTAGGTGTAACGACGCCGCCGGAACCACTCGTCCATGATCCGCCGTTTGGTCCATTGTAGTGCCTACCCATCAGTCCGGCAGCACCCTTACCATAAGCGACCCCGCCCAATCCGGCAGCGCCACCATACTGCCCGCGACGCGAGAAACCGCCGGCGGCGCCTCGCTGGCCTGCTGCTTTCCATCCGCGCGCTTGCGAAGGCTGTGTGAATCCGGTAGTGAGAAAAACGATCAGCGTAGCTGAAGAAACAAGTGCAAGTTTGTTCATTTTATCTTCTCCGTCATTGACTTCCCCTTGTTGATTGCCAATACACGGGGAGTTACAGAAAAGTTGCGCCGTTTTTGAATGACTTTGGGTGGGCACTTTAATCTTATAG
>JAJPJO010000060.1 GCA_021324135.1 Pseudomonadota bacterium
AGTGTTCCGATTGCTCTGCCCTGGCGAACTAGCATTTTGCAGATTCTGTCGATTCCGCCATTGATGCCTTTCGTCAATGCATCAGTTGCATAGATGATTGATTGCGCTATTTCGCTTTCTCTCTTCTTTCCTCCTAGTTCTTCTTGATTGTTCAGATACCATCGAATTGCTTCTCTAGCTATTTCGGCTCTACTTCGTTTGGTAGAGATCGCAAGACTGTTGAGACGATCCATGTCTTGAGAAGACAGTCGCGTTTCGATTTTTGGGTAGGGTAGTTTTTTTGACATACGTTATTCCTTTGCCTGGTGCAAACCGCTTGTGAGACAAGGCTTTGACGCGCATTGTCCTGGCTTTAAACGACCTTCCAAAAATGATGCCTGGAGCAAAAGCCTTGTGCTGCAAGCATTTCCGATGAGCGCGCCTACGCTCTTTATCTTGCCTTATCCGTTTCCGGCTAAGGGCTCGCTTCGCTCGGTCGTTTGTTGCGCGTCGGTGCCACCTCCTCGCTGCTGCACCATATGCGGTTACTGTGTTTTGACTGCTGTTTCTGATGTTGTCGATGTTGTTCTTATCGTTGCTATCGCTTGTTCTGAGTTACAGAGGCATTTCTGAGCGTCTCAGCGACGAGTTTCGTTCCTGACACGAGAACACTACCCAAGACTCTGATCAGAGCGATTAGGAGTTGACTGAGCAGGCTTATAAGCGTCATTACGAGCTGCCCGACAATGTCGAACACTGGCTTAAGAACCATGCTTGGATTACCTCCGGCAATACCAATAAGAACCATCAACACAAAGAGAAGCAGGAATATCTGTTCGATACCGGCACACGCGGATGACATTGGTGTTGTCATTGTTCACCTCCTGTCACGGGTGAGCGATGCATGTCGCACGGACGCGGCAGTTTGCTACCGCAGTCGCCTTGCAGGCTCACCAGGTGACTTGTTGCGTTTGTTATGTTCGGGCCAGGCGCGTTCGAAGACTGGGAACACCGGATGTGGTGCGTCGCGTTGTTTGCTGTTGCGCACATGCGGGGTCTGCCCAAGAGCCAGCCAGTCGAACGAGCCACGGCCCTGTTTTCAGGGTGCGGTCCCCGGAGGGATGTTACTGTCTTGGGACTTTGGTTCCGTTATGCGCTTTGAAGATTCTTGGCGATGAACTCGTCCAAATCTTGCTTACGATACTTGACCAATTTTCCTATCTTGACGAAAGGTAGTTGTTGTCTCTTTGTACACTTCCAAATGGCGAGCGTTTGTTCAGCAACACCAAGATATGCAGCTGCTTCTCTACGACTGAGAAGCTCGGAGGGCGCGTAAGTGGCCCTGGAAGGAGTTTCATGTGTCATACGTTACTTTTCCTTTTCTATTTTATTGTTCGCCACCATCGGCAATGCTATTTAGCGTGACGGCTGATGAGGCGTGGATTGAAAACTTTGAGACTGAAGGCTGCGTTAGCAGCGACAACACTGAGAGCGAATGATCAGTACTGCTGATCTTGCGTTATCTTGATTTATGCTCTGGGGTTGATGTTCCTTGTTCGGTTTAGTCCGGTCCGTTATCGGTGCTTTAACGCCATTGTCAACGTGACTCGGAATGTTAATGCTGTTTGGAACAGCGGAAAGATTATGCAGGATGAAAAAATGGATCAGTTATTGATCATTTTGGATGGTCGCTCATGCATTTGCCGCGAACTCGACCATTTACTGTCGACGCTATCAGTATATCGTTGTTCCCAATCAGTGGGCAACAGGAATTTTCGTCTCCTGACAATAGGGTAAACACTAGGCCGTGAACCTATATATAAGGTGCGGAAAGAACAGAAAAGAACTGGAGCGCCGCTAGTATGTTCAGGGTTGGATGATTTAATCTTCCAGGCTGCCAAACGTGGTGCCTGGCATCGAGAATGATGCCATCAATGAACATCAATCTGTGACATGAGCTAAGCGCCGAGTTGGCAGCGAGGCAGAACGTCATGTCATCAGAGTACAACAGATCCGGAAAAACGAACAAAAAAGGCAGGAACCTTACGATCCCTGCCCGTTGATTAGCCTTATGTTGCAGCAAGCTTCAATTTGGGTGCATCCGCAGCTTGCTCCCCAGGCTCTGTTTCATCTTGCGATGTCGGCCGCTTCCCGCAAAGATGGAAGCTGGTGAGCTTAATGACCGGCTTTGTGATCTGCTTCTTAATGCCGTTCTCTTCCTTGGTGTAAGCGGAGAGAGCCAGCCGGCCGTTGACCACAACCTCACGGCCCTTGGTGATGGTCTTGAGCACTCTGTCGCCCAGGCCGTTCCATGCATCCACATCGATCCATAAAGTTCTCTCTTCGTCTGAATTAGAAGAGAACTCTTTTACAGCGACCGAGAATTTGACCACCTTGTTGCCCGTATCTCCGAAAGAGACTGTTTGAGGTTTTTGACCGACATGTCCGACGATAGTGATTGAATTGTTCATCAGCTTTTGCACCTCCGTGCTGTGCTAGGTGCCACCAAAAAGACACGGCATTTTTCAGCCTGCAAGGACGCGCCTGAGCGCGCCCCGCAGGGGTCTGCCATTGCGGGCTGGAAAAGCTGTGTCATTCTCGCACCGTATAGGCACTGCGCGGGGGTAGCAAAACGATGAACAAGCCAGCATGTAAGTTGGACATGTCGGTATTGAAAATGCCACATCTGGCTCTCGACGAGGAGGGCGACAAGGTGAACTTGATGATGGCGCTGTAACAACAGCAAGAATCGCAAACGAAGAGAGAATGACAGATAAGCTCCGATGTTGGTGCCAGGCATGGGCAGTATAAGGAGTGCTCAAGATTATCCATCGGGCCGTGAAGGTTGTGGTATTAGAGGCAGGCTGGCCGAGCACCAAATCAAGGAAGAGGACGGTTCGCAGATCATAAAGCCGGTTTGTTCATCAGTCGACCAAAAAAGGCGGGAAGACCGACAGAGCGAAACAGAGCCTGGGGAGCTGGATGTATCCCATATGAGGCTGCTGCAACAAATGGGCTTTGACAGGACAAGGGTCGCAAGGTTCCTCGATTATTCAGTCGGTTTTCCGCCACCTTAACCGTGGAATCTTGACGTTGAGCGTTTTCTCCTGGTCG
>JAJPJO010000382.1 GCA_021324135.1 Pseudomonadota bacterium
ACGCTCTTCCGATCTTGACGATGCCACGACGGATGAGGATTTACGAGTGCCGCCCAGCAACCATTTTGAAAAATTAAGAGGTGATTTGGAAGGCTTTCATTCGATTCGTGTCAATAGACAATGGCGACTTAATTTCCAATGGAACGGCACTCGAGGCGAAGCGATAAATGTTTATTTGGATGACCACAGTTATGAGTGAGGCAGGTCATGTTGCTAACGAAGCGTAAGCCCACAAGCGTGGGTGAAATCCTGGTCGAAGAATTCATGGAGCCTCTGGGGCTGACACAAACCGCTCTAGCACAGGCAATGGGAGTGCAACGCAAGCACGTCAACGAACTGTGCAACAATCGCAGGGCTGTAACTGCCTCAACTGCGCTTATTCTCGCACGAGTGTTTGGCAATACTCCGGATTTTTGGTTGAACGTGCAGCGGCGTTGTGATTTATGGGAAGCTATGAACTCGCCACGGGAACGCGACCGTATTAAACGTGCTCGACCGCTACGAAAGAATGTTCGAAACCGGACAGCATGAGCTAAGAGTCCAAGCTTCGAGCTCAAGCCACATCCTGGCTTCTCAGAGTAACCTGAACTTCATACCCGAGTTTGCTCAGCCAGCCCATGAGAATGTCGACCGAGAACTCTCCGATATGTCCTTGAAACAATTACACAAGGCCTGGAACGTTCAGGGTTGGATCTTAGCCTGAGCCACGCTTGTGGCTGGATGGTCTAAGATAACTTGTACATACAGAGATCGGAATGAAAAATTCAAGCAGAGCCATTGCAATTTATTCCAATGAGGCATGCCTTTCATCCCTGCCAGCATGGGTGCTAGCGTCCATTTTACATTTCTTCGCCGCTCTTCCAGCATTTTGGCGCCCAGTTTTTTCAGCTCTTTTGCACTTGCCTGATAAAGCAACATTTCCAACAACAGGGGCTATTTTTGGACTGAATGTGCTTGATCCATCATTCGGGCCGCATTGGTGTTTGGTAGGCATTTGCTGGATTTTGATATTCGCGCTTCGCTTGCTCGATTGCAAGCTCAAACATCCTGGACTGAGTGCTTTCAGTGATGAGTTTGTCTTTCATCTTAACGAAGAGATGCCTCCTCGGTGGAGACAAAAGCCTGGAGCCATGGGTTCATGGCCGATCATCGCAGTTGTGGTGATCGCGCTCAGCATAACGGCTGGCGCGCTGTATTCGCATTCTTTGGGAAAGCACCAAAACCGTGGGCTGCGTGGACTTACTGAAGATGTTGAAGATCCGTGGAAGGTAATTTCAGGAACGGAGCTGGGACCGGAGCAGGAGCGTATTGTTCTTGAATGCAAGGATCAGTCAAAGATAGATGCAATGTTCATAAAGAACAAAGACGGGCGCCTCGTACATCGATAGTGTTGAAGCCGAGTTGGTAATGGGTCAGTGTTGGGTAGACAAAACGACCATTTCGTCTACGACGATAATGTCCTTTCTCAGGCACCGCATTTAGTACCGTATAAGCCAATATTTCAATTTGCTTCGATCATGTTCTTTACAGAGAAATCGCTGCCAGTCATGTCAAAAATATGGAATAGTCTTCTGGTGTCCTCATGAGTACGAATAAGTGTCATCAAAACGCCACCCGGGAACGTTTCCCCATTCTCTTTGACGCATTCAAGGGCCAAAAGCTTCTGGTCTTCTGACAGTTTTAGAGCGATGTTCAGTTGATGAGCTTTTAAACTGTGGTCGTCATTTTTGAATAATGTGGACACATGCTGCTCGACGATGTCTGCGGCATAATAGCCAAACAATTCTTGAAAGCGGTTGTTCAGGACCGCCTCGATGAACCAATCGTCGCTGGTTGTTATCAATGCAATTCCGAGGCATTCCACTATCGTGCGAATTCTCTCTAAATGGGTCTGTATAGCGTCTTCTTCCAGCTTCTGTAGCCAATTGTCTTTTGCGACGCAAAAGAATGTTGCTTCGGATTCTGACCAATACACTGACCAGCGCGCGGATATAATGGCGTGATCCTTTCGCTTCATGCGGACATCAAACTGTACGGGTTCTTGTTTGTCTCGTGCAGCATTGAGCGAAACGATTGCAAGAGCAACGTCCGGCGGATCGACTAAATCTACTAGATTCTTGGAGATGAGTTCTTCTTCGGTGTAGGCCCAATTCCTAAGACAAGCGGGATTTAAGGCAATGAACTGTCCGTCTTTATTTAATAAGCAGACGGTATCGCTGATGTTATCCATCGCCTTTTGGGCCCAACGTTCGTGATTGTTCGGCATTTGCTTTTTTATGTTGCAATTAAGGAAGACGGCAACCAGAAAAAGTATGCCCAGTCTAAGCCCAAATAAAATGATGCGCACAGGTCTTTATGGCTCAAGATTATGTCGCCCGAGTTGATCCCACACATCCACTTGCCGGCCGGCGTTAATGAGGTAGTGCATCGCAAATTCCAATATAAAGCGTTTTCGAGCGAGTCGGAGGGTGATGGGTGCATATTCTCGTGAAAATGGCCGGTGATTCTCATCGAAAATGGCCGGTGATTTTTTGTTCGCGCTGTCCGACATTCTCATTTAATCTGGCCGCCTGCCAAGTCTTG
>JAJPJO010000502.1 GCA_021324135.1 Pseudomonadota bacterium
CTGCATTGACACACTGATTCCAAATCAGTCGGAGGCCTCGCTCTTATCTTCCATGGAAGTGGGCAGTCAGACCTCGGCAATCGAGGCGGCCAGGCATTTGCAAAAGCATGGGGTGAAGAACGTGATCATTACCCTGGCTGAAAAGGGCGCCCTGGCAGTTTGCCAAAACCAAGATCCAATATTCGCCCCAGCTTATAGGGTCACCGCTCGAGATACCACTGCCGCTGGTGATGCTTTTGTGGGAACTTTTGCCGCTCGTCTTGCGCGGGGTGATGACTTGAGCACCTGTCTGAGATACGCGTGCGCAGCCGGAGCTCTAGCTACCACAAAGCCAGGGGCAGCTTCATCACTCCCAGATGCAAACGAGATCGAAAATCTGGTTCACTCGGCGCGAGTGCAATAGATATCGGATCAGGCTTGCCGAGTCAAACACCGCCAGGCGGCCGATAACTCAACCCGGCAGCAAGCGGAAGATGAACTGTTAGCCGGCACCTCTGCCCGGGCTGCAATTGCCCATAATAGAATAGGAACAGACCGCGGCGACTATCCTGGTGGCAGTCGATGGGTGAAGAGTATGACGGAAAATAGCGAAGACCTGTTGAAGGAGATCTCGCGCATGCGAGAAGAGCTCAACTTGCTTTCTGGCAAAGTGGAAGCTCTGCAGAAGAATGTGGCTGCGCTGACACCGCCGCCTCTGCCTGCCCTGGATGTGCAGTTGCAAGTCAGGCAGGATCTGGCCGAGACGGCGCCAGGTGATGTTCCTCCAAGTATTGCAAACGCCTTACCTGAGTCGCCGGCAAATGAAGAGGCGCACCAGGATCAAATATCATCCGTCGAGCCGCCACAGGAGCCTGCGCCGGACTCTCAAGATTCTCAATCAGAAAAGCAAAACAACAGTGATTCATCACCGCATTTAGAACCACCTCCTCCAGCCTCATCAGGTAGTGGCCTGGAATCGCAAATCGGTTCAGTCTGGCTCAATAGAGTCGGCGTTGCCACTTTGCTGGTCGGCTTAATATCACTCTTGATGTACTCGATTCAATACTTCTCGCCTTTGCTGAGAGTGGCAGTCGGTCTGCTGATTTCGGCCGGGATCATAATCTTCAGTCATCGCCGCGATCGAGCAGAGGAAAAGCAGAAGGTTTTCTATGAAGGTTTGAACGCGCTCGGCTGGTCTCTAGCTTATTTTGTTGTTTACGGCGCGCACTTTATCGAGCCACTGAAAATCACCGACTCCTTGACTCTGGAGCTGACTTTTCTTGCCGCAACCGCCTGCGGTGCAATGGCCAATGCCGTTGGCTTCAAATCGGAATCGACGGCACTTCTGAGCAGCTCGTTCGCCTTTGGAGCCTTGCTCCTCTGTTTAGGCTCCGTCGACCTTTCAATGTTCAACATAGCCTTCCTGATCATTGCCGCTGCTGTCACTTTCGTGAGCATCAGGCAAAACTGGCACGCCCTGCTCTTCGTTTGCTGCGCTTTATTCTTCAGCTCGCTTTGGTACTGCAATTTCTTGTATGGTTTTGTCAACCCCGACAAAGCGGCGGTAATGGCACCGAATATGATGCTGAACATCATCATCATTTCCGGCTGGTTACTTTTCAACTCATCGATCTGTTTTTTGAAATCTATTCCGCCGCTCAGAAGATGGGCCGTAATCGGCACATCTCTGATAAGCGCCTTTTCGGCTCCTCATCTGCTTTCCGGTTCTATAGCAGCTCAGAACAAAGGCATCGATCTGAGCGTTCTCTATGCCTGGATTTTTGGTATCATAGGCGGTATCTATTTATTGAGCGCCGAAATTTTCAAACGCAGAAACTTGGCGGACATCTGGGCGCTGCACTTGCTAATCGCGCTGGGTTTGCTCAACGCCAGCCGCTGGCTGACTCTGACCGGCAACTCCGGTCTGTGCGTCGACCTCTGCGAAATTGCTCTGCTGGTGGCCGTCGGTCTGCGCTTTAACGTCGCCGTTTTTCGCTACTTTGCTGCATTCTGGGCCCTGACAGCCGCAGCGAACTGGCAAAGCACCTGGCCCTTGATGGTCTGCGGCGTAGCGGCGAGCGGGCTCTGCGTTCATCTTTATCAGCGCCCTGATTTCAAATCGATTCAAAGTCGATTCGAGCAAGTTGTTTTCGGACCCTTCTTTTACGTCATAGCCAACATATTTTGTTTTCGCCTTTTCATGGATCAAATGTTCAACGGCTATCAGCTCCTGGCATTGATCCTGCTGGCTTGCACAAATGTGGTGCTCGGCCTCAAACTGCGCTGGACGACCTGTTCGGTTGTCGCCGCTGCATTTCTGGTTGCTTCATCAGCTTGCCTCTGGTTGTCGCCATCGGTTTGGAACTCAACCCTGGCTGCCATCATGTGCTTCGCCACCGCCTATTATTGCCGCGACCTGTACGCCATCAATAAGAGCGCGCTCGAGAAAGTCTGGTCGCGAGTCATGTCGGTTGTCGGCAACTTGATACTCTTCTTTGCAATCGGCGCCCATTGCTCATCTACATATATATCGGCCGGCTGGGGTCTGCAAGGATTGATCATGATTGCCATCGGCTTCTATCTCCAGGAGCGGAGCCTGCGCATATTCGGACTCTCGCTCTTCGCCATCGTCATGCTGCGATTACTGTTCATCGATCTCGCCTGGGCGTCGACAGTTCAAAGAATCATCTCATTCATCGTCGCCGGAGCTGCGTTCGTCTGCTGCTCGTGGGCATACAACTGGTTTGACAAACGGCTGGCGACGAGCAAAACGAATGCCAGCGAAGAAGCTCAGGTGCAGTCGTAGATAACGGAGCGGCGCACTTGAGCGACTGGCAATCTCAATGCGGATTGCCACCAATATGAGAGTGACTTTGCACCTGGTTGCAGTGCGGTTATTACGAAGGGGCAGCCCGGGCGGGTACAAATTGGTCACGAATTGCTCCTATCATCCACTGCATCAGGCTTTGAGCTGCTCCAACCGATGCGTTTCAGCCTGAAGGGATTGGTTTCGCGTGAGGAAATTCAGGTTATGGGTTGAGGTCCATTCGTTCCTTGTCCACCCCCCAGGCCACAGCCGCAGCCTAGACCGGATGTAAATCCATACAGACCGCAGCCCAATCCGGGGAGAGACAACCGACCAGATTCACAGGTTGTGAATCCACCAGATGCACCAGATCCACTCAAGATTTTGCTTGGGGGCCGGGATGTGCCATCTCGCCAGGACAAGCCACTCAATGATGGTTTACGCATCGTCGATCGTGGCAAGGCAGGCGGAGGATGGGCTTCTGATGCCGATTTCCAGGCATCGGTCAAGAAGAACTTCGACTTCACCGGCGCCGATGGACTGAAACAAGCAAAGGAAAAGGCGGTTCGTGAGAACCTGCCGCTTGTGGTCGTCGTCACGTCACAAAATACAAAAGACGGAAAACAACTCGTCGACAACGTTGTTCCCAGTGCGAAAAACGGCGATCGGAAAGCAATATATGTTCAGGTCAAGAAGGAAGATCTAGCAGCCGATCCCGAACTTGCCAAAGCAGCAGGACAGATACAGACGAACGACACGGCATTCACCGGAATTTTTGCGCCAAAGCAAACGCCCGACGGCAAAATCCAACTGGGCGACGTGATGTGCAACACCTGGGGGGCGCGCGCCGACATTCCATCCATACTTCGCGATCAGCTTGGCTCAGCTCAGTTCACCATGGACTCGCGAAAGGCACTGAATGTTCAAGACAACAAACTAGATCCGCAGAAAAAGGACGATCAAGCCAAGCCGAAGACACCGAGCCTGGATAATCCTTTCGGACCGCGGCAGCCTGACACCGAGAAAGACACCAAGAAAGAGAACGAGCCGGCCAAAGATGTAGTCGAGCAGCGCAAACGCGAGGACGCTGCTGAGGCGAAAGTGACTCCGCTCGTCAAGAATTTGATCGACGTCATGAAAGAGCTCAAGTCGAACCCGACTGATGCTCGCAGAGAAGAGCTCTTCGTCGCCGCCGAGAAAGCCGCCGATGAAATTGCCAAAGATCCCGAGGCATTGAAGCTCTTCCAAGACAAGGCTAAACGCGAGCTTCAGGAAAAGATCGCCAAAGGAGAGAAGGGTCCTGATGCCGAGCAACAGGTAAAAGACTTGCAAGCCCGGGTCACATTGCTCGACCTGGCTTCCACAGCCAATTCCTGGACGCGCTTGCAGCATGGTCTCAGCTTGATGCAGGCAAATAAAAACGATGAAGGCATTGCAAAAATCAAAGAGGGCGCTGATAAGAATAAAGCCGCCAATCCTCTGAAGGATCCGCAGTTCGTCAAAGCTTTGCTTGAAACGCCTCTGGCTAAGCAGAATCTTGAAGAGCTCAAGAAGAAGCTACCGGAAGTGAAATTTGACGAGAAGAAAGAACCAACGGATAAGAAAGAAGATCCCGAAGCGCAGAAGCGAGAACAGGAATTGTTCGCTCGCCTCTCGACTGCTCCGAAGAAAATCATGGAGCCGCTTGCCGGATTGACTCAAACATCGAACCCTGCTGAAATCGATGCAGCCTACAAGAAGGCGATCGATCTGGCCGCGGATAAGGCTTTGAAGCAGGATATCAAAGCCGCCAACGAGATTCTCGAAGCTCGCAAGAAACAGGCTCTGGCGCGCGCCAACGGTGGCACGCCGGATGAGGCCACCAGAACCGAGCTCGAGCAAATCGAGAAGGATATGCAGACGATCAAGAAGATCGATCAGCTGGATGGTTACCTGTCGATTTCAAAAGGAGCATTCCACCTCAAGAACAACAAGGATAATCCTAATCCTGGAGTAGAGGATGTGAGACGCGGTCTCGAGATGCAACCGGAGCTCGCCGGCAATGAGGCCGTCATAGCCAAGTTGAAAGACACCGGATACGATACCGCCAAGCTGAAAGAATGGTTCCCGAAACTCGGCGTCACAGATGGTGGCAAGACCGAGACTGATAAAGAGGACGGAAAAGCTAAGGCAAAGGACTTCGACTCTGTTATGGAACGGCTTGCTGAGCGGCACAAGAGTAATCTGGCTCCGTTCCAGAAGCTCGGTCAGTCGCCCGATAAAGCGGCTGTTCTGGCCGCTTTTGACGAAGCGATTGCCAGTGCGCATCAGCTTGATCCTGCCGATCCGAAACTGGCAGATAAAATGCTGAAAGAACGGCAGGCAGAAGTCAGGAAAAACGCTAAAGGCCCCAGTTTGAGCGACACAGAGCAAGGGCAAATCGATAAGTTCGAACGCGAAATCAAGAGCGTTAAGAACATCGAGCAAGCCGAAGCTATGCTCAGAATTTCAAAGGGAGTCTTCGAGCTCAACTCGGATAAAGGCGCGCCGGCATCAGGCATCGCAGACATCAAAGAAGGCTTCAAGCTGCAGCCTGACCTTGCTAAAGACAAAGACGTCAGAGACAAGCTTCTGGCCACCGGAGTCGATCCCAAACTCCTGCGCGAGCAACTGCCCGAGCTCGGTCCTGATTTCGGGGTCAAGCCTGGAGAGACAAAAAAGCCCGATAAAGTGCACTTCGAAGGCACGGAATTCGATAAGGCCAGCGACGCCGCCCTTGATTCGAAGCGCAAAATGGTCCTCAAATTCGGCACCAAGGGTTGTTCAGGATGCAACTGGATGACCGAAAATGCCTGGCCGGATGCGAGCGTCCAGAAGACCCTCGATGATAACTACATCTTCGTCAACATTGATGGTCTGAAGCAAAAGGAGATTAGAGAGCAATTCCAAGCCAATGTCTGGCCTGCGGTACTGGTGGTCGAGCCCTACAAAGACGCGCAAAATAAGACGCAGTATCGAGTGGTCGACACGATGAAAATCGAAGGCAAGGATGATTACAGCGATATGAACGCCCAGGCCCTCAATAAATTCCTCACGGACGCATTGAAGAAAAAAGAGGAAGCCAAACGTTAATCGTTTCGATGCCGAAATAGGCTGTCAAGCCATGCATTCAATCATCGATAAGCGGGCATCAATTGTTTAGATGCCCAGTCGGTTAATGCATGGCTTACAGGGGAGCAGAAAAACAGCGCGGGTGGACTATCCTCCAGAAGGGTTTGATGATCATATCGATCCCTCTGCTGTTTGCCTTGTTTTTTGTCATCGTCCTCATCCATCTGGTAGACGAGGCGAACGCCCACATTACCGCCGAGATGGATTCACAAGACAAAATTGCCTGCGTGGAGACGATGATAAAGGAGGTCTCCGATTCAACCACATCAGCCGTTCTCTACAATTTGACCAGGCGACCGGACTTCAACGCGCGCAATCAGCGATCGCGCGCCCACTTTTTTAAAACTTACAGACGGCTGACAAAGCTGGTGAGCAAGGATCCTGCCGAGATGAAAGCGGCACAGGAACTCTACTCAGGCGCTCTCGTGTGGCTGGCGCAGCAGGATCAGCATGCCAACGAGCCGCCCAAGGAGCGCCTGAGCGATATTTTCCACGGGCAGATGGAGTCGCAAGCGCAGGGGCTCTCACTGATGCGCCCGGAGGGTCCGGCTCAGGTCATTCTTGAGAAAGAAGAGAAGGTGCAACAATTGGCTCCGGAGTTGCATAAGCAATCAATCAATAGAATTGCAGCCCTGTTCATCTTTGGTTTGGTGGTAAACGTCAGCATCACCATTGCACTGGCTATGTACTTCGCCCGCTACGTTTCACGCCGGCTGGACAACGTTCTCACCAACACGCTTCGCCTTGGTGCCCGCCTGCCGCTCGAACCACCGCTTCGTGGAGATGATGAGTTAGCCGAGCTGGATCATGCGCTTCATGGCGCAGCCAGCGACATTTTGTCCTATGAAAGATTCAGAGAACGATTGATCGGTGTTGTAAGTCATGAACTGAGGACGCCACTAACTTCGGTGCAGGGCACATTGACGCTTCTTGAGGCCGGTGCCCTTGGAGAGGTGTCAGGAAAGGCGCTTTCGCAAGTCAAGGTCACTCAAGACTCCTTAAGGAAAGTGATTGAGCTGGTGGCCGTTTTGCTTTTGTTGGAGCGCCTCGAATCGGGATCTCAGGTTGTTAAACAAGACGAAGTCGAGATAGGCGGCATCCTGCAGGAGCTGCTCGACAGCGAGAAGGATTCCCTGGCAAGAGCCAGGCTAAGCGTGAATTGCGAGCTGGAGGAACTCAACACCTTAGCCGACAAAGAGCAGATCAGTCAGGCTTTAGCCGGTCTGGTGCAAAATGCATTGAGGCGAGCGCCTGAGGAAAGCACGATCACCATTCGGGGCAAACTGGAAGGTGACAAAATCGAATTGCTGATCGAGGATCAGGGTGAGCCACTAAATGCGGTGGCAGCGCAATCATACTTCGACCGCACGAGCCAGATTTCAGAAAAGGCAAAACCAAAACAGTGCATTCTGCCCCTGGCTCTCAGCAAAGCGATCATAGTAGCCCATGAAGGCGGACTCTCCGCCGGCTGCGGCGATGGCAAAACCGTCTTCATGGTGCGACTGCCGATCAGGAGGCGCCTGCATGTTTAAGTCAAAACTCATGCGAAGAGGACTGATCGTCATTGTGCTGCCCTTGCTGCTCGAGGTCGTTTTTCTATCAGTCCTGGCATATCTATTGATTCAAGCCGAAACCGAAGCAAGCCAGAGAATCGAGTCGAAGAACATTGTCTGCCAGGCCACCAAACTGGTAGCCAAACTTGTCGATGCGCAGTTCATAGCCATCGCCTATAATGCCTACCCGACGCCCCTGCTTGATGTCAGGTTTGATGAAGACGGGCGCTCGATCAGAGATTTGCTCCTCAGCTTGAAATCGTTGTGCAACGGATCGGAGAAGCGCAGCAAGCTTGCCAGCGAAGTAGAGGCGAGCACCGAGGAGAACTTGGATCGGTTCGGCAAAATGTTCACCACGGAGTTCGACGTCAATACCGAGTTCAAGCCTTTCATATCATCGGAAGAGCGCACGGACAAGACGTACAAACGCTTCACCGGCGCCGTGAACAAAATTGACGAACTTTTGTCGCTGGAGCAGAAAACCCAAGCTGCCGTTCAAGCGAGAGAAAAATATTACAGAAACTGGCTCAGGCAAACAATCATCTGGGGCTTGTTAGCCAACGTTCTCATCAGCATGTTTCTCGCTGTTTACTTCGCCAGACGGATCACCAATCGCTTGAAGATAGTGCTTGAAAATACAGACAGGCTTGTAAGCCGGCAAGAATTGTTGCCGCCCCTGGGAGGCAGAGACGAGCTGGCTCAGCTGGATGATGTTTTTCACGCCACAGCCAAGGATTTGGCTTACGTCGACCGCCATCGCAAACATCTGGTTGCCCTGGTCAAGGATGACTTGAGCGCTCCCCTGCGCGAAGTTCAATACGCATTGCATAATCTCGCCCAGGGAGTACTTGGTGACGTGACACCAAAAGCGGAGGCACGACTGGAACTGGCTATTGCCGATACCGATCGAGTCATGCGTTTGATCGATGATTTACTCAGCATCAAGACGATGGAAGGAGCCAAATTCGATCTCGATGTTGAGAAAACCAGCACCAGCGAATTGATCGAAACTGCTCTGCGCTCAGTGAGAGATATGGCGGATCAACGCGGAGTTGATCTTCAGCTCAAGGATGCCAAAATCGAATTGATCGCAGATAAAGATCGCCTCGTGCAAGTAATCATTAACCTGCTTTCAAATGGGATAAAATTTTCAAAGCGAAACGACATGATTACTATCGAAACCTCCCTTGAAGATGAAGATTGGGTGCGCTTCGCTGTCATCGATCAGGGGCGCGGCATACCGGAAGAAAGCCTCTCGATCATATTCGAGCCCTTTAAGCAAGTAGAGGAAAGCGATCAGGTTGCGCGGGGAGGAACAGGTTTGGGATTGCCTATCTCGAAAACGATCGTCGAGCAGCATGGTGGCACAATTGGTGTCACTTCCCGAATCGGCGAAGGCAGCACCTTCTGGTTCCTGATTCCGATCGGCAACGGCAAGGACTGATTAGTGAAGAAGCCCGCCGCCATGGCTGTAGCCTTCTAGAGACGGACGTGCCATAATACTGCCGTCGCGATTCAGGATGATTTAGTGCGTTTTAAAATCATTACCATCCTTCTCTTCCTGCTCGGGCTGCTGGCAATCTCGTCTCCTGTTGCGCTTGCTCAGGGTTGAGCGGCAGCCAGAGGTCTCGTGCCAGGTTTGGGCTCGACGGGAGGTAAGTTTCAAATATCGGCCGGCTGGCGTTACGCCTATGCCGACAAGTCGTACTTTGACAATCGAGTCAATCACGATTTTACGCGGCTCTGGGGACCAAGAGAGCAGCTCAGCATTCTGGACGTGACCACCCAATACCGCCTCAACAGCCGAATCAGGCTGGTGGGGACGGTGCCGATCGTGATGAATCACTTCTCTTTGTTGTTACCGCCACTCGGCATCGGGCGAGGGCAGCGGCAGGGATGGGGTGCCGCCGGTATCGGTGATGTCAGTCTTTATGCCCAGTCGTTTCTCTTGAAACCTACAGAGCACCCCTTCGAGAATATATCGCTCGGTATCGGCATCAAAGCGCCTACTGGATATTGGGGCAGACACCGCATCATACCCTCGGAGACCGGTTCCGACTTTCAAAGCCGCGCCATTTATCCCCCGGCCATTTATCCTGGAGATGGCGGTGTTGGTATTTTATTCGGCTACAATCTCTACAAGATATTGCGCAAACCTGCGCTTTTACGCGGCGTCACACTTTACTCGACCGGCTTGTATCTATCAAATCCCAGAGATACAAATGGCACGCCGTCGATAATCGAGAGCCTGGGAGTGCCGCTTACAGCCAATTTTTTCAATCGCGTGCAAAACTCGGTTGCCGACACATACGCGCTCTCCGCCGGAGCGGCCATGCCCGTTCCCTACACCTGGAAATACAAAAATCTGCGTGGCTTGAGAATGCGCGGAAGCATAAACTGGGAGGGTCTCAGGAAATACGACTTGTTCGGTCCGCATAATGGCTTCCGGCAACCAGGCTATGCTCTTGCCGCCGCCCCTGGTATCACATATCAAATTGGCAGGAACTTGTTTATCATGGAAGTGCCGATTGTTTTCAATCGCCACATCGATCCCGGCGCCACGAACTTGCCCGGTATTCCGGTTGTGACAAAATCAGGCGCGGTCTTGCCGGGCCCGTTCAATCCCGCTCGTCAAATGGGACTGGTAGCGCCGGCAAGCATTTCACTCCGCTACGTGCGAACCTTATGAGCCGCGGCTCAATCGTTTAGAGCAAGCGATTCTCGTCCTTCGCTTCCTTTGGTGACGACCAGGGTCCGGCCGCCACAGGACGCACCTGGTTGCCTGGCGGTTTCCAGTTTTTGGCCGCGTGAGCAAGGACATCTTGAAGATCGCTGGCGCTGGCAGGTCGCTGAGCCGGATCCTTCTGGAGCGCCTTATAGATGATTTGTTTGACACCGCTGGGAAGCCCGTATTCATCAGGGAAACCGGCAGGACGATCGGATACGTGTCTTTTAATCGTATCGGCGGCATTTGCACCCATGATCGGGGGATAACCGGTCAAGCATTCAAATAGAATGCAGCCCAGCGCGTATATATCCGTGCGATGATCCAGCCGTCTGCCCATGCATTGCTCGGGGCTCATGTAGAGCGGACTTCCGAAGCAATCTCCCGTTTGCGTGATCTTTTGCGAGACATCTTCATCCAGAATCTTGGCTAAACCAAAATCGACAATCTTCGTTTCCATCTTGCCGTCTTTGTTTTTAACAAGCATGATGTTGTTCGGTTTCAAATCGCGATGAATAATATTTTTCGCGTGCGCTTCGGCAAGGGCGTCGCAAATCTGATCGGAAAGCTCGACGACCAGTTTCAAATCCAGGCGGCCATAGCGATCGATGAACTCGGAAAGACTCTCGCCCTCGAGATATTCCATAACCAGAAAGGCCCGTCCATCAGGTGCCAAGCCGAAGTCGCTTACGCCGACGATGCCCTTGTGCTTCACGGCACTTGTGGCTCTTGCTTCGCGTTTGAATCGTTTCAAACCATCGCTTGTAGCAGCCGAATTTCCCTTTAGCACTTTTATAGCTACATCCTGATTCATAAAGATGTGCCTGGCTCTATATACGGTGCTCATGCCACCACTGCCCAGCCTCTCGATCACTTGATACTTCTCGGCAAAAATCATATCTTCCAGCGAGTCGTCGATCACTCGGTTTAGCGGCGTTGAGTCGACCGGGCAGATCTCGTGCGAATCAGGGAATTCGCCGGTGCACGTCAGACAAACGCGTTTGTAACGCATGGGTATGGCCGGATTTGATTGCATCATGCCGGGATCCATCGACATCGATTGTCTGGTTTTTTCCAGCTCGCCCTTCGTTTCATCGAGCTGAGCCGACAGCTCGGTCTCGACACGATTGAAGGTAGTTACACCCGAGACAACAAAACCGACCATGATAACCAGCAGCCCGAAGATGAAAAACACCCAGCTGATTCGATCATCGCCGGATATTCCCAGAGCGTAAACCGACAATGTGCGAGCAATGAGCAGAAGTGGAACCAGGCAAACGAACAAAGCGCCGCGCCTCAATATGGCACCACCTGTAGAGTCGCCAGCGAAAACCGACGCAAAGCCGCTTTCAGATCGGCAGAGAAAAATTGCCGATGCTAAAACAATCGCCAGAACTGCAAAGGCTGTCGACATTTTAAAGCAGCCGCCTATATTGCAAAGCTGCTCAATTTGAGTAGCAGAGGACAAGATTATGAGCAAAGGAATGGGCACAGCGACAAGTGCCGCCACCTGCCCGGGAGAAATTCTCTTGTAACTGGGCAGCGGCAAGAGCAAGAGCGCGATGGCAATCAGTATCATCGTCAGTGAAACTTCGGCAACTGTAGGAGTGGGATAAGTAATGCCGAGGGCTGCCGGATCAGGTTGAAACAACCTGATCGGCTCGAGATCACCGCCGCTGTATGTAATGTAAAAACCAAGGCTCGATCCGATAAGAGAGAGGGCGGCCAAACACAAGCCGGCAATCCGCAGAGCATGATTTCGCGTCATCAAAAGAAGAAGCGCAGCACCGCACATGATAAATGAAATCGCCGCACTCGAGAAAACTCGGCCGACAAAGGGCAATGGCTTATCACCACCCATATCGGGAAACAAGCTCTGCAACGAGACATTGTTCGTCGCCCATCCGATTAGAACGAGAAATGAACAGCCAATGACGAAATAGGCGGCACACCTGGCATACAGCTTGTATCTCGACAAAAGTTGCGCGCTTACCGGTATCATGATCTATCCAGATTGAAGTGCTTTATCGATGCTCTTTTCGATTACTTCTTTCTTCTTGACGCCGGGCAATTCCCGCACCAGCTGCCGTTTGGCCGTGAATACACCAATGGTCGGAACCCAGTCGAGAGCGCCTTTGACGAATGATTGCACGCCAAGCTGCTTGGCAGTGTCCATTGTCTTGCTCAAGACCTTTTCCGATACATCGAGCTCATAGACCGAGATCTTCTCTCCATATTCTTGACGGATCTCGCCCAGAATCGGCTTGACTTGACTGCACCAATTCTTGCACTTGTCGTCGAAAATCATGATTACAAGCGCTTTCTTCGGATCTGCTTGCTCGTCGCTCGCCGCCGGTATGACCCCGAAGAAGGTGACGACGAATAATGCCAGAAAGAATCCGGCGCCGAATTTTTGATATACACGCCAGTAGCTTATGGGTTTGTTGACATTCAGCTGAAACATTTCTTCTGGTTCTTTGCTTTTGAATTGAGAACATTAGCACTATAAACTTATACCGATCGAAACGCGATATTAATCTCGTATCGCATTCGATCCTCTAATGCACGGACTGAGGCAATTCCTTCAACCATTCGCGAGCCATCGATATAGCTTCATCGACATCCTGAGCGGCGTGCACCCGGCCGGGGCTGAGCCGTGAAAAGAACTGATAATCCTCGGGGCGCACCATGAGGAGAATGACTGCCTTGTGCGCCTTGAGCGCCAGACAAACTTCCGAGGCCGTGCCTGGTCCCAGACCACAAGCAATTACTACATCGGACGACAAGACATTAATATTATTCCTGGCGCTTCCCATGTCCGTCTTAATCGCGATGTGCACGTGCGGCGAAACATCTGCCTCATCGCCGCCGGGCAACACGCCGACGACCAGTCCGCCGGCTCGATCGGCACCACGACTGGCAGCATCCATCACACCCTCAGCCCTGCCGCCGGTTAGAAGCGCCCAGCCCTGGCGTGCCACCGCCTCGCCAAGATCGACCGCCGCTTGAAGCAGGCGCTCGAATTCATCGCCTGAGCCTTGTTGAGCCCCCGGTCCCATTACACCCACTACAACGCGACGCATTCAGAAAAACCTCGAGCTACTGCCTGGAGTAAAATTCAGCGACGATCATACGACAGCCAGGATGAGATAATATGCTTTCAATCAATTTTTAGTATAGTCGACTTTATATTCACGTCTTGGAAGTTGCCAGTGGAGAAGGACATTCATGGTCGCCTGCGCAAAAGTGATTAGCAAAACGATTCAGGTCGAAACGAAAGGACACAGCGACGTCATCGATGTGACGAGCGATGTCGAGAAGGTTCTCGAGCGAGCCGGATTAGTCGATGGTATCGTCAGCTTGTTTGTGGTTGGCTCCACAGCTGGTATCACGACGATTGAATACGAGCCCGGACTCGTCCACGATATAAAAGTGGCACTAGATAAGGTGGCACCTGAAAATGGACATTACGAGCATCACGAACGCTGGGGAGATGACAATGGTCATTCCCACATCAGAGCCTCCCTTATGGGTCCCAGCCTGACAATTCCCTTTTCAAACAAAAAGCTGTTGGTGGGCACGTGGCAGCAAATTGTTTTGATCGACTTCGATACGCGCCCGCGCACTAGAGAAGTTATCGCGCAGATCATCGGTTCATAGTTACGAAAATGCGAAGCTACAACCGGCGACGAAATGGGAATAGTCAAAGTATCAGTAACGCTTGGAGAGGCGAACATGACTCAGCAACCAACCGAAGACAAAAGTGACAAAACAGCCATTATAGTCATAGTAATCGCCGTGTGCTGCATGTTCGCCTTCGGCTCTCTAGTGATTATCGGGATCCTCGCCGCCATTGCTTTGCCGAACTTCATCGGCGCCCAGGAAAAAGCTAAAGAGGCATCGGTCAGAGCGAACATGCGAACTGCCCAGATCGCAACCGAGATGTATGGCGTCGATCACGAAGGGGTTTATCCAGAAAAATTGGACAACGTCTACCAGAGCTATTTCCCTGGCGGAGATTCGCAGTCCAAACCGGGAAACGCCCCGGTCAATCCCTTTACCGGCAACCCTGAGTGGCCCACTGTGGGAAACACCATCAAGACAGTCCAATTGGCTCGTGAAGACTCATCAGGGCAACTCGAGCCGGGACAAGTCGAATACACGCCTATTTTCGACGCGGCTCACAAACCGACGGCGTATGCCATCAGGGGCGGTGGCAAAAACGGGCTCTTGATTCGGGGCGCCAACGGCAAAGCCCTGGTTTTATCTAACCAGTAGGCTGCGGCGCTTCAACAGCAGATTCTCCCTGCTCCGGTCCGGCCATAGCAAGAAGATTCAATATTCTTCTTGTCGCCCTGAACTTGTCTCCAAATTTTTCCAGGGCCTCGGCGCGCACTTGCTCAGCTGGACCGTTCAAATAAGCATCCAGGTGCTGCCGGCTCTCGATCACATAATGAATAGTCCAGAGGGTTTTGCCAGCCTCGACAAGACCCTCGTCCTCGGGGGTGCGAAAGTACCAATAGGCGCTCTTGAAACCTGAGAACGACAAAAGCTTTTGAATATGTTCAGGAAGCCACCCAGCCATCTTGTAGTCGATGTCTTCGTCTACCTCCAGGTTCACCTCGTAAATGATCACCTCTAACCTCCTCGTTCGAGCGGGCAACGATCAATGGGAAGGCAAGCTTTCCTAAGGCCGTTGATCTATGATGCCGATAGGATGATTTTCCCTCATGCTGAAATGCTCTTCAAGGATTAGACCCGCATGGAAGAAAAACACCGTCGCAGAAAAAAACTGCCTGTAGCC
>JAJPJO010000040.1 GCA_021324135.1 Pseudomonadota bacterium
TATCTTCTCCGTCATTGACTTCCCCTTGTTGATTGCCAATACACGGGGAGTTACAGAAAAGTTGCGCCGTTTTTGAATGACTTTGGGTGGGCACTTTAATCTTATAGGGACGATGCACAGGTTGACGGAGACGCTTGCTTCAGCACAGGACACATCGGTGAAGTAATAGGTTACGTAAACGGAGTTCCAAAAAGCAAAGGACCATGCCCCATATGTGGTGGCACTGGAAAATATCATTTGCCGTAGATTCTAAGCACAGTCTAATAGTTGTCCACATTTGCTGCCTGCTTTGTGCTCGCATGTGTACATTCTGACAGAAAACTAAGTCAGTGGTTCTCGGCTGTTGCGCCGTAAAATCGTAATTTAATTGGAACCCTCGGAGAGATTCGAACTCCCGACACCCTCCTTAGGACGGAGGTGTTCTTCCACTGAACTACGAGGGCACTTCTACAGTTATCCAGTTTAGCACCCATCAGCCGGTTGTGATTAGTGGATGCAAAAATTGGATACTTTTGGTCAAGAAATGGGACAGTTGAAGTTGTGCTTTACCGCCGGGGTCACGGCACCTGCAGCCGTTGACAAGTTTCGCGTGCGCTCTTGCTTTCGGGATCCAACTGAAGCGCATGACGGGCACAGGCTTTTGCTTCCTTGATTTTGCCCTGCGCCTCATTCAGATTTGCCAGCTCAATCCAGGAGCTTACATAGTCCGAGTGCATGTTGAGAATATAATCGAGCTGTTGCTGCGCCTCGGCGTATCTTTTGGAACAGCGAAGAATACCAGCCAGATTATTGCGCGGCCACTCGAAGTCCGGGTATTGCTCGATGCAATTTCGAAAAGCTTTCTCCGCCTCTTCATCCCTGTCGCTCCGAGATAGATTCCAGGCGAGATTGTTCAAGGTCTGGGCGTGCTCCGGAACAAAATACAATGGTATTTCCGTCCGCAGGTATCTTTCTGCCCGTTTGCCAACCGTGCCGTTCTTATCAAGCTCAATGGCTTTATTCATGCAATCGCGCGCTTCATTCGGATAGCCCAATTCGCGCTGCTTTATGCCCAGGCTAAAATACTGCCCTGCACTCAATCCAGTGGGAACGAACCCGGCAGGAGACGCCTCTCGAGTGAGTTCCACTTCGATTATTTCTTTACCCCGGCGCACTTTTATTTTGACTTTCTCCCATGGGGCGCCTTCAAGTTTAGCCGAAATCACATCTCGACCCATTCCCTCTACCGATTGCCCGTCGATGGCTATGATAACGTCTCCGGTCTTCAAACCAGACCGCTCGGCAGGAGTGTAGTTTCGTAAGTAGACGATCTCATTTCCTACGACCTCAATGCCTAGATAACCTGACATTTCGTGAGCTGCTGCCGGCAGCGCCAATAGCAATAAGGCAGTCATAATCAGCGAATGGCGGCGTTTCATTGACTATTCCTTTGAGGGTTAGGTTCTCTCCTTATAATTACATATTATTGCGCTCTGCGCTTATATGAAGATCGACCTAGAAGTAGGAGAGAAATGATCAAAATTTTGTCTTATCCTGCAGTCAGCCTGGACGGCTTCATATCAAGATGAGAAAGCCACCACGCTTGGTGCGAAATAGACCGCCTGGCTCAGCAAAGAATCTATTCTTCTATTCTTTCTTCTGCAGCTCAGCGAGTATTGATTTTGAATCCCGATAATCATTCAGCCGTTTCTCCGGATGAAATTCATATTCGCCCTTGGCGTTTTTTGTGACGCTTCCGATGAACACAGCAGGAACGGATTTTATGCCAAGTTCCTTTGCCAGCTCCTCATGCTTGTCCATGTCCAATTTCACGAACACATAGTTTTTATCAAGCTCTTCCCTGACCTTCGGATCGCCTTTCTCTCCCCAGCTCTCATTGTCCATCTTTCTGCAATTCAGGCACCATGATGCGCCGGCATCTATAACCATTTTACGCTTCTCGGTAAATGCAGCCTTTTTGGCATCGTCAAATTTGGATGCATCAAATCTGAACTCAGCTTTCTTTTGTTCCGAGCCTGATTCTTTGCTGCCGGACTCATTGCGTCCATCAGCGATCAAAAAGCCTGTACTGATTTCAGCTCTTGGTGCACTGGTTCCATCAGCCCTGGCACTTCGATCCGAGCCGGTCCCAGTCAAGCTTGCCAATTTTGGTCTGGCGCCGGCCATGAGGCTTATGTAATCGACCGGCGAACTCTTCTTGCTCGGCTGCTCGGCAGCAGCCGACTCTAAACCTTTAATTTGCGTACTCATCGTCAGATCCACCGCATCTTGAATCTCCCGGTGTAGCACTCTATCGTCCGTTCGTGACCAAACCGTACCTTTGAGAACGAACAGATGCGGTTATTACGAGGACTCAGCGCGATCGACTACTTATCTTTTGCAGCTTTGTCAGGAACCAAGTCATTTGCAGAAATATAATGGTTTGCATGGAGATCTTGCCTTGCGGTCCGATCGACGATATCCTTCGTTGAGTTGATCGCATCTTTTGGTATCTCAGAGAGTTCGGAACCGGCTCGGATATAAAGATCTTCCTGGGTTATTTTTACTCCCTTCTTAATGTCGTTTTTGGCAAAAACAACGGAGCTTGCATCCTTCAGACCTGGTGTGACAGTGAATCCGGTACTATCAGGGGCTGTTATTCCGTCATTTATTGGAGGAGTTATGTTCTGCTGGTCCTGCGCCTCTTGCAGTAGAGGTTTATCTTCAGATAGATTTTTTGCAGGCAGGTCAAACTCATCCCTGTGTCTCGGCGGGCCGACATCAACGATTCCCGGCTCAGGCTGGACTGTTTGCGATTGCTTAGACAAGAACGCCCATGTGCATGTGCCAACGACCCCGATCACAATCAATGCGACAAATAAAATTGATTTTGATTTGTTCGACTTGCGCGGAGCCGAAGATTGCTTTTCGCCTTGCGACGAATCTTTTTCTGATCCATGATCCATTTTGCATCATCCGTAAACGAAGAAGAGACCCATTATAGTATGCAGGCCCAGCAGGCAGGTGATTCTTACATTCAATCAAGGAAGCGTTCGATGTGCCTTTTTGCGGCAGCGGCGATCGTTCTGGTCGGCTCCAGTCTGTTTAAAACCGCATCACCTGCGGTTATTTTGTGAACAATCAGCAAAACGATCCTAACCAGA
>JAJPJO010000281.1 GCA_021324135.1 Pseudomonadota bacterium
ACGGCGTCGGGGAAAAGTAAGCTTTGGTACGTTTTGTCCAGAATGCGAATGTCACAGATCTCGTATGCCGGTAATTCCACCTCTCCCACTTTGCGCAGAGTCTTGCGGTCGAGAATCACTATTCTGGCGAAGCGATGGGCGCACTTTAAGAGAGAGAATTCACGGCTTCTGCTCACGCCGACGTAAATGAATTCCGCACCAAATTCCAACCCGCGTACGAAACCATCAAACTCAATAGAATGGATCGCACCATCTCCGGTATCAACCAGAAGAGTCTGTTCTCCTGAATTGGTGACGAAACGTCGACCATCAGCCATTCTAGGATTATGGGGTTGGCAGAGTCCGTTCCATAAAACCTTCTGCGACTCCAATTCGAATACGACCCCCTCGTCCCAATTCGATTGTCGCCAGTGTCCTTCTTCAAACATGCCGAAAGCTGACACGACCACCTTGCCGTACCAAACATCCAGGCAGTTCAAGTGCCAGGCATCCGGAGCTCCGGGAAATGTCCATCGCTTGATCT
This sequence comes from Pseudomonadota bacterium, assembly GCA_021324135.1. Taxonomy (GTDB): domain Bacteria; phylum Cyanobacteriota; class Vampirovibrionia; order Obscuribacterales; family Obscuribacteraceae; genus JAJPJO01. The sequence continues at coordinate 524 of JAJPJO010000281.1, forward strand.
CTTTGCCTGTTTCGTCGAGCGCAAACACTTCATTTGTTCCGGTGGATACCGCATAGGTTGCGTCGCCGACAACCAGTACATCATGGCAGTCGCTCAGACCGGGCACGACGAGCCGATCCGGCTCATGCCCCGGACGGCGGATTTCCAACTGCTCGGGGAACTGAAGCGATCGTATGATTCGTTCGCCACCGGTTGCCAGACCCGTCGTCGAATGGTTGTCCAGGATAAATGTGGATTCTCTGCCAACCAGGGCCAGACCGCCGACGGCATTGCAAAATGAGACCATCAGAACATCTCTCAGCTTCGGCCTCCGCGTCGCTGGAACAACATAATTGTTTGTCTCTTCAAGACTTTGTGATTTACAGTCCTCGCTTACCTTCATTACCAATCGAAGTCCTTTTCGTATCCAAGATCGATCAAGAGATCACCGGCAATGCTTTTAAACGCGCGCTTGTGCTCATCATGGAAGCTCGCTTTCCACGAGCCAATCTTGCCTTCTCGGAAGGTGGCGCTTTTGCCGAACAGTTTTTCCACGACGCGAGCGAGCCCTTGTTCATCATGCGGAATGTCGAGATGTTGTGCAATGTTGCTCAGCTCTTTCATCTGTTCTTCAGCGGAGCCACCGCCGTTGGTGCCAACCAATTTTTCGAAATAAGTTGTGTAATTCGAGCGTTCGCCCATCCAGCCTAAGAAAGGCGTAATTCGCTCCCTGATATTGCGAAGATTCGCATCCGGTGAATCTATTCCGCAAATCGAATCCAGCAAAGACTCTGCTGGGCTGCGGGACTTGCTGTATGCATGTAGAGTTCCGTCCGGATTCCGATTTCTCATATGATCGGCGTGCGACACGACAATGTCGCGAGGGTCTCTTAAGATGAATACTGATAGCATGTTCATCTCGAGCAATAGTTGTTTTGCCTCGCCGGAGAAGGGCAGATGCCCATAGATATATTCTCCCTTTCCGAGTTCCTCCAATGCGTTGCGGAAGTCTTCGACTGGGACAAACTCTACTTGTCCGGAACCATACGGTATCACAGGCGGGGCGGAAGCATCGGCGTGCCCATATACTTTCATGGCAGACTGATAGCAAGCACGCATCAGTTTGTATGCGCCAGTCAGCACATCTTTGAAGCGGAGGTCGCGCTCCCACAACAGGTCCTCTAGAACTTTGCCTTTGTCACATCCATGCAGCAGCCGAACGGCGCGGCTCAGCAAGTGCGTTCCCGCCTTTGGAACACTGGTCAGAACAAAGGACGGTGTTCCGCTGACATCGGCGGTCGTGGGTCTGCTTTCTACATCCGTAAGCCCGCTTGGCACTATAGGGCGTCTCCGTCAAACACTTGGATAGACTGTCATCTATGGAGTCATCGGTCAACCACGTATGATGAAGATTAGCTCATCCCGCTGCCATTTGATGGGTCCAAACAACGCAGCACAGTCAGAACATCTCAATTGTCCAGAAAACGTTTAGAATTTAATCGTTTCACCGAGCGGAGAACATCAGTGCTTATTATTCTCGGCGGGCTACCAGGCACAGGCAAAACGACGATCGCCCGAGCGCTCGCAAAAAAGATAGGAGCTGTGCATTTACGCATCGATTCCATCGAAGAAGCCCTTATCTCCTCAGGAGTCGGCGAAGAAGATCTGGGACCTGCTGGTTATATGGTGGCGTACGAGCTGGCCAGGGACAATCTTCGCATCGGGCTTACGGTTATCGCCGATTCGGTAAATCCTATCGAGTTAACGCGGGCGGCGTGGCGTTCGGTTGCCATTGATTCAAAATGCGAATTCATGGAAGTTGAAATTGTTTGCTCGAATGGCGCAGCGCACCAGCAACGTGTAGAAGCGAGAACAAATGCCGTGCGAATCCTGACGTGGCAACAAGTTCTGGACCGCGAGTATGAGCCGTGGAGGTCTGTAACCAAGCAGATCGATACAGCCGAATTCTCCGTCGATGAATGCATTAGCGCTGTTGAACGGATATTGCATCGCGGCTCGGCATCTGCTGCATTGCTTGATGAGTCTTTCTAGTTCACTCAGTGGTATTAATACTGGTATTGAACAAATCCTTGAAAGTACGACCAGCCTCTATCGCATCAACAACCTCTTTGGCCTCCTTCAAGCCCAAGCCGGTCGCTTCCCTGCATCGCTTGAGCGCCCCTATTTTATTACCCTGATGAAGCATCTGCCGCAGTTGATCTTCAAGCTCCAGAGGTGGCGGGGCGGATACTTGAGTTTGCACAAGCCTTTGAGAGATGGACGGCGAGTTCTGTCTGCCGGCGCTCAACCTTCCCAGGATGAAACCGAGGACGAATGTGCCAATTGCAAGG
>JAJPJO010000328.1 GCA_021324135.1 Pseudomonadota bacterium
GCCGCCGGATTGCTAAGGCTTCATATCAAAGACGGCAGCGGCAATTTATTGGCGGAGAGCGTCTCGACGATCGACGGCGACTATGACGAAAAGCCGGCGGTTTTCGAATTCGAATCACTCGGCGAGAAGAGCCTTGCTGAGCTGCAATTTCAGGTAAGCGCAGAGGGCGTTGATGTCCCGGTGCGTATTTTTGAATTGAAGAAATTTCCCTGCTTCGGTCTCAGAAGAGCAAAACGCCAATTGTTTGCCGCGTACATCTTCGATTATGGGAGTGATGTCGAGCGTTCGCTAGATTCCGGCGCGCTCACGCCTCAGCAATAAATTTCGCTCTTTCTTCAGGACTGGGAATTTTACACTGCTCGTACTTTCCAAAAATTCGATAGCGGAATCGTGCCACCAGATCATAGCCGAAGTTGCGTACCACTCTGGGGATGATACTTAGTATGGTGCTAAAAGGTCGGCTCCAGTGGCGAGTATTTGCCATGAAGAAAACCGCAGCATCAGATTTCGACAACAACCGTTCGCGCGGTGTTCGGAAGTTAGTGAGGACGTAAACGGTATCAAGATTGGTGGCGTCAGCGCCGCGTTCTCTCAGCGTTTTCTCAGCAAAGTCGCTCTGCAATGGGGCAAAAAGAAATTCGTTTTCCTTGTCGTATTCAAGAACAAATTGCACCGTGCTGTTGCACAGTCCGCATAAGCCGTCATAAAACAAGATGTGCTTACCGCTCAGATCTTCCAATGTTTTTTCGTCCGTATTCGTCATTTGCATCAAGTCTGATACCGCTGCCATGTTCTCAACAAGTCTCGCTGTCTTGATATTACAAAATTAATCATGCTCATGACACACCATTTTTTAAATGTGACCTCAAGCTCCTGGAGGCGGTTGTATATAGGAAGCCCCTCCAGGGTGGCGAACATATATAACCTTGGTATGTCTGTCGACTGAGCCGCCCGGCAGAACGGAGTTGCCATGCCAATCGCGCTATCTGTCGCGTTGCTTTCAGAAGTAGCTACAATAAGCATGAGCTCTCAGTGAGCAAACGCCAGGGCTTATAGACCGGCGTGGGAGCCCAGCTCATAGAGTCCAAGGAGAAGAATCAGATGCGTAAAATCCTGTTGTCAACAATCTCAGCACTTTTGGTTTCCGGCGTCCTTCAAGCACCGTCTTATGCAGACAGCAGCGAAGTGGGCAAAGAAATCTTGATGTTTCCTGTGACCATGTCATCGATGGCCGTGGGAACCGTGCTCGGCACGCCTATTGCAATTACCAGAAAATCATTCGATGACACCAAGGAAACTTGCAACCAGGTCGGCGGCGATCATGGTCCGTTCGTCAAGGGGTTGGGTCTGCTAGTGGCTCTCCCAGTCGGGGTTTTCACCGGCACACTCAAGGGTCTTTATTTTGGACCGAAGAATGCCTTATACAACTCGGGCGAGCATCCCTTCAGCAAAGATTGCTTCAGCCTGGGCGAAATCGGCGAATAAGCTTTCACTCTCAGCAAAAACATCTTCCCGTCTGCCATCACCCTGGTTTTAGTATAATCAGGGCTAATGCAGGGAAGATTTTTTTTGTTCATAAACTTCAGGCAAGCCGCAGGCTTCGGGCATGTCGGCTGGGGGTTTCAGCTCGATGATCAGAGCTATCTTTATGGTGCAACCGATCATCTGTACAAGCATCACCATATCGACTTAATCTCCTGGATGGAATACATGTACGTACAGCCGGGTGACCACACGGATTGGTGGTGTGGGCGCGGCAATGAGGAAGAGATGATCGCCGCAATGTCGCGCAGTCATCACCATATCTGGTATCACGCTTGCAAGATTGTCGATGTTAAAAACGCCAAGCCAGGCGAAGCGGAAACTGTGGCCAGGCAGTTGGAAACCGCCGGATGGGCTGTTCTCAACAATAATTGCGTTCAGCAAACCTACGAGATCGTCAAAGCGTACGGAGCAGACAATCTCATACCTGACCCATGGGCGAACGCATTTTATCTCATTCCTCGAGTGTGGTTCTCTGCATTCAAGGGTGAGGTACGCATGCTGAATAATTACGCCTAATTGTTCGAGCCGCGCAGTTCACCGGACGGAGGCGTCTCCGCGTCGGCCTTCGTGCTGGTCTTCGTGCTGGTCTTCTGCTGCGCCGGTCTTCTGCTGCCCCGGGCTGGTTGCCGGAGCTGGTGCACCTTTCATGATATCGCCCGCGGTGCTAGCGAAGTAAAGCACGACCACGGCAATTGATACGACAAGTAAAATCAAGCCGATAATAATATTTCGGCGCATGTTGCCAGGATTGGACGGGCCGCGCGCCGGTGTTTGCTTGCTGCGCAAGAGAACCGTTCGCTGTAGATATAGCTCGTCAGATTCCGCATCGCCATCAGATTGCCGGGTCGGATTATCAACCGAGCCGCCCGACTGCTGCCGGGCTCCAAAGCTCCTCGGAGCACTGAGAGGCTGATTGGTACCACCGATTGAATCAAGCTCATCGATCTCGGATCTGGTCATCCGTGTCGGACGAGATTTGCCGTCCATGGTCCTGGTGCGCTTGATGCGATCGCGGCGCGCCTCGATCAAGGGAGAGACCGGACCATCCTTCTGTTGGAGTATTGCTCCCAGTCCATCGGCATTGGCGAGCGTCGCGCCGGCAACATCAGCCGATCTCCCCGGCTCTGCCGGCGGCGTATCCTCTGCACGGCCACCGTCATCAAACTTTGGTACCGAACCTGTTTTTGGCCGCCCTTCAGTTATGAGCGTCTGCCTTATCTCTGCCGGCTTGCGGTCATTCGATCGCTCCTCTTGAAGCTGGTTTTCATAGCGGCTAACATCGGCTGAGTGCTGTTCGAGGGCAGACTCGACAGAGCTCGATTCAAACGTCTCCTGGATGCGCGGGTGAAGTCCGCCGGCCAATAACTCTGGTGGCAACTCCTCGGGCGGGTTGCCTGCTTGAACGGCAGCGATCCAGAATTGAACTGCGGCGCGAAAACGTGCGGCGCTCTGCCAGCGCCTCTCAGGCTGAGTTTCAAGCGCCTTCTGGATGATTTGATTCAACAGTTTCACACCGCGTAGATGCGGTGCCTTATCCATAATCGGAGCCGGACGGATATTCTCGTTGCAGTGAGCCGACATGATGTTTATGAGAGTACCTTTGCAATAAGGAGGGGCGCCGGTGACCATTTCATATGCCACCACCCCCAGTGAATACAGATCGGATCTAGTGGTCAGGGTGCGGCCCGTGCATTGCTCGGGACTCATGTAGATGGGCGAGCCGAGCGCCTGTCCGACATGCGTCAAACGCTGCTGTTCTTCACCGTCGCGATCGACCTTGGCTATGCCAAAATCGAGCAACTTCACCACCATGTTCTCGTCAACTTCCTTGATCAGAATAATATTTCCTGTCTTCAAATCACGATGGATGACGCCGTTCTCGTGCGCGTAGTCGAGTGCCGTAAGAATTTGAAGCAGGATGTCTGCAATGTTTTCTTCCTTATCAAGCCGCTTAACGACCTTGATAAGCTCCTGCAAGCTGATGCCCTTGACCCGCTCCATGACGAGGAACAGCTGCCCCTCGTTTGCCACTGCCTCGATGAAGCCGACGATGTTTTTATGATCTAGCTGCGAATGCGTCTTTATCTCTTGGGAGAAACGCATTAAGTCGATCGGCTCAAGAGTTTTCAATGTTTTGATTGCCACCAGATGATTGTCGGAAATTCGTCTGGCGCGATACACCACAGCCATTCCGCCGGCACCCATCACATCGAGTATTTCGTATTTGTTAGCCAGCACCGATCCGATGAATGGATCCATGCCTTGCGACGTCGGCAATATCGATCTATGCAAGGTCTCTGACACCATATCTGGTGCGGCAGAAACGGCAAGGTGCGCAGGAGGTGGTGGCGGGGGCGGTGCGGGAGGCTGCCCGGGCAGCATACTTCCCCACGGAGCAGGCGACTGCTGAGGGACCCACGCATCGGTTCCCGATTGCGAGTTTGGCAATGGCGGTGACTGAGGTGCACTCGGGGTTTGTGTTGGCACCGCTGGTGGTGCTGGCGGAGGAATCGATATAGTCGCCAGCTCAGCCTGACTATCATCATGCAGCCTTTCAGGCAGTACGAAAGGCTCCAGATCGTAGATGCTCTGCTCGGGCAGGAGAACGTCCTCTTGCTGCTCCTCCTCAGCAGGGGCGGATTGTTGCACGGGCGACTCCGCAGGTGACATAGCAGGCGGCTGAGCCGCTGTTGGCTCAGCCTTAGATTGTTCATCCTTCGTTCCGAACCACGACTCGTCGAGCTTGTCCAGCTCATCTTCTCGCCTGAATAATCTAATGTCCTCTAAAGTGATCGGCTCCAATTCATAAATGCTGTTTGTGCCTTTCAACTCCTCATCTATCTCGTCGGATTCCTCGCCCTGAGAAGATTGCTCCTGAATAGTCGCCGTACCAATGGAAGCAGCCTCCGCCTGGTGCGCCTGCACAAGAGGAGATTCGACAGGCTCAGTCGCGTCGGGACGCTCCGCTTCATCTGCGGATTGATGGAGAGAAGGCGGCTCTGCAAAAACCGAATCGGAGATCGGCCGCAAGTTGCTGTGGCTGATCGTTATCTGCGCGAAGAGTGGATGATCGCCGGTATCCTCAAGCTCTTTTGCCGTAGATGAGCCGCCTTCGGCGGCTGGCTGCACGACCTGCGCTTCGGGAGCCGCTGGTGGCGCGTAAGGTTCAAAAGGAGCGAACGACTTTCCGCCCGGTCTGGAAGATTGCTCGTTCCGCTCGTCCAAAATCAGAGGTTCAGCCAAAGGACCGCCAAGAGCATCCATATTAGCCCAGGTCCCGGAGACAGTTAAATCAGGGGGCTCACTGGGAAGCCAGACAAATTTCGGTTCTGATACCGTATTAGGTACCATACTCGGATGAATCGATGGACCCGGAACTGGTGGTGGCGGAGGCGCTGATGAAACATGCGCAGACTCTTGTGCCACCGGTTTGACCTCGAGGATGGTATCAGTGTGCAAAGACGTCTCGGCAGAGGGCGGAGGCTGAAAGCCAGTTTCAAGATCTTCCTGAACGGGATCCTGCAGGAATGAGATTTCCTCTGGTGTCAATTCCCACGGCTCACGGGCCGACTCGCCGCTCGACTGTGCAGCGGTCTGCTTTTTCTCGTCCTGTGCAACAGCAGGTGCCTCCGGCGCCTTTTCTTGAATGAGCTTAAATACCGCCTTTGATGCGTCGCTCGGTTGAACGCTGATTTTCTTCGGCGTGATCGGAACCGGCTTCCACGGAGATGGAATCGGTTTATGCGGCGGAATCAGATCTGGCAGGCTCAACTGTTCATCAGCCTTTTCGGGAGCATCAGCCGCTTCAACCACTGGAGCGGACTGCTCAGCAGTCTCAACAGGTTTCGCCTCTTCAGCAGGCTCGGCCGGTTTCGCCTCCTCAGCAGTCTCAACAGGCTTCGCCTCCTCAGCGGTCTGAACAGGCTTCGCCTCCTCAGCAGTCTGAACGGGCTTCGCCTCCTCGACAGCCTCAGCAGGTTTCACCTCCTCAGCAACCTCAACAGGCTTCGTCTCTACAGCAGCCTCGACAGGTTTCGCCTCCTCAGCAGCCTCAGCAGGTTTCGCCTCTTCAACAGCCTCAGCAGGCTTCGCCTCCTCAGCAACCTCAGCAGGTTTCACTTCCTCAGCGGTCTGAACAGGCTTCGTCTCCTCAACCGCCTCAGCAGGTTTCGCCTCTTCAACCGCCTCAGCAGGTTTTACCTCAGCTTCAGTTTCTTCGCGTTGCTCGGGTTCCGTCGGCTCTGCGGCAACCTCTCCATCTTCGACCGCCTCGGCTTTGTCTTCAATCTCTGCTCTGGCAGCCTGTTTGGCACTAACTTCAGCATCGATGAGAGACTGAAGTTCTTGCACAGTCGGCAACGCATCTTGCTCCGACGCGGTTGACTCGCTCTCTGCCTGGGCCGGCTCGGCGGTAGGCAGCGCCGGAGATGCATCCGCGGTTTCAACCTCCTTCGGTTTCGCTTCGGCTTCGTGCTCAGCTGGTTCCGCCTGCTGGGCTGATTGCGCCTGCTCTGCAGAGGGTGTCGGTTCAATCGTTTCGACATCCGCTGCCATCTCAGCTACGAGCATCAGCTCAACATCGGCTGCCGGAGCGAAAGATTTCAATTGAATGAACTGTTCGAGCTCCTGTGATTGCACGGCCGGATCGGTGCGGCGATCGGGCATTTCCTCAAAGGTAAAGATATGCTCGGGGCTAATGTGACAGGCGTACGATTCTAGCTGAACGAGCTGCTCGAGCTCATCGAGAGTTTCATTTGTTTGAGTGGCTTGTGATGCCTCTTGAGCCTGAGGAAGCGATTGCACTTTTGCATCTTGGGTTGGCGACTGAGACTGCTCTTGCGCCTGCGCCGGCTGTTCTTGCTTAGATGCCTTTGGCGTATCCGTTTTGCTCTGTCCTGGCGGGGTTTTAACCGTCTCCTGTGCCTTGCTTTGAGCTCTCTCTTCCGCCTTCGATTGCGGCTTTATGACATGTTTGCCGCCCTTGAGCGGATTTATAGATCTCGACCAGTTCGCCTTTGGAGGCGGAGGCGGCTTGACTGGGGTATTTTGGCCGCTTTCCGTATATGGCGGCACGGGCGGACGCCGCGGCAGCTCTCCGGTTTGCTTGACGGTGCTTCCCTTGTCGCCGGCAGAATTGCCGTCCTCATTATCAGAAGCAGGGAGTCCGAGGCGCATGCTCTCTGGAATAACGATCGGTTCGAGGTCGTAGACGCTGTGCTCCGGAAACAGCGGCACGTGCTTCTTGTCGCCGCTGTCATCTGCGTCTTGATTCTTCTTCTCGTCGTTGCTGGACATGTCGAGGGTCTGCAATGGCAATCTACTTTCGTTTTACACGAGTAAACGAGATTCAAAACAATATATAGATCTATTAGTCTTATAAAAGCGTGGACCTGGTAGCTTGCCTTGCCGGCTACCAATACAGACCGCGTCGCAAAATCGTGCCGGGCAAGCCACCATATCCGAAACCAGATCCATAGCCGGATCCGTAGCCGTAACCGCCGTAATTGCCGTAGCCACCATAATAGCCGCCCGGGTAGCCACCATAACCATAGCCGCCGCCGCCATACATCATTCCGCGAGCTGCCATCGAACCCACTCCTGCAGCCATTCCGCCAACAGTCAGAAGACTACGCGCCAGACCGCCCAAAAGAGGATGTCCGTGTTTTTGAGCGTATTCTTGCTGCGGAGGATCGTTTGCAGTCGGTGAGTACGTGCCCGAACTGCTTCCCTGGTACCCGCCGGTTGCTGATTGGCCACCATAGCCAGAGTACGATTGGGCGCCACCACCGGTAGAACCATATCCACTGCCATATGCAGAATAACCGCCGCCCGGCGCGCCGGATGAGCTCGATGAGCCGTAGCCCGTGTCGGTGCCGTATCCGCTGGCGGCAGATCCGCCATAGCCGCTCGATGCTCCGTAACCAGCCGAAGGCGAACCATAGCCGGAGGCGCCATAAGAAGAGGCGCTGGAGCCGTAGGCTGATGAGCCCGATGATGCCGGCGTTCCATACGATGGAGACGAACCATAGCCGCTAGCCGCCGAGCCGTAGGACGTGCCCGAGGAGCCGTAACCATAGCTTCCTGCAGAGGGGCTGCCGCCACCATAGGCATTTTGTGTGGCTCCAGCCGTGTCGGCATCGCGACCGGATGTGTGCATCAATTCGACAGCATTCATGAGCACTCTCAGCTTCATTGAAATTGTCGCGTTACGATCGGGTGGATCCGATGGAAAAACCGTCTGGTCAAGCCGTTTTATACGATCGACAAGCGTGTTGTTCGGAAACGTTTTGCCGTAAACATGCTGCTCCAGCCATGCCACTTGCTGCATCTCGGATGCGTTCGCCGGCGGAGCCTGGTCCGCTCCACCACCCATGCCATACGAGCCTGACGGTGTACTCCCGCTGTATGAAGGTCGTCTGGCGACCGCAGTGTCATCATCGCCATTGGAGGCGGGGGCGCCGGGATTGATGATCTCGTCCACCGACCGGTGATAACGCTTTTGAACATAATCCCCCAGCAAACTGACGCGCTCGCTCAAGTCGGGATTGTCGGAAGGTCTTTTGAAAGCTTTGATTTCGAGCTGGTTGAGCCGGTCCGCCACCGTCTTGTTCTTGTACGTTTTGCCCAGCAGGACTTGCTCGAGGGCATCCACGCGCGGATAATCTTGCGAGGTATCCTCGGCGGTTGCCTGAGGGCTCGAACTCTGCCCGCCGGCAGATGAATCGGAGTCCTGATCGGCGGTCGGTCCGGCGCTCTGTGCGGCGCTTGAGCTTGCCGGGCTGGCGCTGCTGCTCGAGCTGGCGCTTGGTGAGGAGGCAAGGTCGGGAACCGTGGTCAGCAAGTTCGACAATCGCGTCGACTCGTCGCCTGACTTTGCCTCGCCGAAAACCAGCTTCTCAAGCCGTTCTATCCGCGCCTCGGAACTGTCTTTGGGGTAGGTATGCTCGAAAAAATGCTTCTCGAGCTGGTCCAGGGAGGTCGGCTCTGCTGCATATGACGTCAAAGAGCACGGCATGGCCGAAAGGAGCACGGACAAAGCCACCGAGGAGAAAAGAACCCTCCCGCATATTGTCCGGCGTCGCTTCATATGCTTGCTATACCAACTCATTAGGCCAATAAAGTATATCTAGTATTGGATATAGGTCTTGATTGTGATTATAGTCCAAACTGGCTCTCTGCGAAGGACTCTTGCCCATTTAGAGTCGTAATCCTACGAAGTAAATCGACTCTGGACCAGGAGTTTGGCCTCAGGTCAGGGTCAGACGCAGATCGGATTCAGGATCCGGCACAGATCGGTTTCAGGATCCGGCGAACCGCGTCCGATCATCTCCAGTCCGTTCAAGAAATTGCCCTTGAAGCACAAAAGCGATACTTTCGTATCGCTCAGCGCTGCTCGCATCTAAACTCGTCAGCGTTCCCATCACTAATAAGGTTGGAACTCGGCTTTCGAAAAACTCGCCGCACATCGCTGTGCATATAAGGTATGCGACCCGACCTTATCAAGACCTGATCAACGGCTCAGCAATGGATTTTTGGGCTTTTCTTCAAACCGCAAATTAAGGTACACGTTGTTCACACTTGACAAGTAATATCCCAATCATCGGAATTGGTTGAGTTGTTAAACGAACTTTGACTCCAGCGGGTTTACTGGGGTGGGGGTTGTTGTTATGTCGAATGGTAAGTTGGAACAAGATGTGCGCGCGAAGTTTTTCCAGGACTTCCAAAAATCAACGGTTGAAACCGAAGAGCACAAGCCAAATTCAAATTCAGCAGCTGTCGAAGCTATGTTGCGCGGATTTATTTTGGAAGGCGATGATCTCTGTTTCGAGCCGACAAATCAGCAGCCGACATTGAACGAACAAGACTGGTTCTACAAGCTTTAGAAAGTTTTTGAGTGAGCAGCGAGTGGTTGGTAAGCGCCTGTTTTACAGGCGTTTACTTCTTTTTGGCTTTTTTTTGCCACCATATTCGGTTAGTCATAAACGGTTCACCCGTCGAGCAGCGAACCACTTTGCCTCGGCTCCCTTAAAGTAGAGAGAGACACCCTGTGCGATGTCTCTCCCGTTTGGCCCTCGTTTTGCTGTTATGTCAGAGGAAACTTTTGTGTGCCACTATATACGATGGCGGCAGCCATACACCGGGCTCACCGCCATCATGCCTTGGGGGCACTAAATTCGGACTTGAGAAGTGTTTGTCCTGTTCATTACAGAACTATTCTACTGCACCCCCTTGACAACGGCGATTACCTTAAGACTCCTTTAGCGATTCCGATATTTCCCATCAGTCCTGAGTTTTGAATCGGACCACTCTTCTGGACGTTACCTGAGCGCGTCGATTATTAATCCGACTGATGTCGTAGCAACCATGGAAGCAAATATGATCAACAGCATTACTGAACTCCTTCGCGGTTCCAGCCAACAAGCGCTAGCTTCCCGTCTTGTCTCTAACTCTTCCTCTACTTTTGTCGATCGAACGATTAGGTAGACGAGAGGCAAGAAAAAAGGTTCTTCGATTTAAAATAAACTAAGCTGATTACCCTTGGAATCTCGGATTAATGCCGTATCCGACACCATGCACAGTGCGAATGATCGAGTCCGCTCCAGGTTTATCGAGCTTTTTCCGCAGCCGGCGTATACATGTATATATAGCATCCAGCGAAGCATCGGCACTCTCATCCCAGAGCGAGGCGAGTAGTGCTTCGGCACTGAAGACTTTGTTTTCATGTGTCATGAAATGCTCCAGCAATAAAAATTCCATGGGCTGCAAGTTAACCATCTCGCCGTTGCTGAAAACGAGATGGCGATCGCGATCCAGAGTCAGCGGACCGCAAACGATGAGATTGGATTGAAACTGACTGGCTCGGCGAATCATGGCTCGCAGTCTGGCAGTCAGTTCCCTGGGGTGAAACGGCTTGGTCAAATAATCGTCGGCACCCGAATCAAGTCCTGCCTCTTTGTCTTTGATCGCTTGCTTGCCCGTTAGAATCAAGATTGGCGTGCGCCCACCGTTTGCTCGAAACGACTGACACACTTCAATACCGGTCATCGACGGCAGCTGCCAATCCAGAATCACGGCGTCATAATCAATCGCGAGAAGCCGCTCCAACGCCGCCGCACCATCGGCAACGGCATCAACAATGTAGCTCTCGAGTTCCAGGTAATTGCATATCACCGAAGTAAGCTCGAGATCATCTTCCGCCAGCAAAATCTTCGACATTTTGAAACGCACTCGTCGACTTTTCGAGTTTCAATCATTTCATACCCTTAGACAAGCTTTCAATTTCACTTTTCAAAATTGCCACTTCCCGCCACTGTTTCTTGCGCGTGCAAAGTTGCAGCAATTCTTCCTTCGCCTCTTTCGCATCGGCAAGGTTGCCTTGCCGGCGCGCCACCTGAGAGAGATCGCTCAAAGCTTTTACATAAAGCTCATCATCTTCAAGCTCTCGAGCCAGAGGTACAGCGGCTTTGATAAACGGCAACGCCTGATCGCTTTTGCCTAAATTTATGAGTCTGGTCGTGCCGTTCAAAATGAAATTGACTTTCGTGCTGACTTTCCAATTGTAGACACGCAAAATCAGGTTCAAAGCCTGGATCTGATACGAAGCTGCCGCCTCTAAATTGCCCGCCGTTTGGTACATAAATGCTGCCTTTTCCAGTGCCGAGGCGTAGCTGCCTGAATCAGGACCGCACGTCTGCCTCGACAATTCCAGGGCGCGCATGCACCAATATTCGGCGGACTGCAGCATCGCGCTTTTCGTTTTGCTGCTTGCCAAGCCAATTTCCCGGCATAACTCGCGGCCGTAATGGCCCATGTCATCGGCAGCTCTTTCAGCCTTTACACTATCAAGCCACTCCTGCTCTGCTGTCAGTCTCAAGGATCGGCATTCTTCCTCCTTTCCGGCTTGCAGAGCAAGAATGCCAAGCCGGCAGTCAATCTCCGCCTTGAGCAGTGGATTGAAGGCAGACCCGGATCGAATTGCTTTTGCCTGTTTGGCAAAACGCTCTGCTTCTTTCACGTTACCCTGGATAATGGCGATATCGGTAAGACGCAAGAGAATGGGGACGAGGTCCTGGTACTCCGGACCAAGCGGTCTCAGCGCTTCGATCTCCTTGTTGGCATAAAGCTTCGACTGATCCAATCGCATGTACAAAAAGTATATGTCCGATAAGTTGCGCAAACTTATGCTGTACAGCGGATGATCCTTACCCAGCTTTTCGGCTATGGATAGAGCGCTGAACCCATGCTGAAGCGCCTCCGCTTCATGTCCTTCGCCTCCCAATTTCTGGGATTGCATCACCTCTTTGCCCCATGCTCCCGTGTAGGCGGCCACGGTGGTGCCACCGAGTATGGCGCCATTATCATTTTCCTCACCCTTGGAGTTCTCAGCTAGAGCGTCTGTAGTAGAGAGCGCCGCCAAAAGCGCGCTGCATGAAAGAAGCAGCAGCAGCGACACTTTAGTTTTGATTCGATCAGGCACGGGTATTCATTCAATGAATTCTAAAAGTATTAGTAAAGGATGTTTTCCACTCCTTACTGACAAGAGTACCGGAAAATTGTCGATCAAACTGAAGATCGAGCACAAAGGAATCTTTATCGTAGCGGTTCCATTGGTTCTAGGAAGTGTCTTCTTGCTCTTCCTGTACTGTCTTCTTGTGCAAACGGAAGGCGAGGCTCAAGAAGAAGCCAGAGCCAATCGAGCCTTCCAGTCAATATTCACTCTTTCCAAGGAATTATTCAGCGGGCTGAACGCCCTGACGGCTTACTCATACTCGCACAATACGGCGATGAGAGATCGTTATCTCCGATCGCGCACGCGCATAGTCAGTGAATACAGCGCGCTGGATGAATTGCTCAAAGATAAACCGCAGCAACTTGCCCAACTCCAGAAGGCAAAGAAACTGGAAACACGGGCGCTGAAACTTCTTGATGGGCTCAAAGATATATTTGAGCAAGACGATATAAACCTCATGGAGTTCATGCAAATCAGGGGCATGCGCGAGCAGATGGAAGCACTGATGGAACAGTTTATTGAAGAATTGCACCATTTGAACGATTCCGTTCAACACGAAAGCGGAGTCACATCAACCGCCGCTCTGCGCTGGAGAAATAATGCCAAATTGCTTCTGCTCGTGGGGTTCGGCGGCAACATCCTTGTAAGCCTGGGTTTGGTGGTGCTTTTCAGCAGGGCGATCGCGGCTCGCTTGAATGTTCTTACCGATAACGCTCTGCGCTTTGCCGAGGGCAAAGAGATGCTCAATCCGTTGCCGGGCGATGACGAGATCAGCGAGCTGGATAAAGTGCTGCATCGAATGGCGGCCGTCATCGAGGAAGCAAACCGTCGCCAGAAAGCACTGGTCGACAATGCTGTCGATGTGATTTGCTCGATCGATAAAGACAACATCTTCACGAGCGTCAGCCACGCCTCGGAAAAGGTGTGGGGGTTTGAGGACGTCAAACTTGTCGGCACCAATTTCGCCGACATCATTCTCGAGGACGATCTGGATGAAACGCTCAGGCTACTGAGCACGGTCAAGAAGGTCGAGTCCACCCTGACCATTCAAAATCGGGTTCGCTGCAAAGACGGAAAGGTAATCAATGTCCTCTGGTCCGTTTACTGGTCCGAGTCCGAAGAAATGCTCTATTGTGTGGCACACGATGTCACCGCTCGCACGGTCGTGGAGCAAATGGTAAAAGAGAGCGAGCAGCGCATACGATACGTGCTCGAGGGTTTGCCGGTAGGCTTGGTTGCTATTGATGGAACCGGAGCAATTCAATTAGTCAATCGCAAACTGCAGACGATGTGCGGCGTTAAGACCTCGGAGGTCATCGGTCAAAACATCGGCATGCTGTTTGAACGCGAAGACGGCAGCCAGAGCACCAGCGCATTTGGCACCAAATCTGGTGCGTACTCGGCGATCGGCAGTGGCACCAAATCCGGTGCAGCATTTTTGATCAGCAACGAGCTTTTGTCCAGCCCGGAGGGGCATATCATCGAACTGGTCACCAGTCCCGCTCACGGGTCAGCCGTTCCAGTCGAGCTTTCGTGCAGTCCCGTCGAGATAGACGATCGGCAGTTGTTTCTCGTTTCGGTAACTGATGTCAGCGAACGGCGGGAGGTCGAACGCCTGAAGCGAGAATTTGTTGCCATGGTCAGTCATGATCTGAAGACACCGCTGACTTCAGTGCGCGGCATGCTGGCATTACTCTCGGCAGGAGCAGCCGGTCCGCTCTCCGCCAAAGCCGGACCGATAGTAAGTTCGGCCGAAGGACAAGTGGATCGGCTGATCAAGCTAATCAATGACCTGCTCGACGTGCAAAGAATGGAGTCGGGTAAATTCCAGATCGACCCAAGGGAAATCTCACTGCGCATGCTGATCGAAGAAGCGTACGATGCCATCGAGACCTTAGCTCAGGAGGCTCGTGTCAGCGTCAAAATCGAAGAGAATATGGAGCCGGCTAAAGTTAATGCCGATCCCGACCGCATATTGCAAGTGCTCATCAATCTTCTTTCAAATGCCATCAAGTTTTCACCCTCACAGAGCACCATTCAAGTGAGTCTTGTAGAATCCGATCAATTCGTGGAAATCAGAGTAATCGATGAGGGGCGCGGCATCCCCGAGGATAAGCTGGAGACAATTTTCGAACGGTTCAAACAAGTCGATGCAACCGACGCGACAGTCAAGAAGGGCAGCGGGCTGGGTCTGGCAATCTGCAAAATGATCGTCGAAGGACATGGCGGCACAATCGGCGTGCACAGCCAGATAGGAAAGGGAAGCACATTTTGGTTCAGATTGCCGCGCAATTCATGACCGACGCCAGCCAGTCTCCATTTGCAAATCTGGAAATCAAACCCCAAACTCCTGGTTGACCCAGTTGCTCAATTCTTGATCAAGGGATGCAAGCTTCTCCTTATCGATGAGACCTCGACGCAGAACCTCAAAGATCAATCGCGCTCGCAGATTGTATACATCCATCGATGCCGACTCTTTAACCCAGGCGTTTTTGCCGCGCAAGACTTTGCAGAAGAGCGCGGCGACTCTATTTTGAACGCCGCGCGCCGAGAGATTGCGACGCCTGGCGATGGCTTTGTCGGTCAGACCTAAAAGAACATCGCAGAGCGTTTCATATTCGCTCGGGGATAAACAATCATCAGCAGGCGCTTCTGCAGACCCCGACTTATCGATGAGCAATTTCATTGCTGCAGATTCGTTGAGAACCTGCATGATGGGCGCTTCGTCCACAGGCGGACGAACCGGATCAAGCTCCGGCGCCAGACTGATATACCGCGAACTCGGCGTATCTCCGGTCGCGCTGCGAAGGCTTCTCGCCTCGTTTAAGGCCCGCAATTGTTTGTTGAGGGCGGCAATATTGGTAGGACTATTCATGAGTAACACTCCCCGCATCAAGAGTGACCCGAACATAACATGGCAAAGTTGACCAAATCTTGGCAAAGCCGGCCGTTTTACCGCTGCATTATGCGGTTTCTCCCATGATTGCGGCAATCGCTGCTCATTTTTGAGGGGCCGCTTCAGGTTCGTCTGCATCCTGAGGCATATCTCTTGGCTCCGGCGTCCATTTCCAGGGACCGTCGTCGTACCACTCTTTGGATGTTAAGGGTGGAACCTTGCCTCGATCGGCCAGGGCAACGCGGCAACTTTTGGCGAAGTCGACGAGATACTCGTACACGGCTTTGTGCAGCTGCGCTCGCAGCTGTTTGTCGGGGGACGAGAGGTAGGTGCGATAGCCGACCATCTTCCATTCATCGCTAATACCAATCAGCTTGCGGCCAATTACTTTCTCCTGCCCATCGTACATGTAGACGACGCGCTTATTCAGATCAGAGGCATTAACGATGGTGGCAAACGAGTTCACGCCCATAAAGCTCAAACAGGTATCAAAATAATTGCCCATCTCCAGTATTTTGATCGGCTCCGTTTCCAGCCTCAGAACTAGCTTTTGACCATCAAGCTCATCTATTTTGAATTGGCGCTCGTAATCAGACAACCAGACGTCAGGCTTTATTCCGCAATCCACCAGGTCCTTCAAGAAGGTCTGGTTAGCAGGAATTCGATGTCGCCAGAGGCTATCATGCGTCATATGCGCTTTAATCAGCGTCTTCAACAATCGCTTGTTGACCGTTACGTCTTGAGTGAGAAGCAATGCATTAAGCAGATGCGTGTCTAAACAAACGTTCTCGGATATGGGTCCGACGATTCGTTTTAGTTGCTTGATGAATACATCCTTGATCACGAGACCGATGGCGTTCAACTCAGCCTCGGAGGCAAGGTGCCGCATGGTGCGTTGGATGCGCTGCCGCATGCGATACTTGACGGCATGCCCGCTCGCCAATCTCTCCTCGAGGTTGCTAAGACGCTGAGTCAGATCGCTTCGCTCAGGATGCTCCTGCACCAGTTCCTTCAAAAAATCTCGCTCTTCCTCCATCTCGCTTTGCAGATCGAAGATCTTCAATAAGGTTTGAGGCGGAGCCTGATCACCGCCGATAATGTGCATACTGCATAAATAGGAGCCGGCCCATGGCACTACGCGCGGTGCACAACCAATCACGTCTTTCCAGCCCTTGGCATAAAGCCTCTTTATTAGATGTCGTGCGGACAGGCTGGCGGCGGCGGCTTTAGCAACTCCAGCTTCGTCACTTTCATTGCTCTCATAAATCTTGCGCAGCCTCAGGCAAGTTTCGTAGCGAGACAATTTGTCCAGTCCTTTCAAAGCCTCCAGTCCGAACTTGCCCGCGATTCCGAGGTTCTCAGCCAATCCTATGACACGCCTGGGCTGCTCCTTGAGATTATTAGCAAGCAGCTGACAAAGAATCGAATATTGAGCTAAGAGCCGAAAGCCACTCTCGATAAAATGAATACTTTCAGCCGGAGGATTAGACAAGAACACATCGAGAGATTCGCGTAACCATGTCTTGACGGCCCGCCGACTTTGCATTGACACCCGCCGGTAGTTTTGCTTGTACAGGGCCAGCACCAGGATGCAGGAGGATTTTATTGCCTGAGCCTGGTTATGTGTCAATGGTTTTCTTCTGGCGCACACAGCCGCTAATGGTTCACACAAATCATCAAGTAAGGCTGGTGCCTCCTTTTGAATCTCCATTGCGCCTTCGATGAGGCTGAGGCAATTACATCTGGCTGTTCCGTCGTCAACTCCGGATGCCACCAGATGTGGCACCATTTTTGTGGCAACCATGAGGCTTTGTTTTGTTCGTCTTTTGCTGAGATCGACATAATCGAGCGCTTCAAAAAAATGATCGCGCCTTTCCTCAGGCGCCTTCTCGACTTCACGAACGAAAAGCTCTATGGCTCGTTTAGCCGCCTGCCGATCCTCAATCAAAGACATTATGCTGCCCAACTGTCTGAACTGCGCCCATATGCTCAGATTGCAGCGCCGACCCCAATCGAGTAACAAGCGCAACTGCTCGGCATCCGTTATAGCCCTCCACATCATGTATATGGATTGCTCTTGCTGAAGAGCTGCTCTTATCAGCTCAGGTGATTCCGTTTTGCAAATCATGTGACATAAGGCGTGGAGGACAGAATCTACTCCTGCGTAGACAACAGCCATGTGCGGAAGCTTCCGAACGGCTGCACATGCACTACCCGGCTGCACGTCTTCCGTTGCATCCGAGCTTGCTTGAGCATCTTCGCTTCGTTTTTCCGAGTCAGGAAGCTCATCCTCGCACCTGGGCAACGCGTACCAACAGGCAGTCGAGTTCTCTTTAAGAAATGAAAGGGTGACGAGGCGTAAATGGCTCGGCATATCAGCAATCGCTGCGCTGACTGCGACGATCTGGTTGAAGACCTGATCGTTGAAAGCAAAGGTCGACAAGAAATGATCGAACAATGAGCTGATGCCTTTAATGACAGAAGGTGATGGATCGGTCTGCACGATCGAAACGATGGCTTCCCTCATCCGATCGATGCGCTCATCTCGCTCCTGCAGCGGCGCGGCATGACAGTATCCGCGCTCCCTTCTGTCTGCGCGCACTGCTTCGTTCTTATACTGTGTGAACGTATCGACTACTCGATCTAGCTCATTCAACGCGGCCATCAATTGACAGATGGCAAACGTCTCCATGCCGCGCCGCACGACCAGATCGTGAAAGATCTCGGGCGGCAGCTTGAAGTGCACAGACAGGGGAGCGCTTTTAATCTGCTCAATCTCGCTGGCGCCGTTCGCTCTGAGCAGCAAAGTCACTAACGGAACCGGGTTTATATCCAACTGGCGATTGTTTAATCCCCAGTTGTATAAACGCACCATCCGCTCGCGCATTCTCTCATTCGATCTTCGCTGCGACTGGCGGCCGCGTTCATCTAAGAAGAAATCATGCTGGGGTCGCATAGAAATGGCGTGGGCTCTGCCAAGACAAAGTGCTGCCATTGCTCTGGCCTCGAGGGATTCCTCCTCAGTTTGCAGGAACTTCTTCAGGGCTGGCTCGGCTTGAGCCGCCATATTCCAGAGCATGAGGCAAGGCGATTCCGGCAGGGCGCTTGCTACCATCGCTTCGGCGGGCAGCAGATGCACGAGCTTGCTAATTACGGCTGGGTCATGTTTTTTGGCTGCCCGCTTCAGTGCGGATAGATCCAGGTCCGCCAACGTGCTTATGTATTTCGCCCGCTCGAGCAGCGCCTCTTGAGTGCGGCGCCACTCCATCACATCGCTCACGACTCGCTCTGCATAATATCTCTGATCGCAGATAACTTTGATTCGGCGCTGAGCCTGCGCCAGCATAGAGGCATCGGGAACAACCGATTCCTTGCCGCCGATGTACTCAAACCTCTCGTGTCTCCAATTCACGTCCCATGAAAGCCATTCCTGCTGGGCGAGCATGGCACGAATGGAGCGCAGCCGTTTAGCTGTCTCTGCGGTTTTTTTCGTGTCCTCTCGAGTTGGCATTTTTTGGTAACTAAGGAGCTTGTGTCAGTCCGTGCGCTTCTAAGGTTTGCCTGTTATCTGTCGAGCGCGCTGAACTATCAAATCATCTTATCAACATTCTGTAGAGGTCAAAAGCCGCTATAACTTCTCGCCATTTCATCCTCCGTCGAGTTAACATTTTGTCCTTTTGCAGTGTGGCTGCGATCGGAATAAATCGTCAGCTCGGGAAGTTTGCGGCTGAGAGCGCGCAAGCCTGCCGGCGTGACAAGCGGACACTGAAGCAAGACAAGTTTGCGCAGCGACTTTTGATTCTGCAGATGCATGAGTCCTGCATCTGATATTTTGTTTCTGGACAGATTCAAGTGAAAGAGCTTGAGCCCGCGGCAGGATGTGGCGATATCATGGATGTCGTCATCGCTCAGAGCCAGGTTCTCGAAACTCAATGCAGTCCATGGCTTGTTGTGCAATAGCGAGATTATTCCAGGGCGCGAGATGCCTGTCTGGCCGATGGCAATCATGTTCAGCCTGGGCAAAGACATAAGTTCCTTAAGACCCCGGTCCGTGATCGCCTGATTGCCGGTAACGTCTATGGACTCCAGGCTTTTCATGGTCGCGGCGATCGACATGCTTTTATCGCTCAGCTTGTCATAGCGCAAGGACAAATATCGCAGGTGCGGCAAATTTGAAAGCGCCGGCAAGCCACTATCTGTGATGGCATCGTTCTTGTTGAGAACGAGAAGCTCGAGTGAAGAGATCTTGCCTATTTGTCGCAGACCTTTGTCAGTGGTGGCACAGGCAGTCAAATCCAGGGCTTTTATGTTAAACGGAGCCAGGAGATTGAAGTTCTCGCCGGTGACGTCCTTTTGCTGCAAACGAATATAGACCGGCTTTTGATTGGATTTCCACTTCGGGCTGCGCTCCTCGATAAGAGTTGCCATGGCAGAGTCATCGACAGCACCGTGTGGCTGGCTCCACAAGACCGCCTTGTGAATGTATGGTTCTAGCGATGAGGGCATCATCATCCAGTCCGGATGTCCGAGCACCTGAAAAAAGGTTGAGCCCGATTCAAAATCCAGGCTGGAAAGCTTCTTTGAATTCTCATTAACGGCCTCAGAAACCTCCTTCACCGCTCGTCTTTCCGTGCCGATATTGCGCAGAGCAATGCCGGCACAACAAACGATCACAGAGATAACCAGAGCAATTGAAAGAGTCAAAACTCGTTTGTCGACCAACAGAGGATGGCTGGCAAATTGTCCGTGATTAAAAAAGAGCGGGTCTCTGTCATTTGCACCGCTTGCGGTGGCACGGGTCGATCGATCGGCTGATGCTCGCCTGTCTAATTCAGCCTTAGCGCTCTGCAGAGCCTCGAGCAGTTCCGCGCCGTTTTGGAACCGCTTCTCCGGCTTTTTCTCCAGCGTCCGGCTGACTATGGCTTGAATTTCAGCGGGCATGGAAAGGTCATTACGAACCTGAGAGAGTGATGGCGCATCATCGTTGATCTGCATCAGCAACGTCGAGGTGATCGTATCGCCTCGGAATGGCGGCACAGCGGTGAGTAAAAAATACATCAGGCAACCAAATGAATAGATGTCGGAACGGGCATCGGCCTCCTTGCCTTGAGCCATCTCCGGCGGCATGTATGAAGGGCTGCCGAGAATAGCGCCTGATTTTGTCAGAGACTGCTGTGATGAGCCGGATTCAGCAGGCTTGGCAATGCCAAAGTCGACGATCTTTGCCTGTACGGGCTGTGTTTCCTTGTCCAGAATGAGCATTACATTGCTCGGCTTCAGGTCGCGATGCAACACACCATGCTCGTGAACATACCTGAGACCGCTGGCGATATCGATCAGAATCTTCAGGGCGACAGGCAAATCTGCAGGCCCGAACTTTTTCACGAACTCCGAGAGACTCATGCCCTCGATATATTCCATAACGATATAGGGCGAGTTGCCGTCCAGACCGAAGTCGGAGACTGATACCAGGTTGGGATGTTGAAGCTGGCATAAGAGCCTGGCTTCTTGTTGCAAGCGCACGATCATATCCCGGTCGGCAAGGTTGGGATGCAAAAGCTTGACCGCTACCGTCTTGTCCAGGGAGCGATCGCGCGCCAGGTATAGAACGCCCGCGCCTCCGGACCCAACCCTG
Source organism: Pseudomonadota bacterium (assembly GCA_021324135.1). Lineage (GTDB taxonomy): Bacteria > Cyanobacteriota > Vampirovibrionia > Obscuribacterales > Obscuribacteraceae > JAJPJO01. The sequence continues at coordinate 20,587 of JAJPJO010000328.1, forward strand.
GAGGAAATTTCGTATCGGGCTCCGATTGTGGATTTCATTGCTCTAGTGTGTCATGATCTGGCGCCACCGGATTTAGTGGCTTTACGGCGTTGGTCTCCAGCTGCAATTCCTTTCTCTATGGCGTGCTCATCGGCAGGGGCAGATGGTCGTCCGGCTCGAGCTCTGTCGCGAATGCCCTCCCAGGCAGCGTGTTTTTCGATTAGAAGAAGTGCCTTGGCCAGCAATGATTTGCCCGGCTCGATTTTAAACCACGGCGAAGCACCCGATGGATGAGGAAGTGGTATCACATCTCGCACCCGCCCGTGCGTTTCTATTTTGAAGTCTTTGCCAATCACTTCTGTCATTTGACTGAACTTAGGCATGAATTGAACGATTGCCAGACGTCCGACGGGAATGACGAGGTCCGGATCCAGAATAGCGAATTCGGCATCAAGCCAGACCGAGCAGTTCTTCACCTCTGGCGGTGAGGGAACGCGATCGCCGCCGGCTTTCGTTTTCCCTGGAAAGCAACGGCAAACCGCACTCATATATGCAAGACTGCGAAACTCCTCTTCATTTAGACCAATAGACTCGAACCATTTGAACATTGTCTTTCCGGCTGTCCAGGCAAACGGCTTACCGAAGCTGCCTTCGCGCGGACCGGGCGCTTGACCGATAAGCAAAACCTTGCTCAAAACCGGGCGATGGGTAACCACCGGACCGATCATGTTCGGGCACGCAGTGCACTGGCTCAGGCACTTGATGTGATTTGCAATTTGCTCCAATTCTTTCTTATTGATCAGAACCGCCCCTCTTTCTTTCCAATTTCTCAGTAAATTGGCAAAATGGAAATTTCCGCTGAAACTCGAGCTTTGCCTGGCCGGTCGTCACCTTCGTCTTGTCGAGGTTGACCAGATCCAAAGTCTTAGCATTCTTGAGCACACTCAAACCCTTGTCGCCGAAATCGGTTTCTTGCAGATCGATCATTGTCAGAGATGCCATGTGAGACAGAGTTTGAGCGCAGGCATCCGTCACTTTGGTTTGGCTCAAATCAATGGCTTGCAAATGCGACAGCCCGGACAGTTTCTTGATGTTCTCATCGCCTACGGAGGTATGGCTGAGATAGAGCTCGTTGAGCTCGGGCAGCTTAGCAATCGCATCCAGCGCTTTATCGCTTATTTTCGTGCCTGAGAGATCCAGCATTCTCAGGTTTTTCAACTTCGCTATCCGATCGATGTTCTTATCGCTTATGTCATCACCTTCCAAGCTCAGATGCGTGAGCGACGGAACCTCAGACAGACCGACGACAACCTCGTCAGTCAGATTCGGATCATAGCTCAGATCAAGCTGTTTTAAATTCGGCAAAGTCTTCAATGTCTCCGTTATGTCATCATTCATCTGCGTGCGCGACAGATTAATGGAGTTGATCGTGCTCATGTTCTTTATGACCGATAGACCCTGAGCGGTTATCTTGTTCAACTTTTCCTTTTCAGAGTTGGCTGGATTATGCAAGTCCAGGGCGCGCAGATATTTCATATCGGGCAAGTGTTTGAGCGCCTTGTCCGAGATTGCCATGTAGCGCGCGTCGATATGATCGGCCGTAGGCTTACGGGTAATCTTCCCCTCGAACTGCTCATCATCCATCTGATCGAATTTGAAAGGATCATCACCTTTTTTGATTTTTTTCTTTTCGGGCGCTGGATTATTCTGCTTGAACCCGGGCAAATTGCCGGAGACGGAGAACCAGGCAATCGAGACTCCCAGAATGAAGAAAGTGGTGATGGCGGCGATCGCCACTTTATATGATACCGGAGAGCCCTCACTTTGAGCTTCGCCGCGCACCAAATCCGGTGCGGATACGACCGAGGAATCCATCACCGATTCGTCCGCATCTTCCTCAGACTCGGCAGCAAATTTGCCGGACCATTGCACCCCTTGATCGGATTGCGGATCAGACTCAGCCAGTGCACCGCCGCTGCGCAATACCTGCGACTGATCATCACCCTCAACGGTCCGCCAATTCTCATCGCTCAGTTCTTCCAGCGCGCGGCGCCTGCCGGCCGACTCCGACAGGAAAGCCGTGTTCGTTCCTTCAATTGCTTCCTTCAAATCCCACATCGACTGAAATCGATCGGTGGGATTTTTTTCAAGGAGCTTCAAAATGATGTCTTCGAAATAGGGCGTGATGATCGGCTCGAAGTGCGGGATGTTGATCGGCTGAGGCATGGCATTGAGATGCATCAGCATGGTCTCCATCTTCGTTTCGCCGATGAAGGGCGGCTCTCCGGTCAGGCACTGGTAGAGAACGCATCCCAGTGAATACAGGTCAGTGCGATGATCGACTTTCTTGCCCATCACCTGCTCGGGGCTCATGAATGCCGGTGTTCCTACAGTCTCGCCCGTCTTTGTGAGGTGGTCCTGCTCACCATGCTCGTCCTCTTCATCAAAAACAATTTTTGCCAGACCGAAGTCGAGAATTTTCACGAGCTGCTGGCCATTGTCCATTTGCACGAGCATGATGTTGCCCGGCTTCAGATCTCGGTGCAAGACGCCGCGCATATGCGCATGCGACAACCCTTCGCACAGTTGCACGGCAATATTCTTAACTAACTCCTGCGGCAATACACCGACTTGCTTGAGGAACTCGGAGAGGACCGTTCCCTCAACATAGTCCATAACCATGAATGGCTGGTTCTCCTCCGAGATGCCAAAATCATAGACCGAGATGATGTTTGGATGCGCGAGGCTGCTGATCGTTTTTGCCTCTTTGTGAAAACGCCGAACCGCAGTCGGCGACATCAGATGCGAGTGGATCATTTTAACCGCCACGAGCCGGCCGAGCGGATGCTGGCGGGCTTTATAAATCACGCCGGCACCGCCGGCACCAAGTACGGTGAGAAACTCGTACTTTTCTTTCAACACGGTTTTAGGGATGTTCAAATCCTCGAGCCCGGGCGGATTCGCCGGGCCTGAATTAAAGCGGCGCGCGCCGGATGCGTTTCTCGCCTGGCTCTCCCTGCCGATGCTGTTGCGCGCCGAGCCGGAGCCGGCTGAGCCCGGTTCGTTCTGGTTAAAACCATCTCCTGGCGAAGCCGAGCCATCTCTGCCGATACCGTCTCGCGCAAGACTGTTGGCGCCGCTTTTGCCTAAGCTCGGCGCCTCGTTTGCGGCCTTCTCGACATCAGTTCGTTCCGAATCGGATGAGTCTGTGCTCATGCGCCTCTCTAGAATCGCTACCCTTACATTGTCTCAAAGATTATCGCTACCAACACCAGCCTTATATGCCCATTTAATCAAGCCCCGCCACGACGCGTTCGCCGGTTTTCCAGTATACTCAAGAACGCTCGAATCGTTCACAACCCCAGCGGCATATATGATCCGGAACAAAGCAGCTATAAGTTCTTCATGTTTTTTGCTCCTGCTGGCAGCGTTTTCCATATCTCCTGCTGCTTGTCGAGAATGCTGCTCACAAGCAGACATGCATCTTGCCTCAAGACGCCTCGAATCGGCCGATGCCCTGATTAGAAGCGGGCAAGAATGGCAGGCTCGAGCAGTGCACCTGGAAAAAAAGATTGAGCTGTGTGCGAACCTTTATGAAGGTGCAAAAATCAGCGCTAATTCAAACAAGGACGATCGGTCGCTCTGGGCAAAATATCAGGAAGTTTTTGCTGAATACGAAAAAGCTCTGGGCGCATACAAAGAGCACAGGCAAAGCTACTTTCAACATGTGAAGGATTACCACAATCAAAGCCAGGGTCCGGAGATGATTGTCGGTCCGGCAAGCTCGAGTAATGAAAATGAATCCGATTCCGGATCGAAGCAGATGCGTGCCTTGAAATTCAAAGTGGAAGCGCGCTGCTCGCAATTGCAGGAGCTGGAGAGTGCATTAATAACCAATGAGCAGCGGCTTGAAAATGCCATTGCCGATTTGAATCGCGCTCGAGGCAGACAAGGCGGCGCCGCGTTCGCATCGATGTGGTCGGAGGCAAATGATCTCGCCATTACGACCAATGCGCAGGCCGGTCAGTTTAATCACCTTGGCATACAAAAAACCTTCGGCTACTCCAAGAATGTTCACGATCTGATTCTGGAGGCAAACCGTGATGGCGCCTATGGTGCGCACATGAAAGCTTATAGAGAGCTGGCGGAGTCGAACAACATCCAGCAAGAAATTATCAAGCGCGCAAACTTACATGGTAAGTTATCGGTAGCCGCCCTTTCTCAGATCAATTCGTTGAAGCCAACATCAATCGCTCAGCAATCACCCGATACAAATTCTCAGATTTATTCTGCCGATGATTTGTTGCGTGAGTCGTCCAGCCTCGACAGCGAGTATGCAAGTGTTCAAGCGCTTTTCGAGAAACTGGAGAAGATACGCAAGGCATTGCCTGAGGAGTTGCAAAAGCGAGCGGAAACCAACTGATGCAGATCGATCGATTCATATCAATCGGTGACGCCGTCGGAATGTCCGTCAGACATGTTAGACGCGACATCCCCTTTTTGTTCCGCAAACTTCTGGTACCATCTTTGGTGGAACTCGGCGGCAAGGTCCTGCTGGTCGTGGCCGCAAGAATGATCCTTGAGGCAAGCCTGAAAACCGCTGGATTTCCTGATCTGTCTGCTGTCCTCCTGGTGTTCGTCGGCATTTTCATTACTTTGCCCGCCGAGTTGTGGTTGACCATGATCCAGCTCGGCTATGTTCGACAACTGGTGCTGGCCAGGGACAGTTTCGAGCAAGCCTATAAGGAAGTGAAAGGGCGCTGGTGGCAGGTCCTGATCTATGCTGTGATCTTTTACTTCGTCTTTTTATTCTGGGTTTTCCTCTGGACATTCTTCTTCGCCTTTTCCGCCATAATCGCCAAAGCCAGCCCGATTACCGCTCTGGTAGTCCTGCCATTGATGCTGATCATGATCGCACTGGCCCTTGTCTCGCTGGTCGTGCTCCTGCTGCCATTGTGCATATTGTTTGCAGTCATAGCATGCGAAGACAATGGATTTTGGAACGTAATCGCTCGCTCGGCAAACATGTCTTTCAAGCGCCTCTGGCTCTCTCTCGGGTTCCTGTTGCTTAGTGGTATCACATACGCCATCATATATTTCGTGATGACCTCACCGCTGCAGATTCTCTACGCCTTTTTCTATTATGGCGATGCTGCTGCAGGGCATCGCGTTTCCGAAGCCAGCATACCCCTGTACGTCCAACTGATCGGAAGCGTCTGGCATTCATTGATTTACATCTTTTTGATGCCGATTCATTATCTCTCCTCCGGCTTCTACTACTACATCCTGAGGACGCGCGTAGAAGGTCAAGACATAGTCAGCGGCATAGACAAATTGGAAGCGCCAAAACGGGCATTGAACGGCTGAGCAGCAAAGCAATGTCGGGAATCGCACAGGTGATGATCAGGTTTGTGGTGCCCGATTATTTCATCGTTACTTTGCGTTTCTCACAAGCTTTCTTCACTTCATGAAGTCTTTGCTTGACGCCGAGCATGGTTTGAATTTTGCAAAGCTGTTTTGCAAACGGCACAGGAATGTCGCACACAACATATGATGACAGCGATACGTTCGTGCCGCTGCCGTCCTCGGTCGGAGCCAGGAACCAGCAACCTTCAAAAGCCTGGAACTTATCGGAGCGGATCATGTGATACTCGATTGACTTGAATGGCGTGTATGTTTCCTTATACACGCATGTAGCCTCGCCAATGATCGGAAGACTGTCGAATTTCTCTTCCAGGATGCAGTGATTGCCTTCCTTGGAAAGCTCCTTGACTGTATCTTGGCTGTCGTCGCGCAATTTCATGATGGCGTTATAAACCTGCTCGGGTTTCGCTTTTATGACAATGTTCGCACTGCAGCCCCGCGGCTTCTTCTCGGGCTTTGCCGCCCGTTCGCCATCACTCTTTTGATGTTTATCGGACTTCACCGAGTCGGAAGCTTCTCTGGTTGTACCAGCCTCTCCTCTTGTCGAGCCCGCCTCCGCCCTGACTTCTTGCATCAGGGAAAACGAACATAAAACATTCAGCACCATTAGCGGTGCTAATGCCATCCGCACTTTGCGATTAAACATTTGCGCCTTTGAAGACCGATCCATTGTTCACCATCCATCCAGAAGCCGCAATCAACGAAGTGTTTAAGCGCGCGGAATTATCGCACTGTTCTTTCTCGATCAGCGTTCTGTACAATCTGCATCCTGGTAACTACGTTTCTTAGAAGAAGAATCGTTTTA
>JAJPJO010000312.1 GCA_021324135.1 Pseudomonadota bacterium
CACCTGGGAGCCGGGCATTTATAAGAATCGGGCCGAGAGCACGAAGCTGGCGCGAAAACCGGCATCCGGACTGCTGTTTTTCGACGAGAACGGCAACAGGACCTGGGAGGAATCGCAGGAATTCGCTATTTCATATACCTGCGCGCCGGGCGGCACAAAGCAGTACTATGCTCCTGAGGTGTTAAAAGCGGCAAAGCGCCTGAAGATCTTTGGCGAGGCCCCGCCTGAGGAAGAGGAAACCAGCAAGACTAAGCCGGAGCCGGCCAAGAAAGGCGGGCTATTCCACAAGGCCAAAGGCGGAGCACCGGCAACTGCCGCTCCCGCATCAGCCCCAGCCAAAGCGGCGGCATCGCCATCCCCTTCGGCTCGAGCTGTCGCTCCAGCCGCTCCTCCAGCCGGCAGTCCGCGAGCAGCAGCTGGATCGGCTGCAGCCAGGAAGACCGGTGCTGGTGCAACCAGCTCCAATCGGCGTTCTTCAACTCCGGCAAAGTCAGCCAGAGCAAAAGGCAAGAAAGGGGAGGCACCGCCTGAGGAAGAGCGACCTTACGGCTGGCCCGAGCAGATGGCCCTGATTGAAGAGTCCGAGGCATTCTTTCAAGAACGCGATGGCAGCTTGTATATCAAACAAATCTCACTGCAATATCCCGATCTGCTCGTCACCATTTTTGGCTCCCGCCTTGATCATGACCAGCGCCAGCCGGATCATCCCCACATCGCCCTCAATTACAATCTCTGGCTGGCCAACAAACCCCGCTGGTTGCGCCTCAATCCAGATCCGCGTTACATCGGATATATCTGCGACATGAATTATTTGAACTTCGTGAACAACGAGCCGAACGGCAGTGTCGATTCCTCAGCCATTGAAGCCCAGCTCGAGCCGGAGGGACTGATATCCGATCAAGTGTATATGCAGGCTGTTATTGCCGAACTGGCCGATCGGGCCCGCACTGAAAACCTCAAGCATCCGCTGCCTGGTGTTCTCGTCGATTATTTGAACGAGGCTGTCAAAGAGTATAAGAAGGATCAAGCGGCTAAGCGAGCACAGAGCCAGGGTGCCCAACAAGCGAATCAGAAGAAAGCCGATAAATAAGGGAGCATCCGGCAAATCAGACTCGTCATCCTTAATGTTGGCGTCCGGCCGCGCCTGTAGCATGTTAGGATCTGTATAGGAAGGTCTGGCCTGTAACCAATGAGGCAATAATTATGCTCAGCAGCCCACTTGAATGGGGAATCGTAGCCGCAGCGGCTCTTCTTCTGTTTGGACCGAAGAAGTTTCCGGAGTTGGGACGTGCCCTGGGACAAGGCATCGGCAACTTCAAGAAAGCGCTCAACGAGGCCCAGGACCAGGTTTCTGCCGGCATCGAAGAAGCCGAGCAGTCAGGCAAGAAAAGCGAGAAAGCCGAGAAGGGCTCGGATAAATCAGCCAAGGCTTCATCATCAGGATCGAAACCTTCCCCGGAAACACACTCTGAGCCATCAGAGAGTGATGATTCGTAGAGCATTCGCAGAACGCTTTCGGGCTAAGCCAGCCCATCACGTGCATGTCTAACAAATTCGAAGTCGTCTCCAAATTTTCGCCTGCCGGAGATCAACCTAAGGCTATAAAGGCACTGTCCGAGGGAATCAACAAAGATTTCCCTTATCAAACCCTGCTCGGTGTTACCGGCTCGGGTAAGACGATGACCATGGCGCACGTCATTCAGGAAGTGCAGAAACCGGCTCTGGTTCTCGCTCATAACAAGACGCTCGCGGCGCAACTCTGCAATGAGATGAGCGACTTCTTTCCGAAGAACTCCGTCGAGTACTTCATCAGCTATTACGACTACTACATTCCGGAATCATACCTGCCGGTAACCGATACCTATATTGAAAAGGAAGCACGGGTAAACGACGAGATCGATCGCTTGCGCCACTCGACGACATGCTCGTTGTGGGAACGCAATGATGTGATTGTGGTGGCGTCGGTTAGTTGCATCTATGGACTTGGTGTTCCGGAGCGTTATTTGTCAGCCGCACTGGAAGTGCGACTCGGCGATCAAGTCGACAGGAATAAGTTCCTCAAAGATCTCGTGGGCATCTACTACGAGCGCAACGATCTGGTTGTGGAACGCTCTCGATTCCGCGCCCGCGGCGACGTTATCGAGGTATTTCCATCGTATGAGGAGCGTGTTATCAGGGTTGAATTGTTCGGCGATGAAGTCGAGCGGTTGACTCTGATCAATCCAATCACCGGCGAAATCGAAGAGATGCCGGAGATGGTTCGCATCTATCCGGCCAAGCATTACGTTACCGATGAGACGCAACTCGAGGCAGCCATCGAGCAGATTGAGGTCGAACTGGAAGAACGGCTCCAGGAGCTGAATAGCCAGGGCAAACAATTGGAAGCGCATCGTTTGAAAACTCGAACGCGCTTTGACATCGAAATGCTCAAGGAAGTCGGGTACTGCAACGGCATCGAAAATTATTCGCGCATTCTCGAGGGGCGTGCACCAGGGGAGCCACCAAAGACCTTAATCGATTATTTCATTCGTCGCTTCGGCAAAGACGGATTCATCACATTCATTGATGAATCGCATGTGACCATTCCGCAGTTGCAAGGAATGTTCAACGGCGATCGCGCCCGTAAAGATACGCTCGTCGACTATGGATTCCGCCTGCCGTGCGCGCGCGACAACCGACCTCTGAAGGCTGAGGAATTTTTCGCCAAAGTCGGCAGAGTGGTTTTCGTTTCAGCCACACCCGGCGATTGGGAGAAGAAGATAAGCGATCAGGTCGTCGAGCAAATCATTAGACCGACCGGTCTTGTCGATCCGGAAGTTTCCGTGCGACCGATCGATGGTCAGATTGATGATTTGATCAAAGAGATCAAGGAGCGCGCTGCCAAGAAAGAACGCGTTCTGATCACCACCCTGACCAAACGCATGGCCGAGGATCTGACCGAGTATTTACAGGAGCTGGACATACGCGTGCGCTGGTTGCACAGCGAGATCAAAGCACTCGATCGAATCGAGCTTTTGAGGGATCTTCGACTGGGTGCATTTGACGTGCTCGTTGGTGTGAACTTATTGCGTGAGGGTCTCGATTTGCCCGAGGTCAGTCTGGTTGCCATCATGGAGGCTGACAAGGAGGGCTTCTTGCGAGCCGAGCGTTCACTGATTCAGACGATTGGACGAGCCGCCAGGAACGCTTCCGGCAAAGTGATTCTTTATGCCGATCGGATTACCGATTCGATGGATAGAGCGATGAGCGAGACGGAGCGCCGTCGTGAGTTGCAAGTGGCGTACAACAAGGAGCACAACATTACTCCGCAAACCATTGTCAAAGACGCGACCAACAGCATATTGAGCGCGCTGAGAGGCAGATACGACGAGCTTCCCACTCAGGCATTGCGGCATGCCTATGCCCAGTCGGTGAAAGAGGTGCTTGATGCACATGGTCTGGATATACATCAAGTGATCAAAAAGCTGGAGAAGGAGATGAAAAACGCCGCCAAGAATTTGGACTTCGAGCGCGCCGCCGAACTGCGAGATCAATTAAAACTTCTCCAAGAAGAATTGCAGGAGTCGCGCCAAGCCGCACCACAAGAGAAGATAAAAGGCAAGCCGCGCTAGGGCGAGCCCTTAAGTTAGCTTAACAAGGTGAGCACAGATCGACTTTCGCACTTATACTTGGGATACCCGTTGTCCGGCAACGGTCTAATTGTCGTCCGGCATTTAAAGGAAGATTCAGCACAACGACCTGAAGAACCAGCACGAGCATCATCTCCCGATGCAATTTGGAACTGTGCATTTTCCTCGAACGCCTTTCGAAAATTCAGTTTGTATAGTCGGTAAATCGGCTGATTACTCCCCGTTATCAATCAGGTCCCAGAGAGGACAATCATAATCACAACGGGTTAGAGAAATATCATCGGATTTCCGGCGGCAGTTTTTTGTCGACAATTTTTGTGTCATCCCAGCGATTCTTTCCAGGAAAGAAGAGGAGTCTTGATGGCTAAAGCGAAGTCTGCTGATGAAAGAACAGTGCGCGGCATGCTCGTCGACGACGAGAACTTGGCGAAGAGGAATGAGCTCGAGGAGCTCGATCTGATTGATGACGATCAATTCACTATTCTTGATGATGAAGAAGACAAATTTGAAGAAGATGAAGAGCCGGTTGAGTTGCCCTCATCCAGAGAAATCGCTACTGAAGATTCAGTGCGTTTATACCTGCGTGAGATTGGCAGAATCCAATTGTTGAAACCGGACGAAGAGATCGAGTTAGCCAGAAAGATTTTGCAAGGCGACATGATGGCGAAGCGAAAGCTGGTGCAAGCCAACCTCCGCCTGGTCGTTTCAATCGCAAAGAAATATATAGGTAGGGGTTTGTCCTTCCTCGATCTTATTCAAGAGGGCAACCTCGGACTGATCCGCGCATCTGAAAAGTTCGATCACGAGCGGGGCTACAAATTCTCGACGTATGCAACCTGGTGGATCAGGCAAGCAATTACGCGCGCGCTTGCTGATAAGTCGCGAACGATTCGCGTTCCTGTCCATATGGTGGAAACGATCAATAAACTGAAAAAGGTCACCCGCCAACTAGCTCAAGAATTGAACCGCAAACCGACCGAGCATGAGCTGGCAGCAGCAATGGATGTGTCTCTTGTTAAACTGCACGAGATTATCAAAGCCGCTAAAGAACCGATCTCGCTCGAGACTCCAATCGGAAAAGAAGAAGATTCACGCCTGGGCGACTTCATCGAAGATGCTGAAACGGACAGGCCCGAAACAACGGTCACTCACGAGCTTCTGCGCCAGGATCTCGCCAAGATGCTCAACGAGCTGACACCACGCGAGCGCGATGTTCTCCGCCTGCGCTTCGGATTGGATGATGGGCGGCAAAGGACTCTAGAGGAAGTTGGACAGTTGTTCAACGTCACTCGTGAGCGGGTTCGCCAGATCGAATTCAAAGCCCTCAGGAAATTGAGGCAGCCTGGTCGTTCGTCTCGACTGAGGGAATATCTTTAGCTGAGCTAAAGTGAAACGGCAATAGTTTGAGCAGGTCGACAAACCGAGCTTAGACGATCTGATCGGAGCCCCTTCTTTCACATTGTGATGGAGGGGCTTATCACTTGCTCTTTCGAGCTTGAGGGGATTTGCGCCCAGGTAAAAAAGCGATGCACCGATCGGATTAATTTCATCAGTTTTTCATTGGGTATATTGTGAACGGTGTCCGTTTTTAAAAAATCCAAGTACTTGCTTTGAGAGGACAGTATGTTAAACGCAAGTTCGAACGGAGACCGAATTGGCCTTTCCTTCTTTGTCAAATCGCTGTTGATCTTTGTGATCGCGATCGTTCCGTCAAGCTCGCTTCAGGCTTTGGCTCAAACGAAGACCGCGCCGGCAAGCTCGATTCAATCAATCATTCTTGGTGACAAACTGGACCGTCAAACTGACACCGGAATTTATTTTTGTGCCTGAGGATAAGGCCAAAGAGATTCTGAAGAAGCAGGGAAGCTCAGGTGATGGTGTGCTCGGCATCATTGCGCCGGCGCAAGAATCTCCTGATGATTACTTTGTGGTTTGTCGTTTTGAAGATGTGGGTTACGTAAAGGATGATGATGCCGACAAGTTGAATGCCGATGAGATTCTGAATGCTTACAAAGAAGGCACAAAGGATCAAAATGAAGAACGAGAAAAAATGAATTTGCCGCCGATTTTTGTTGGTGGTTGGGCTGAGAAGCCGCACTATGACAAACAAGCGCATCATGTCATCTGGGCAATTGAAATCAAGGATGAGGATTCAGCTTCCGCACCAGTGGCGGGGCTTAATTACAACACCCGCATTTTGGGCAGACGCGGCGTGCTTTCAATGAATTTAGTCACCGAGCCGAAAAATCTCGAGCGCGACAAAACCAAAGTTGCGGAACTCTTGCGAAATACAACATTCAATCGCGGGCAGACCTACGCCGAGTATGTTCCTGGCAAGGACAAAGCTGCCGGCTACGGTCTTGCCGGTTTAATCCTCGGAGGCGGGACAGTGGCTGCTGCCGCGAAGTTCGGCTTACTGGGCGCGATCTGGAAGTGGATTATCGGCATCGTTCTCGTCCTCAAAAAATTTGTCATCGTTGTGATCGCAGCAATTGGAGCGTTTTTCGCCAGGCTCTTTGGTAAGAAAGGCCCGGCAAATCCTCAAGACGGGCCGCCGCCAGCGAATCCGCAATAGAACTGGAATTATGTCGACTGATCGGCGAGCGCGCCGGAGCTGGGATTGTCCGGCTCATGGCTCACGCTTCGACGCCTTCCTGACAGGCTTCGAATTTGATTATGCGCAAACATTCAAAACAATAGATCGGTCGGTCACCGCGAGGAACAAACGGTAATTTTGTCACTACACCACATTTGGTGCAGTTGCTCTCCGCTATGTTGTCGATTGAATCACCGTTTCTTCTGCGCTTTGCCACCAGGCGACAGTTGCCGCAGCGCTTCGGCACGTTCACAAGTCCCTTGAGGCGGAAAAACTCCTGCTCGCCGGCCGAGAACAAAAAGCGGGCTCCGCAGTCCTGGCAAAACAAGGCTCTGTCCGCGCCGATTAGCGCGAGATCGATGTCTATTGTTATCTTGGGTTTATCAGAAGCCATGTGATCGCCTCCTCAAACGGGATTTTCGGATGCGCCGGAAATTTTCCAATCTCACGGGTGGGGCACTTGTAGTCGCTATAATAATCCAGGCCCAGATAAAATCAATCCAAAACACCGATCATGATTTACTTAACCACCCGTTATTTTCGCGCGAGCCCTGCGATGATTGCCTTTTAAAACATGGGTGGGTGGTGGCAAAGTTAAGTTGGTCGACACGCCTGAGGACGTCTTGATGTCATCGCGCCGAAAATTTTTGCAAGACACAGCCTCGCTTCTTGTTTCGATCGTGGCCGCTGACTGGTTTCTGTACGGTAGCGGACGAAACCTGGCAAGGGCATCTGTGGCTGGAGATGAACAGTCGCAACTGAAAATTGCCGATGTTGTCCTGGGCCAGTTTGACTATGCCGATGTCACATTCAGCGAGCATTTGCTCCAGGAGAAACAACTGGACCAGGCCCTGAGCATACTTTTGTCGCTGGACGACGATAGCCTTCTCAAACCGTACCGGCAGCGGGCCGGGCTTCCGGCTCCAGGGAAGGATCTTGGCGGTTGGTACGACGAATTTGCCGGCTACGACTGGGAGCACAATGTGGAGCACGGCTTTGCGCCAGGGCATTGTTTTGGTCAATGGATCTCGGCTCTTTCCAGGGCGTACGCCATAAAGGGCGAGACTAAATACAGAGATAAAGCACTGAATCTGGTGCGACTCTATGAGAACACGATCAATGCTTCGTTTTACAAAGACTTCCGGTTTCCCTCCTATACATACGACAAGCTTGTTTGTGGTTTGATTGATGCTCACGAGTTTGCCGGCGATACCCGGGCGCTCGAGATTTTGGAGCGAACCACGGATGCAGCCTTGCCGAGCTTGCCCAGATGTGCACTCGATCATGACGAGATGCGAGCCTTGCCGCACAAGAATGAATCTTATTGCTGGGACGAATCCTACACGCTGCCGGAGAATTTGTTTCTCGCCTACCAGCGAGGAGCAGGCGAGCGCTACAAAGATCTCGCCGTTCGCTTTCTAAAGGACGATACCTACTTCAACCCACTGTCGGAGAATAAGAACGTTTTGCCCGACCACCACGCTTACAGCTACATGAATGCATTAAGTTCGGCAATGCAAGCGTACCTGACTCTGGGTAGTGACAAACATTTGCGTGCCGCCAAGAATGCTTTCGATATGATTCACACGACGCAGAGTTTTGCCACCGGTGCCTGGGGACCGGACGAATCGTTCAAAAAGCCGGGCGCCGGCGAACTGGCCAAAAGCCTGGAAAGCACGCACAACAGCTTCGAAACGCCGTGCGGATCGTATGCCCATTTTAAACTGACACGCTACCTTCTCAGGGTGACCCATGATACCAAATATGGTGACAGCATGGAACGAGTCATGTATAATACCATCCTTGGTGCAAAGCCCTTGCAGGCAGACGGGCTTGGCTTCTATTATTCCGATTATAATCTCAAGGGCAAAAAAGTTTACCGCACCACGAGCACATGGACCTGCTGCACCGGGACTTTGCCTCAGGTCGCGGCCGACTATCGCATTAACACATACTTTCATTCACCCGATGCTCTATACATCAACCTCTATATTCCCTCGAAGGTTTGCTGGCGTCAGAGGTCAGGTAAATCCGCTAAGGAAAGCACTCCCGAGAAGGCGATTATCTTGTCGCAGAGCGGCAACTACCCGCTGGACGATACGATCGATTTCAAACTGGCAATGTCTGAGCCCTCGGAATTTTCATTATACTTGCGCATTCCAGCCTGGGCCGAAGATGCTCGGCTTCAGTTGAAAACATCTTCCAATTCAGGTTCTGCCGATCGCTGGACGAATATTTCCGACTGCCGTCCGGGGACTTTTGCTCGTCTGCACCGTAAATGGTGCAATGGTGATTCACTAAGGTTGCGCCTGCCCATGCATTTTTCACTCGAGCCGATCGATCAGGAGCATTCGAATCTGGTTGCCCTTGTCAGAGGACCTCTGGTGCTCTTCGCACTGGCAGCCGATAGTCCTCGTTTCACTCGTGAGCAACTTTTATCGGCTGAGCGTGCCGGCAACGATCTCTGGAGAGTGAAGAGCGATGCGAAGAGATATGACTTCGTGCCGTTCACCAAAATTACAGATGAGCAATACACGACCTATGTCTCGCTAATCTAGAAATCGCTGAAGTTGCCAGACGTGACAGCGCCGGTGTCCGACCTCTTCTAGTTTGTCGTGCATTGACGATTTATGAAATTACGCTTGTGGTTGGAACTCCATTCTCGGATTCCTGTCATTAAGCGCACTTACCTCAGCAAGCTAAAGTCCATTACTCCTATAATGCCGATGAGCACTGCCATATCAACAGCATACACGCAGACACGTTCTGAAGGGCGGCCTGAGCGGATTCCTCGATGGCCAATTGAATTCGCCCTTTCCATGATCGCACTGGCGATTAGCGTTGCCTTTGTAGTCGGCTGCATTTCCATTTTCATCAAGACCACCCCGTTGCGGCCGGGCACTGGATTGCTCTTGATACTAAATATAGTGCTGATGCTCGGCATACTCGATCTGGCACGCCTATCGCTTGCAAGATTCAGCACTTATTCCATGGTCGAGATAAACGAGCGCGAGTTCAAAGTAACCGTTTCCCGCTTCGGAGCAAGGGAAGGATTCATTGAGCGGGTTCGCTTGAAAGATTTGTCTTGGGTCGAATACGTCTCTCGTTCCGGGACCGGTTTTTTGATTTTGCACCGTAAAAACGGTCTCATCGTAAGGTCTGCTGTTTCACCTGAGCTCGAAGAACTGAGGCCGATCTTTGAATGCCTCAGACAAAAAGGCATTCGCATCGTATTTGCCGAGCACCAAAAATTTGCTGAATGCAACTTGAAATATGCAAGCCAGTCGAAATGTCGGCCGCGTCGTTATGCCAGAAGTTTCAGCGAGTAAGGAACTAGTAGAAGACAATGCCGTCATGGCGCACTGTTGTTTAGCGTGAATCGAGAAGGCGGCGAGATGGCATTAAAATCGGGTGTTCTTCTGTATAAAATCCATGGCCGGGAAATACATGTCCTCCTGATCAAGGATGAGGAAGGCGGTTGGCAAATCCCTCACGGAGAGGCCGGCCAGAGGGATTCTATTGAGCGTGTGGCCAGAGATGCGCTCAAGCATAAGGCTGGAACAGACGCACCCGTTGCCTTCGAATACATGCTTTCAGTCGATCTGGGCGGCAACGATCAATTGTTTTGTTACGTGGCTCAGTACAAAGGCAGCGAACGACCAGAAGCCGGGGAAGGCGCAATGCAGGCCGACTGGCTTTCCTTAGATCGAGCCCGGCAGCTCGTCGATGAGAGAGAGCTGGCGGCGCTTGAATTGTTGAGGGGCAAAGCCACCCGAGTGGCGTGAATATCGTAAATTGTCGCGCGTACATGGAACTGACTGGCCTCTTAGCCGTCGCTGTCCGCTGAGTGAGGATCTGTCGGGGAATTCGTCTATGCCACAAACAATAATCAAACGGGAAAATGAAAGGCTTGAGAACAGAGTTCCAGGTCGAGGCGTGCGTCCACTTAGAGCAGTATCAACGCTCCTGGGTAGTGCCTTTGGGTTCATCGTTTTTTCGACGGCGGTCATGTTCTTTACCTGTTTAATCGGTATTCTCTATCTCTTCATCGTCAAGGCTCCTGCTATCGATCGAGCAGATAGCGGTACCGGCACTCATATCGTAATAAAATCTCCTGAAAATGCAGGACCTGAGAATGCAACCAAACTCGGTGCCGGACAGGCTCCCAGCCAGCTGAGCTCGCCGGCTGTCGCTCCTGCGGGTGACTCGATGGTCGCCGCGCCAAACGGGATTCTGCCGCCACAATATCTGGTCAGTCCGACCAGGCATGAGGCTTATTATCGAGAGCTTCCGAGAATTGAGGCGATTGTGCAGAAATTCAGTCCGGCGCAAACGGGATCGAACGATAGATCCCAGTCCGGGGCGTCAAACAATACGCAAAGCACGCCGGGCTCTGCCGGAGCGGTCGGAATGGGCACGAGCATCAAGACGCAGTAGCGGGCAGATAAGCCCATCGATATTACGGCCAACGGTTTCTCCCATTGCCAAGATCTTTAAGATCGTTTAGCTTGGCATAACCGAGGAGCGTTGGTCCAAAATGAAGCCGATACGCAGCAGCGCTTTACTGATTGCCATTGCCATATCGCTTGCCGGTTGCTCGGCGAGCCCAGACGGAAACGAGGCAGAGCGTGCAGACAAGGGTACAGACAAGGGCAAATCGAGCTCGCTTGCAGCGATTACAATTGCACAGTTCGGCCATGTCTTTTTGTATATGCCGCTTTATGTAGCGCTCGATAAGGGATTTTTTCGCGAGCATGGGCTGGATGTGAAGCTGGTGAGCACCGGCGGCGATGAAAAAACATTCACGGCGGTTGCCACAGGCAATGCTCAGTTCGGTGTATCCGACCCCACTTTCACGGCTATCGCCCGCGAGCACGGGCAGGGCGGAAAGGTGGTGGCGGCGGTGGTGCGGGGCGTGCCATTCTGGGTGGTGACTCTTAAAAAAGAAATTGGCACTATCTCTAATGCAAAGGATTTTGACGGCTATCGCTGTGCTTCATTCACGGCTCCATCGACAAGCTATGCGGTGATGAAAAAGATCCTCAGCGACGGTCGGGCCAGTAAAGCAAAGATTGTTCAAGGCGCTTTCGGAACTTTGCCGGCTCTGTTGAAATCGGATCAAGCCGATGTGGCTATTGAGATCGAGCCTACCGTCTCGATTCTTGTCGGCGAAGGCGGGCGCGTGATCTATTCGCCGAAAGACGAACTAGGTGACTTCGCTTTCACCGGATTAGAGGTTTCCGATGCCTATGCCAAAGAGCATCCCGAGCAAATCAAAGCGTGCGTGGCAGCGCTGAAGGAAGGCATGGCCTATATTCACAATGATTTTGAGGGCGCGCTTCAGGTGGCCCAAAAGGAATTCCCTGATGTGAAGCCGGGCGTGGTTCGTGACGCTCTCAAACGATTGAAGGAGTCGAACACCATACCCCCGGATCCGGATCTGCCGCAATCGGCATGGGATGCGGCTATTTCATTGCGCCGCCAGCTGGGCGACTTGAAGGGCTCGGGCAATTACAAGGAAAATGTCGATATGAGTTACCTGCGATCGTTATAGGTGTAAAGTTCCATGCTCAGCAGTCTGCCACACACGCAATTCGCTGAAGAGACAGGGCCGGTCCCCGATGGTGGCAACGTGCTGGTTATCTCCGGCTTGAGTTTCGCCTATCAAAGTCAAGCAAAGCCGCTTCTGAGCGAGATATCCTTGTCGGCTCGCCAGGGTGAGATCATCGCTCTTTTGGGAGCCAGCGGCTGCGGCAAAAGCACTCTTTTGAACTTGATTGCCGGGCTGATGCAGCCGCTCTCGGGCGAAATTCGAATCAATAATGATACTAAATGTGGTGCAGGCGATTGGCAACGGCAGCGCCGCATCGGCTATATTTTTCAGGAAGATGCTCTTCTGCCCTGGCGAACCGTTGAATCAAATCTCGCCCTCGCGCTTGAGCTTGGTAATGTACCGGCTGAGCATTTTCGCCAAAATGTTTTGGACTTGCTTAGCGCCTTTCACCTTGATGAGTCGGTGCTGCGCTTGTATCCATCCGAACTCTCAGGCGGCATGCGGCAGCGCGCCGGTATCATTCAAATGCTTCTTTTCAATCCCGACTTGCTTCTACTCGATGAGCCGTTCTCGGCATTGGACTTCTACACCAAGCTTTGCCTGGAAAATGAGTTTCATCACCTGGTGAAGAGCAAGCAAAAGACCGCATTGCTTGTCACACATGATATCGAAGAGGCAATTGCCCTCTCCGATCGCGTCATTATTCTCAATCAGCAAGGTCGGCTCGAAGAAGAGATCTCGATTTCCTTTGATGAACCGGTTCGAGATCCGGAATCGGTAAGAGGACTGGCGCAGTTTGCTCACTATTACAGAGAGATCTGGAGCAAGTTAAAGGCGGTGATTGCACCATGAGCAAAATTGATTTGAAGAGCGGAGTGCCGCGATGGAAGCTGGCTTTATTGTATCCGCTGCCGCTTGTCGTTCTCATTGCATGCTGGCATTTATATAGCGCAGGCGATGTCCACAGGCAATTCATATTTTCAGGGCCGCACCAGGTGTGGTGCACGTTCATAGCCCTGGTGCAAAACGGCGACTTGCTCAAACATGCCAGCGTAACTCTAATGGAAGCTCTGACTGGCTTTGCTCTGGGCACCGCTTTCGGTGCGGCCGTCGGCTTGTCGCTCTGGTACTCGAAGACGGTTGCCGCCGTCTCCAAACCATACATAGCCGCTCTGGGCTCAATCCCTATCTTTGCTCTGGCGCCCATGATCATTGCCTGGTTCGGAATCGGTGTGACGTCCAAAATAATGCTGGCGTTTATCTCCACAGTGGTTGTGGCGATCATCCAATCGTATCAAGGGGCTATGTCTGTCGAGCCGCGTTTTCTGCGCCTTATGCAAGTGCTGGGTGCCACGCGCTTTCAAACATTTCGCACTGTTGTCGTTCCATCCGCCCTCATCTGGGTGGTGAACGCCATGAAATTGAATATCGGCCTGGCGCTTCTTGGCGCATTCATAGGCGAATTTATTTCCTCGGAGCAGGGGCTCGGCTATATGATAGTGCGCGCCTCGGGACTCTATGACATGGCTACGGTTCTGGTCGGCGTCTTTACATTAGTGGTAATCGCCCTGGCTCTTACGGCAATGGTTGAGTTTGTCGAGCGCAAGCTTCTTCCCTGGCGTTGGGCCTCCGGCTGATGGCAAAATGTCCCAAAAGGATGTGACTCCACTTCCGTGCTTTCGCTGATCTGCAGATACAACTCTGCTGAGTTTGGAGTGGAGTCACTTTCAGATAATATGATGCAATTTATGCGAGCAAGTTCCGCTTGCAGCAATTATGTTTCAGATGTCTCAACCGTGTGTTGATGCGGAGCTTTCCTTTGTCTTTCTTGGCGCCGGGTTCAGCTTGGTTGTGGGATTTTGAACCAAAATGTCGATCCGACGCCCAGTTTGCTCTCAACGCCGATTTCGCCGCCATGCGCTTCCACGATTTCCTTGGCGATTGCCAGTCCCAGCCCTTTACCGTGAAGCTCTAGCTCATCACCACGTTCGATTTGCTTGAAGCGCTCGAAGACCCGCCCCAGATCGGCTTCTGCGATGCCTCGTCCCTGGTCCTTGATTTTAATCAATATGCAATCGTCCAGTTCTTCATATTCAATTCTTATGGTGCTGTTCGGAGGAGAAAATTTGATGGCGTTCGACAGGAGGTTGACGATAACTTGCACGAGCTTAGAGCCATCAGCTAATGCCTCAAGGAAATCACCTGAAGACTCGAGCTTGATGCTGTTTTTGGATGCCAGGTAAGAAACGGAGTTAACCGCCCGCGATACCACCGACGAGATATCGATTACTTGTTTATCAATCTGCATTTTTCCGGCTTGCATTTTTTCAAGATCGAGCAGTCCATCGATCAGCTCGATCAAGCGCTTGAATTCATCTTCGGTGCGGCTGAGTATTTCGTCTCCCTTCTTGTTGATCTTGCCGTAGGAGCCTTCCTTGAGCAAATGAAGCGTTCCCATTATGGCTGTCAGAGGTGAACGCAAATCGTGACTGACCATTTGAACGAATTCTTTTTTCAAGCGCTCGACTTCGCGTCTTTCTGTAACGTCCAGGACGACGATCAAGAATTTACTGGCACCTTCGAGATCGAGGCCTGATATCGTCAAATCGACCGGCAAGCGGCTGCCGTCCTTCTTCAGAGCATCCAGGCTGACTGTTCCCTCAGCCAGGTTAAGCTCCGATTTCCCATCGACCTTTGCTCTGCTATCAGTGCTTACAAATAGCATGGATAAGTTCTTACCTGCTAATTCGTGATTCTTGTAGCCGAACATTTTTTCCGCTTTTATATTAGTCAGCTCGATTTCACGATCCTGGCTGACAATCAAGAGCGTCACGGGCATGCTTTCAATGAGCATCTTCACTCTCGATTCTGTCTGCTGCAGAATCGACTCGACCGACTTCGGCGTGGTTATACTCTGCACCACGCATATATAATTCTTATCCTCAGACGACCAGCGCATGTTCCAACTGACCGGCTCAAAGCTGTTGTCTTTGCGACGAATCCGATTTTGAAAGCTCAAATCCTGGCGCTTGGAGGTTCGCTTGAGAGTGGAGGCGGTCTCCTTTATGTCGGCTTCTACGATTACATCAATTATGCGTCGGCCGGCCAGTTCTTGCGGTTCATATCCCCATAGCTCCCTGACCTGCGCATTGACTTTCAAGAAACGGTAGCCCTCATCGAGCGTGCAAGTGAGGCTGCGCGTGCTGTCTGCGATCAGCCGCTCTCTGGTGCGCGCCTCCTGAAGATCTCTTCTCAAATCGCCGAAACTTGAAAGGCTGTGCTCGACTGCCAGTTTGAACTGCTCCAGGTCGTCGATGCTTTCCGGAGTCGCTGTGTCGTTAGAGAATTGATCCCTCAAGAGCTGTGCCAGTTCTTTCAGTGCTTCATGCAAGCGCTTTTGATTGTGAATGAACAGACCGATGCCGCTGAGGATGCCTGCCGCGGCAGTCAAAATGAGAATCCTCTGCGCGGCGTAAATGCCGGGGTTGCTATACGACTCGTCGAAGGTAGACCACAAACAAATCAAAGAGACGATCGACACCACAGCCGGTGCCGCTGCGATGAGCACGAACCTTAAGGCTTCAGGTTTTGAATTACCAGGCATGGAACAGTTTCAGTCGCGATAAAAGGATACGTGCTACCCAGCGTATGCATTCTAGCAAGAAGGGTTTTAACTAACCATCTCATCTTTGCCCTGCTCGAGATTACATGAAAGCCTGCAGGAGCGTAATATCCGGTGCGACTGGGCATGATTTTGATGAATACGAAAGCACGCCCGGTTCACAAGCGCAAAGCGCAAGAGTCAATGACCTCGGAAAATTGCCCAGTTTGCCATAAGAAGATGCGTAGCGGCAGAGCGGGATCGCTTACGCAATGGCTCCTGGCGGGCGATGGATGCGTTTGCGGACAGCCCGGTGCCGAGGCAAGCTCGCAATCCGCCGAAGCGACGGAAGCGAAGGATGTGCAGTTTTGTCCGACATGCGGAAAGCTTCAGAGCAAGGCGAGGGCAGGTTCTCTCACCCAGTGGATTTTCTCGGAAAGTAGATGTGGTTGTTCCTCTCCATCTCCTGCTAATGCTCATACGGCGGAGGAAGAAGTCCGCACCGCCGGTGGTGCGATACCGTCGAGTTCCGGAATGCTATTTGATTCGGAGGATGCCGGCAGCGGCTTGAGCGCCCAGGAAATTCAGCGCCTCGAGTCGGGGGCCATTGATTATCATGGACTTTCTTCTGATTGTTTTCCCTTTGAGCGCTACCGAATTATAAAGGAGATAGGCAGAGGTTATTCCGGCATTGTTTATGAATCATGGGATTGTGTTTTGCAGAAACGCGTAGCCGTGAAGACTTTATATAGCGATCTGTTCGCCTCTGAAGACATCATCAGATTTCAGCAAGAAGCGCGGGCGACGAGCAAGTTCAACCACCCCAATCTGCTATCCATCCTCGACTTCAGTTCGGCACCAAACGGACAGCCGTATATGGTAATGGAGTTTGTCAGCGGTCGCACCCTAAAGGATTTGATCGACAAAGAAGGACCGCTTGATTGGGCTATTGCATTACCGCTCTTTTTGCAAGTCTGCAATGGAGTCTTGCATGCTCATCAGCAAGGGGTTCTGCACCGAGATTTGAAATCGACCAACATAATGGTTTCACTCGATCACAGATCGGGGCGTACGATCATGACCGCTAAAGTGATCGACTTTGGTATCGCCGCTTTGAAGCAAACGACATCGACGTCGCTCGACACCGGACAATCAACTGCGAGCCAGAGGAAGACGCTGGCGGGCAGCCCGCTTTATATGAGCCCGGATCAGATCAACGGACTGCAGTTCGATGAGCGATCCGACATTTATTCGATGGGTTGTCTGATGTTCGAAGCCCTGTGCGGGCGAGTTCCCTTTCTCGGTGACAGCGCCCTGGCAACAATGGCGCAGCATGTTCATGAGCCGGTGCCCGCATTTGCTGACATCGATCCTGATAATCGCTCGCCTCGTGCATTGGAGAATGTCGTTCGAAAATGTCTCGAGAAGGATCCCGGAGCGCGATTTCAGTCAATGTTTGAGTTGGCTTCCGCCCTGGGCCGGTTGATCGATGCAAGCGGACCGGACCAGTCGCCCTGGCCGGAGAATGTGCAGCAGCCCAAAAGCGAAGCTATCTCAACGCCGGCGGAAGCGGGGCTCGACAAACATTCATTTGATCCAGGCAAATTGATCGCGCTCGGCGCTTTTATCGTCAGTGCCGTCGCCATTTATTTCATTATCGGGCAAGCCGGAATCAATATAAGCCAGCCGCAGTCGACCGGCAATGAGAAGCCCACAACAATAGCACGCGATCCCGGTGAGCTTTTCAACATATCGAGAGGCACCGGTGCAATGGATGAGAAAAACTTTGAGGCGGCTCTGGAAAAACTGCCATCAACGACAGAGGAGATTGCCCGGCGTGCCACCGCCGGTGATGTGGCCGCCCAACTTGAGCTGGCCAAACGCTATGATTCAGGCAGATCATTGAAACAGGACTATAAGCTAGCCTGCAAGTGGTATTTGAAGGCTGCCACTGGAGGGAACGTGCAGGCCCAGATGCGACTGGCAACCATGTATGAAATGGGCCAGGGCACCCATCAGAATTATAAGGAAGCGATGAGATGGTACAGGAGCGCCGCTGACAAAGGGCGTACCGACGGTCTTTACCACATCGGCAAACTGTATCGAGACGGATGGGGTGTTCGGCGGAATTATGCCGAGGCGATCAAATGGTATACAAAGGCGTCCGATCTGGGCGATCCATGGGCTAAGCGCGACCTGGCGGATATTTATCTGGAGGGTCATGGGGTAGAGCGCGATACCGCAAAGGGTCTGAAACTTTTAGAGGAGGCTAATGAAAACGGCAACCCAGGCGGAGCGGAGCGTATTGGTGAACTCTATCTTTACGGTTATGGCGGGGTAAAAAAGAATTACGCTCAGGCGTTCAACTGGTTCAAGAAATCAGGCATCCCTCGCGATATCGGCAGAATGTATCTGTACGGCTACGGAGTTCGGCAAGATTTCAATGAAGCCCTTAAGTACATCAAAAAGGCAATCGATGAAAAGGATCCGAACGGTTCAATCATCCTGGGGCAGATGTACGAAGCGGGATTCGGCGTCCGACGCGACGCGGGCAAAGCCATCGCTTGCTATCGCCGAGCCAAAGATGCCGGTGGCACTCTGGGAGATGTATACGCAGCCGCACTCTATGAAAACGGCAACGGCTTAGCGAAGGACTTCCAGCAAGCCATTGCCCTGTTCAAAACTGCCGCAGAAAAGGGTGATTCGTATGCTGCCACGCACTTAGGCATGATCTATGAAAGTGGTCAGGGAACGGATGTGAATTACGCTGAGGCGCAACGATGGTACAAGAAGGCGGCAGAGGCACCCAATTATGATGCGCGAATTTGCCTCGGGCACCAGCATGAAAAAGGGCTTGGCGTAAAGCCTGACAGACAAGAGGCTTTGTTCTGGTATGCGGCCGCCGACTGGGGAAAAAAACAAGATGCGCCTGAATTCAAGATGAAAGGCATAAATCAGTTTTACGAGAAAACGATGAGCCTTTATCGCCAGAGCGCGGACAGTGCAAAAAGAACTGCTTCGCAATCGGAGATCGATGCTGCCGAAGCCAGGGCGCGAAAGTTGGGAGAGACCTTTAGCGACCGTGACGATACAGGCAAGGAGCAGGATGGAAAACCGGAGAGAGCGCTGGCGCTCGAGTACGCTCAAACGGCTGTCGATCGCCTCGCCCTGCCTCCGGATGAGCTGGAAAAGCGTGCCACCGAGGGTGATACCAGCGCCCAGCACGAGCTCGGCGAGCGATACTTGATCGGAAAGGGCGTCAGGCGGAATGTTCAGTCCGCGCTCAAATGGTTTCAACTGGCAGCCGGACTGGGGAACGCCAGCTCTCAGACCCGGTTGGGCTCAATGTATGAGAAGGGCGAGGCTGTGCAAAAGAATCCGGTCAAGGCGCTTTACTGGTACAAACGTGCAGCCGAGCAGGGTAACGCCATCGCACAAGCTAGGCTCGGCATAATGTATGCAAGAGGAAACGGCATTCCGACCGACTACGCCGAGGGGGCCAGATGGTGCATTAAGGCCGCGGAGTCCGGAGAAGCCGCGGCGCAATTTACACTGGGCACGCTCTATCAAGCCGGGCAGGGCGTAAAGAAGGACAACAAGGAAGCGCTCAGGTGGTACAGGCTGGCCGCCAAGCAAGGGGATGCGTCCGCGAAGCGGCAGATTGGGGACTTCTATAGATTGGGGCTGGTGGTCGGGCACGACGATAAGCAAGCTCTGAAGTGGTATCAGAATGCCGCCCTGCAAGGGGATGCAGGCGCTCAAATCAGGCTCGGCAACATGTTCCAGGAGGGACGGGGAGCAACCCGCGATGAGAGGAAAGCCGCGCAATGGTATGGCAGGGCAGCCGAGCTCGGATCCGGCGACGGGCAGGTCAATCTGGCCTGGCTCTATCTCGAGGGCAAAGGCGTTCCGAGGGATGAGAAATTGGCTCTAAAATGGTGCTTGCAATCGGCTGAGCAGGGTTGCCACCAGGGGCAGTGCACAGCCGGCTACATGTATGAGAACGGCCTTGGCACGGCTCGCTATTATCAGCGGGCCTACAGCTGGTACAAGAAAGCCGCCGATCAGGATGACGAGCAAGCAGAGCGCGCTCTGGCGCGTTTCTACCAAAACGGACTAGGCGTGCATCAGGACAAAAGAGAGTCAGCCAAATGGCTCGCCCGAGCAGAAGCAGCCAAGAAGCAAAGAGACTGATTCGCTCCATAAGCCGGCCGGCCGTTCGGTCAATTTACCGCAGTCTCGATCGGGCAAGGTCATTTGCCGGCCAGGCGGTCAGGTAATGCGGCCGCGCTCATCATAAATCAGCCTTTTTACCGGCCGATCGTTCAACAAATGCTCCTCGACAATTTGCTTGACGTCTTCAGGCTGAACGTGGGCGTACCATACAGCCTCCGGGTAGACGACAATCATGGGACCGTTTCCGCATTGATCGAAGCAGCCAGCTTTGTTGATGCGTATTTCATGCTTCAGCCCGCGCTCCGAAATCTCTTTGCGCATGGCGCCCAGCACTTCTTCCGCTCCCTGCCCGGGGCATGTTTTGCCGCTGACGCAGATAAAGACGTGCTTTTTAAAAACAGTCATGGCTCAATTCTCCAGTCTTCGTGTTACGAAAGTTGCGATCAATTCCCCAGATCCCTCTCCATTTCTTGACGCCGGAGCAAAAACTTGAGAGAATCCGCCCTTGCGCATCACTGCGCGCTGACCGCAGACAGTCAGGTATCGCGGACGTCCCTCAGGATAAACGCGATCTAAGAATTCCAAAGGGAATTGCCGGCCGAGGTCACACAATGGCAATTATATGTCCGGAGCTTTGCTCCTTGTGTGATCCCTGTGGAAATGCCGCTGGGATTTTTGCTTTTTGCAAAAGTACCAGAACTTATCCCAAAGTAGGAGGCATCACATGGCCACGAAAGAACGAAAGGCGGAGATTATCTCCGAACTCGAGCAGTTCTTCAGCAATGGCAAAGTAGTGATTGTCACTGACTTGACGGGGCTAAGCGTCGCGGAATTTACTGGCTTCCGGCGCACTCTGGCAAAAGACAATGCCAAGCTTCGCGTGGCGAAAAACACGCTCGTGAAGCGGGCTATTGGTGAGTCCGAGTTCAAGCAACTGGAAACGCTAGCTAAAGGTCCCTCTGCTTTTATCGTTGGATATGACGATCCGGCTCAACCAGCCAAGACCGTCACCGACTACTTGAAGCAGATCAAAAAGGGAACCGTCCGCGGTGCTGTTTTGGAGGGTAAAGCCCTCAATGCCGACGATGTGAAAGGGCTCGCCAGCCTGCCCAGCAAAGAGCAGCTGCTGTCCTCGATCATGGGCTCTCTCGATTCTGGAGCTCAAGGTATCGCCGGTATTCTCAGTGCCGTCATCAGAGACATCGCCGTTTTGGCTGAGGAAGTTGCGAAGAAAAACGAAGGCGTCGCCAGCTGAAGCTGGTCTGTAAACGCCGTCTTGTAATCAGGATTGAACACTAAGGAGTAAAAATTATGGCTACGAAATTGTCTACAGATGAGCTGTTGGAACAAATTGGTCAGCTCACCCTGCTCGAAGCAGCAGATCTGAAGAAGAAAATGGAAGATAAGTTTGGCGTCACCGCCGCTGCACCCATTGCTATGGGCGCATTCGTCGGTGGTCCGGCTGCCGGCGCTGCTGCTGAAGTCGAAGAGAAGACCGAATTCGACGCCATCCTCACCTCTTGCGGCGACAAGAAGATCAACGTCCTCAAGGTTGTACGCGAGCTTACCGGCCTCGGTCTCAAGGAAGCCAAAGACCTGGTCGACAATGCTCCCAAACCGGTGAAGGAAAAGATCAAGAAGGAAGAGGCTGAAGACATCAAGAAGAAGATCGAAGAAGCCGGCGGCAAGGTAGAGATCAAGTAAGGTTTCTTATCTTGCGCTAACCTGGAGTTATAACGTATAACCAAATCTGAAGCCTATCGGAGAAATCTATGCGTTGCCCAGGTTGCGGTCTTTATCACCCATCTCAATACGAGGACTGTGTTTCTTGTGGGATGAGCATGAAGACCACTTCTCCATCGGATGTTGGATTTGAAGAGGCGGACATGTCCGAGCGCGGACAATCCGCCTCTTCTCGCGCCAGGGCGGCCAGCCCCAGCAAAGCGGGAGTGGCTGCCGGCGACAGGCGACGGCAGTCCGGTGAGCACATGCGCAACGGGCACGATTACATCGATGATCAAGATGATTCTCCTGCAGGCGAGAAAGTAAGCAAGGGCAAAAGGCGCTCGTCGCACCTGAAACACCAGAGCAAAGCCGGCATTCCGACATCGACCGGACTGATGACGGGTCTCGTGATACTGCTCGTCACCGCCGGCGCCACATTTTTCTTTCTGACGCGCACACCTGATGATGAGCGGGTCCTGCAAAAGGGCCGCGAAGAGCTGTCGAGAAACCAGTATGCTTTCGCGGTTGAGACGCTGGAGAGAGCTGCCAAACTTAAGCCCAAGGATCCAAGAGTTTTCTTGCTGTTGGCCAGGGCTTATGTCGGCATAAGCGATGTCGATAAGGCCTGGCAGGCAATCAGCCATGCTCAGCAACTCGGTCAGGGTGTCGTTGCAGAGCCTGATCTGGCATCTGATCTGGCTAACTATTATATGAAGCGTCAACAATATGCCAAAGCAATTGAGCTGTTGCGCCCACTGGCGCAGCAAAACATAGGCGATAAAAAGGCGGAGCTGGCCGATCTTGATGCCGCATATGGTGACACGCTTCTTGGCAAAGAAGATCTCGAGGGTGCTTTGAAGTGCTGGGAGGAAGTGCGCGATCTGAAGGCGGGCAGCCGCCTCGATGAAGCCGAGGCACGCCTGGCAACAATCTATGAAAAGATGGCTAACAAATTTGCCGCCGAGCATAAAGACACCGAGGCCATCGCTTATCTGAGCAAGTTGACCAGCATGGCGCATAATCCCAAGCATTATCTGGCCATGGCTGACATCTATGAGCGCGGCGACAAGCTCGATCTGGCGATCGAGCAGCTGCGCAAGGCAAATGAATTGAGCAAGTCGGCGGAGTTGCAGAAGCGCCTGTCGACCTTATTGGCCAAGCGCGGAAAGGAGTTGCTCGACTCGGGGCAGGATGATGTGGGCTATGCCTATCTGCAACAAGCCCGATCCATGGATGCATCAAATGCGGTGCCGGATCTGGCGTTGAGAAAAATTGACGTCGGTCTCGATCCGTTTACGCACATGCCTCGCATTCAAGGGGAGGTGTGGAACCCGGGCGACACCGATGTAGGAAAGCTGTCTCTGCGCGCCGAGCTCTTCGACAACAAGACCCAACACTCGCTCTGGAGCAAGGATACGCGCGTGGTTGACGAGTTTGTCAAACCGCTTGGCGGACACGATTCTAAAGCCTTCAACTTCACGGCCAATGTTCCCTCCCGCATGGATGGAACCGTCGAGTTCCGCATGTATTTGAACAATTCATTGTATAAAGCTTATACTCTCGAAAAACGCACTAAAGGGTCCGATACCGCATCTGGTGCCAGCGACGAACCGCCCTTGGCACCTGCCATCAAACGCGCACCCGAGCCGGTCAGTGCGCCATCGGATGCCGCGACGGCGCCGCCTGTCGCGCCAGGTGTGCCCGGCAGCCGAGTCAATCCTCCGCCCGCCACCGCTGGTAGTGCACAAGGCGGCGCTCAGCCGAACACCACCTCACCAGAGGAAAAGACTCTAAAAGACCTGGACTTTTAACCGTTGTAGACCCGGTCGCCGCCTTCTTTCTGAGCTACCTCGAGGAACTCGAGCGCCTTGAACATCAAGTCGTTTTCGTCCCGGGCATGGGTTGGGAACGAGACAACGCCGACGCTGGCAGTAACACGCAAGTGTTTGAGCTCGTCATTGATCGGCTGCGTTTTCAAACGCTCGCGAATACGCTCGCCGACGACGACGGCCCGCGATGAATATGTCTCAGGAAAAATGATAGCCAGGCGGCTTTCCTTGCAGCGTCCGGGCACATCGACGTCCCGGATGGCTTTTTGGCAAATGTTCGTAGCGGACTTGAGCATGTCCTCGACAATCATCGAGCCGTACTGTCTTCCGTATGTTTCCAGCCCATCTATTTCCATCAACAAAAGCGACACCGGTCGCTTGTAGCGCTTGGCGCGTTTGATTTCATACTCTAATTTGCGCATGAAGGCTTTATGGTTGTAAATTCCAGTGGTTTTGTCGATCAGCGTGGCCTTTTCGTAATGAGCCAGCTTCTCCTCGCTGATGAATTGCCTGGATCTGTCGAGTGACCGCTGCTGAACCTCTTCTTTGAACTTCTGCCGATCTTCTTTGGTTTTCTTCATCAGCTGGGTAAACTTGGTCTCTCTAGCGTACGACCAACCCTCGCGTGAGTCCCTTTCGTCTTGGTCTGGCATTTTTCTTTACCCTTCGCCTATACAGCGTTTTAATCACTAAACCGAAATTGTCTTGAATCTTTGCCTAAAGATACTTGGTAAACGCGCCCTTTTGCACAGGCACTATTTTATCGGGCACAAAACCCGTTTGGGCGGGAAGGCTCCTCTCTGGAATATACCCGCCCGGCTCCTATTTTTATGCATGAAATTCGAATCAATAGACTGGCCCTGCCAAGCTAGTCCTCGGTGGTGACCGTGTCCTTGTGATTGCGCCTTTCACGCAGCTCCTCGGCTACTGACTTTAGCGTGTCCAGCCATTCTTCCCCGACAAAAAGCAGGGCTGAAAGAGCCGTGTATGGATGGCGCTGCTCCGTCAGGAGGATTGGTTTGTTATGTTCGAAGACAAAATGACCTACGAACTGAAGGAACCAACCGGCAGTGAAGAGCCAGAATCCCTTCTTTCGGTCGATAAACAGCATCGGTATGGAAAGGGCGATGAGCGGGACGCCGAATAAATGCGTGACTTTGCAACCGAGCGTCCGGTGCTGGCTTCGGTAGTAAGCAAGATGTGCTCTAAGAGCAGGAAGATTTGTTTGATGCATTAACGATTTGCTTGCCTCTGCCTGTGGACAGGCTCAGGATGCCTGATGCCCTATCCTTACTTTACTAGTTTCTGCACATTTGTCCAATGGACTCGATTGTTTCTCACCGCATGCAAGGCAGGCGGCGGATTGAACTCCCGGGTGCAAAGAGGCTTATTGCTGGGATTGCGTTTGGGAATCGGCCGGGCTCGTTCTTAATAGCGGCACCACCGTAGATGATGGCACGCGGCCGAATGCCGCGCCGCCTCTTCCGCTTCCTCCGAATCCTGATGATTGGCTCTGATTGAAGGCCGGAAGCGCCCTGATGGGCAAGCTCTGCCCCTGCCCTCCTGTCACCGCCGATGGTGGCAGAGCCTGGCTGCCAGGCATGGATGCCTGCGGCAGATTTTGACGGACGACATTGGCCGGCAATTTCAAATGGCTGCGCAGCCAGGCGTCGACCACTTCAATGACGAGCGGATCGGGATTGGGGTTCTCGAACATAAGATGCTCGGATGGCCCGAGCATGATGATCGATTTGTCCTCCGATGCCACGGCGTCGAAGAGCTCATAGGTGCCTTCCGGCTTGACGAGCCGATCCTTAAGACCTTGCAACATCAGAACGGGCATGGCATCAATGTCGCCTGCGTATTTCTTCGTTTCTTTCATGAAAGAATTGAACTTGACCAGCTCGAGTGCCGAAAGCGAGAGCCTCGCCTTTGGATCCTTCTCCCAGCGTTTTTGCAAACTTTCCTGTGAGGTGGCGCGCTCGGCGACAAAATCGCCGACGTCCATTTCCTTATGAGGCTCGGAGATGAGATGCAAGGCCGTCTCGAATGTGATTCGCTTCGGCTGGAAGCGCTCGGCGGAAGGAACGGAGGAAATCACCCCGTCGATCTGTTTGCCCAGCTTCGCTGCCGCTCGCAGAGCAATAGCGCCACCCATCGACTCGCCGAGCACGTAAACAGGAATACGCGGATTCCGCTCCTTCAGCACTCTGGCGAGCGTGCCGATGTCTTCAATGCAACGGCTGTAGTCGATGTCTTCCTCACCTTGAGTCTGGATCCACGAGCCAAAACCTCTGACATCCAGAGCGGCGACCATGTAACCGCATCCGGTAAGCTGCTGGGCCGTGCGGGTAAAGAAGCGGTTCTCCAGCCCCAGTCCGTGAATGCAGATTATGGTAGCGTAGGGCCGTAGTTGAGCCGGGCGCCAGACTATAAGCGGCAGAGACTTGATTCTGAAATCGATAGCCGCCCAGGCAATCTCAGCCGGACTTGCCGGAGCCAATTCCGAGATGTATGTTTGGCGCAGAAGATTGACGAGCTGTTCGTAAGCGGGCAAACCTGCTTCCGCTTCGGCTCGCATTCGCGCTTTCACCAGCTGAGCGTTGAGATCGCGCCATTCTTTGAAGACCGCTTCCTTTTCCGACGCTTCTTCCTTGCCGCCTTTTTCGAGCACATCGCTGAGTTGTGTCAAAGCCCATGAATAGCTCAAGAGACCAATCGCACCGTTTTTCTTAACAGCGGCCTGGGCCACCTGAACGTGGGTGCGAGCATCCCTCTCGGCTGCCTCATATTGTTTCAAATGCACTTCGCATCCGACTATCGCCTCGTAAAGCTCGGAAACAAGAGAAGGCGGTGCCTCTCCTTTCTGGCTGAGCTCCAGGGCCTTCCTGTACAACTCAAGGGCTGATTTGAAATCATGATTGCAGTAATAGCTGTGCGCCAGGCGCTTCGTCATCAAAAATTGGCTGCGAGTGTCGTACTTGCCTGATTTCTCGAGCAGCGATTGCGCCTCCTCCAGATACTTGATCGCCTGGGCGAAATCTTCGCTATGCTCCTCGAGGGCGGCAAGAAAGTAAGGTATCTCCGCATCCAGGGATTTCTCTTTTTTGCCCTGGTTGTACGCCCGGATGAGTATTTCTTTAGCATCATCGAGCTTGCCCTTGAGCACGCGATCGAGCGCCTCGCCTGCGGGTCCTTTGTATATCGGAGGCGGATTGTCCCGAGCCGGTTGAGCGGCTTGCGGACTGCCGCCGCCGGACAAGCCGGAGCCGAACTGCTGTCCTGGCACGGCGCGCTTGATTTGCATGCCGGCGCCATTTTGCGGCAATCGGCGCGCCCCCCAGGCCGGGCGAGTCAGCCCTGGCTGAGTTAATGGCTGATTCTGTGTCTCTGATTGTGCTGATCCTGAGCGGCAATCGATCGCAACACAGATGGTCGAAATGATTAGCAGAGATGCTCTGGCTCTGCCTTTTGCGCCTTCACTCACGCCTTCCTCCATGCCCGGGAACGGGCAATCCGCGAAACATCCGCGAAACACCTAGGTATACCGCTGTCAGCGAAGGAAGGTCAAGGGCATATTGCGAGGTTTGGCGAGCTGATGATCATCTTATGACGGCCAATACTAGCGTTTCATGCTCAGGGCGATGCGCCTGCGTTCCTTATCGACGGAAAGCACCAGAACATCGACGCGCTGCTGAACCTTCACGACCGCCGCCGGGTCTTTCACGAAGGTGTTGGCCAGTTCACTTATGTGAACCAGGCCGTCTTGATGAACGCCGATGTCCACAAACGCACCAAATGCGGTGACATTGGTAACCACTCCCGGCAGGCGCATTCCTTCCTTCAGATCATCGATGCTCGATACTTCTTCGGCAAACTTCATCGGCACGAATTGCCGGCGCGGATCGCGCCCGGGTTTTTCCAGCTCGTTCATAATATCCAGAAGAGTCGGCATGCCGATTGAATCAGTGACGTATTTTTTGATATCGATTTTCTTTCTCAGCTCAGCTTTGCTTATCAGGTCTTGAACGGCGCAGCCGGCATCGGCGGCCATTTTCTCGACCAGAGCATAACGCTCGGGGTGCACAGCCGTAGTGTCGAGTGGGTGCTTTCCGTTTCTTATACGAAGGAAGCCGGCGCATTGCTCGAAGGCCTTATTTCCCAGACGGCTCACCTTCTTGAGTTGCTCTCTGCTCTGAAACGGACCTTCGTCCTGGCGATGTTTGACTATATTTGCCGCCAGCTGTTTGCCCAGTCCCGACACGTAGGAAAGCAGCTCTTTGCTGGCCGTGTTCAACTCGACGCCGACCGAATTCACGCAACTCGATACCGTATCGTCCAAACTCTGCTGCAACTGCCTCTGGTCGACGTCGTGTTGATACTGACCGACACCAATTGATTTCGGATCGATTTTGACCAGCTCTGCCAGAGGATCGATCAATCTTCGCCCAATCGAGACCGCACCGCGCACGGTGATGTCTTGATTGGGAAACTCTTCGCGCGCCACCTCGGATGCCGAGTAAATTGACGCTCCACTCTCATTGACCAGCACAATGGGTGGGGGTGTCAGGGCGGCTTTCTTGTAATCGATGTCTCGCAAGAAACTTTCTGATTCACGGCTGGCGGTACCATTGCCCAGAGCGATTGCATCAACTGAAAATTTCTTGATCAGATCGAGCACTTTGCTCTCAGCCTCTGCTCTTGATTTAGCGCCATGCTCGGCGTGAGGATAGATGACGTCGTGATGCAGCAAGTCACCCCGGCCATTCAGGCAGACTATTTTGCATCCCGTACGGAAACCCGGGTCGACGGCAAGAACATTCTTCTCACCCAACGGCGACGACATTAGGAGTTCCCGAAGATTGCCAGCGAAGACCTTTATCGCTTCTGCATCCGCCTTCATTTTCAAAACGGAGCGCAGTTCCGATTCCATCGATGGTGCCAGTAATCTTCTATAAGAATCGACGGCCGCTGCTTTTATTTGCGCGGCGCAGGCCGATGCGCCTTTGACAAAGCTTGATTCGAGTATGTTAAGAGCGGAATGCTCCTCCACCTCTATCGCCACCTTGAGTATGCCTTCGTTTTCTCCTCTCAGCACGGCGAGCAATCGATGTGAAGGTATGCTTGAAACGGGTTCGGAATAAGAGAAGTAATCCTTATACTTGGCGCCTTCCGCTTCTTTGCCCTTTGCCAATGAGGATTTGATGAAACTCTTCTGTCCCCACAGCTCGCGCATTCTTTTTCGCGTCGGCTGATGCTCGTTTATCCATTCGGCAATGATATCCCTGGCGCCCGCCAGGGCATCATCTGTGGTGGCAACCCCTTTTTCGGCGTCCAGGTATTTCTGAGCTTCTTTGATTGGATCGGAGGCAAGGTATTCGAAAATGCTCTTTGCTAAGGGCTCCAGACCTTTCTCCCGCGCCTGGCTGGCGCGGGTTTTCTTCTTCGGGCGATAGGGCAGGTAGAGATCCTCGAGCTCGGCAAGCGTCTGAGCTTTGCTAAGTTTGGCCGCAAGGTCTTCAGTGAGCAACTGCCGTTCTTCTAAAGATGAGACGATCGAGGCTCGTCGTTTATCCAATTCGATCAGCCGCCCGAGCAGATCGCGAATATTGGTTATGGCGACCTCGTCCAGAGCTCCTGTAGCCTCTTTACGATATCGAGCGATGAACGGCACTGTGCCTCCATCCTCGAGCAGGGCGATAGTGGCGCTCACCGACTTGACGGGCAAGCCTAACTCACTGGATATACGGTTTACATGTTCGACCATCGCTTCTATCAAGGTCCTCCATTAAGAGCTAAATATTATCCTGAGCACGATTGAAAGAGACAAAAATCGCGCTCTTAAGCCCCGCGCCGGTTCGTAATCTTTGTTTACCTGTGTTATCTGGACAACAAATCCTGTAACTGGTTTGCAGTACCGGCATATCGCCACTATATGTGCCACCAGTACTTTTTCGCCTGCAACAATGCTTAATGTGCCACCACTCATAATCGCTGACCTGGAGCGGGAATCGGGACTTTTCATCCAGCCAAGTTGTGATCGAAAAATGATCGAAATCGTCCATTTCTAAGGGATTTTTACAATTACTCATGACAATTCAATGATGACCGTCTTGTGATCAGTCCCAACTGCTGAGCGTTTGCGGTTTCGCGCCGGCCATTCGTTTTAAAAAAGTTGTTCTTACGTATTGCGATCTTGCCGGATTAGGACTAACCTTTTGTCGTCGAACGAAAGCCTCTTGCAAAATCCGATCGATTAGTCAGAAGAATCAATCAGCGGCAAAGGTTTTCAGTTCATCCCAATCAGAGAGTTGGCGGCAATATACGCGTTATTAAATGCAAGACATTGAGCGGAACACGAGGCGTGCTCCGGCTGGCGTTAGCACGGGTAACAAGATCATGATAGTTCTCGATAAAGCGGCAATACAAAAAAATGATGCTCGGCAGATAGTGCAAGCTTCTGTGCCCCCCGAGCCCGATGACGACAAGCCACAAAACGGGCTTGCCGGTCTCAAGCACTGGCGCAGTGACATGATCGCCGGTTTGATTGTGGCGCTGGTATCAGTGCCTCTCTCACTGGGTATCGCGTTGGCTTCGGGCGCTCCACCTATATGTGGAATATGGTCCGAGATCATAGCCGGTCTGATCTTTCCGCTCCTTGGTGGCGCTTATGTGACAATCAGCGGTCCGGCCGCCGGTTTGGCTCCGGTTCTCTATTCATCGATCGCCACTCTCGGCAACGGCAACATGGAAACCGGATACAAATTGATCCTGCCTGTGATCATGTTTGCCGGTATGGTTCAACTTGTCTTGACCTATTTCAAATTGGGCAAGTTCAGCTATTTGATTCCCAGAACGGCAATCCAGGGAATGCTTTGCTCGATTGGACTTTTGATCATAGCCAAGCAAATTCCCAACTTCATCGGCTACAAGTTTGAAGCGCACGAATTCTTCGGTTTGCTTGCCGAAACGCCTTCTCATTTTGCTCAAATGAACATTCATGTCTTCGTAATCTCGGTTGCTTGTCTGGCAGTGCTCTTCGTACTGCCAAAGACGAAGATTCAGTGGCTGAAGTTTATCCCGCCGCACCTGTGTGTTGTCCTGCTCGGCATCGGCCTGGGTCAACTGTTTCACATCGCGCCCAAGTATTTGATCTCGCTGCCGTCCAATCCAATTGAGCATGGCATCACTTTCCCCGATTTCTTCTTGCTCTTCAGCCAGCCGACATTGATTCCAACTGTGATTCTTTCGGTTCTCGCCCTGACCTTCGTGGATGGCTGCGAATCGCTGGCAACCATATATGCAGTCGATCAAATCGACCCCTATCATCGCAAGTCAAATCCGCACAGGACACTCTTCGCGATGGGCATATCCAATATTTGCTCGAGCCTGATCGGTGGACTGACGATCATTCCCGGCATCATCAAAAGCACGACCAACATCGTCGCCGGAGGCAAAACGGCCTGGGTCAACTTTTACAATGCCCTGTTCTTGATTGCCTTTCTCCTCTTGTTCCACGAGCAGATCGGTCTTATACCGGTCGGGGCGCTATCGGCAGTGCTGGTTCACATCGGCTTCAAACTTGCCGGACCGGAAAAATGGCTCAAGATAGCCAAGCTGGGATGGGATCAAATGGCCGTGTTCACCACCACTGTTCTGGTCACGGTTTGCTCAGACCTGCTTGTTGGTATCGCATGTGGTATCGTCGTCAAAGTGGCGATTCTCATGATGTACTCGCTGCGTGCTGACAGAAGCCAATCATTGTGGCGGGCTTTCTCGAGTATATTCAGGAACCCGGTATCGCATGTCAAAGAATACGACGGAGCGGCTGAAATCCACTTCACCGGCCCGGTGACCTGCTTCAACAATCTTGCTGTCCGGGACGCTCTTGAGACCACGCTGTCCAAACAGCACAAAATAATCAACTTATGCTTCGACCCTTCAGTAAAGGTAGTCGATCACAGCAGCGGCACGTTCCTCAGTGGCTTCCAGGCTGATTGCAAGCGCTCGGGCGCCGCGCAAGTTAGTTTGCTCGGTCTGGAGCAGCTTGCCACTTGTGCGAAAAACGAGCATTCCCTGCGTTATCGCACAGCCGCTCTGAGTAGATAAACTGCTGCCTTTCTCCGGTTCAGACTGCATTGCCACTAGGCATTCAGTCTTTATCGATCAGGGCTTTCTCAAATTGAGCGAGCTGGCAGTCGGGATCGAGGCTCAGTGCCTTGAGCAGAGCCTCTGACGCTTTAGCTTTGTCGCCTCGGGCCCGCTCTATGCGCGACAGCTCGACCCAGCCTTCAACCGACTCAGGGTTCAACTGCAAACTTTTCCTGATATATCTCTCGGCAGCGCTCAGATCTGATTCAATGCGCTTGAGACGACCCAGTGCCTGCAGTGCCCAGATAAACTGAGGCTGCTTTGCCAGGCATTCCTGATTGAAATTCTCTGCCGAGCGCAGATCGCCGGCTGCTTCGGCAACTCGTGCTTGCTGCCAGACTTTGGCCAGAGCGAGGTTGACTTTGCACTTCGGCAAGTACATGGAGATGAAACGCTCAGCCTTTTCTTTCTGCTTTTGATCGGATGCGGATTTAATCGCTGTTTGCCCATAGGCTCGACTGATTTCGACCAGGCCGAGGCTCTTGCATTGCAAAGCGGCCTCGTACCATTGATCGCTTGCTGCATCTTGTTGAGGAGCAGCAGGCGGGCTTGGCAGATAAGCCAATTTACTCCCCAGGCTCAATAACTCGCTTGCTTCGCTGACTTTTTGATTGCCCTCAGGGCTGCGTTTTGTTTTGAAGAGGACCAGTCCGTAGCCGCTCAGTGTCTGCCCTTCCACTACTCGTGCCATGGCATCATTGGGTTGGCGCGCCAGGATCGCGTGGCTCACCTTCAACGCTTTTTTGTAAAACTCTTCGGCCCTGGCCAGCTCACCTTGCTCGGCGTACATTCGCGCCAGCGCCGCTGTGCAATCGGCTTGCTTGACGGAAGAGCCCGACTCGGCCGCCAATTTCGCCGCCTCTTCATAAAGCCGCTCCGCCTTTATAAAATCGCGGCTGAGCGTATACCAGTTTGCCAACTGCTCGATCCCATTCGACAGATCGTTTTTCAAGGGCAAAACGGCTGCACCGCTGGCGGTGCTGTTTTCAGTGAGGCTGAGCGCTTCTCGGCGCAAGGTCAAACTTTCTTTGAGCAAATCCTCGACTTCCATGAGCTTGTTCTCGCCCATCTTCAATCGCCGCAACTCGTCGATTGCGTCGGCCAGCTCGGCGGCATCGTAGGCCGTCCTGAGATTATCGCTGCCCTTTTTCGCGGCTGCAAATTGTTTCTCTAATCGATCTATATCTTGTTGAAGGTCGACGAGCCCTTTAGCTGCAACCGGCCAGGGATTCAGATCCGGGGCTTTGCGACCGGCCTGAAGATCCTGCAAAGCTGCCTGAGAATCACCGAGCTCCTCCTCGAGCTCGCCTTTCAATTTCTTGTAGGCGGGGTGATCGTAAAAACTCAGAGCATGATTGACCTCGCTCAATGCCAGGTCGAGATTCTTCAACTTCATGAGCGCCACGGCTCGGCCCCAGAAGTTTTCACTCTTCATAGGCTCGACCTCAATGGCGTTCGTGAAGTCAGACAGGGCATCGGAATAGCGCTGGAGCTGAAGGTTGGCCAGTCCTCGCCAATAATGACCGGCAGAGGATGTCGGACACAAGCGGGCCAGCTGGGCGAAGTCTTCCAGAGAAGCCTGATACTGACCCAGGCAACAGCGCAGGTAGCCTCTATCCCTGTATGCTTGAGCGTTGCTGGGATCGAGTTTAATAATCTCGTTGCAAACGCTCAAATCCTTTTCAATCAAGCCCGGGTCAGTCACCATACTCGGTATCGCCCGCTTGAGGATAATTTCGTTTCGCTCGACCAGTCGCTTTTTGTTCTCTCCATTTCGAACAACGGCAAGACCCTCGGAAAAATTATCTGTCCACTTGTAGATCGGCTTGATGACGAGCTTTCCGAGATTGTCGATGAAGCCGTATTTGCCATCAAGGCGAGCGCATCTGAGACCGTCGCAAAGGCTGCCGATTAAATCATATTGCTCGCCCATGACTCGTCCGCTTTTGTCGATGAGGAAGAAACGAATGTCCGGATAAGCGAAGTGCTCTTCCGGCAGCACTTCTGTCGACTCGTCGAAATCCTCCGCCTCCGCTCTTGAAATAATGTAGGCATTGCCGAATCGGGTCAGGTTCGTTTGTCCATGCTTGACTTTGCAAACGTCTTTGCCGACAACGGCAGCTCCATTGACGAAGCCTTCGAAGACGGCGTCATATCTGGGCTCGATCACCCAACTGCCCTGGTTGTTGATGAAGCCCCACTTGCCATTTTTCCGGGCGGCGGCCAGACCGGCGTGAAAATCGCCGACATCATCAAGAGTTGTTTTCACGGCCAGTTTGCCGTTCGTATCGATGAACCCCCATTTGTCCTTTATCTTCACGGCGGCATGTCCATCTGAAAACGAACGGGCCTCTTGCCAGTACGGCTTGAAGGCAAGCTCACCGTGCTTATTCAAGAAAGCGAATGTATTGCCTTCCTTTGCCAGGGCTAAATCGTCCGAGTAATTTTGCAGCATTTCATACAGCGGTCCGATGACGAATCTGTCCTGGCGATCGATCATGCCGGCGCGACGTGATAAAGCAATTGCATCCAAAATTGTTCGTGGTCCCTGGGCAGTGCCTTTCGCTTCTTGCTTCGGGAATTCGAAAGTCCGCTTGGGAAGCTGATCAGGCTCAATTTTGGCAATCTCATCTTTTGAAATTTGAATTACGGCCAGCCCATTTTTGAACTCTTCGGCAACCGCAAAGCGAGGTTTTATGACGATGTTGCCTTTTCGATCGACGTAACCCCACTTGTCCTCGAGCTTGACGGCTGCCAGTCCTTCGGAAAAATTCTGGGCAAGGTCGAATTTAGCGCCAATGACGACGTCACCGGATTTGTCGATAAAACCCCATTGATCCGCGATCAGAACCGGTGCCAGGCCTTCCTTGAAATGCCCGGCTTGTTGGAACATATACGAGATCGCTTGTTTGCCGGATTTGTCGATGAAATAAAGTTCCGGTGCCGGTGCATTGAGCGGTCTCAAGATGCGACGCACGTTGACCTGATTTTGACTAGAATCGTTTTCTCCGGCTGAGGATTGTCCTGATGCCGAGCCGCTCGCCGGATACTGAGCAAGGGCAGTGACGATGAGCGCAAAAGGCAAAAGAACCGCAGATGCTTGCCGGCGATACCAGATATGGTGAGGGATCTCTCTCATCTCTTCGTGTTCGGTTTCGATCTGTTGAACGTTCCTGAAATGCTTGTCACGGCATCGTCGAGTTTGAAATATTTTCGAATCGCCGCATTAACATCGTCGACGCTCACCTTATCAAGGTTGCCTGCGAACTCATCGATGTAACTTGGCTTCACTCCGGCAGCTTCATAAGATGTCAGTGCTGTCGCGATCTGCTTTGGCGATCGCAGTTGAACGAAAAAGAGTCCGCTCAAATGCGATTTTTCAGTGCGCAATTCCGGCCCGGTTATGCCGCCGCTCAGGTAGTCGGAAACAATTGACGAGACGAGGTCTTGCGCCTTCTTGAGATTGGCGGGGTTGACCGAGAATTTGATCGCCCATGGTCCGAACGGATACATCGGATCTTCCATTTTCGATGAAATGTGATAGCTGAGTCCATACTTGTCTCTCACTGGCGCAAGCCTGCAAGCGAAGCTATCGAAGCCCAGCGCGGCATTGCCCAAAACAGCGGCGAAGTAATCGGGTGATTTGATGCTGACAGGCAGTGCCTTGGCGATCACGACATCGGCGTTGGCTTTGTCGGGCAAATCCGCTACTACCTTTTCCTGACGAGCAGGTAATTTAAGCTCACTGGCGCTTGGATTTATACTGTCCTTTCCCTGTCCCTGCCAGGCTGAGAAATGCTTCCGGCAAAGAGCTTCCGCCTGATCATCGCTAATGTCTCCGACCAGAGCCAAGGTCATATTTGATGGTTTGTAAAACCGCTTGTGGAAGGAGACGAGATCCGCCCTTTTGATCGCTTGTATCTCGCTGATTTGATCTTTATAGTCCTTCTCGTAGAAGGCGGAGTTCGGCTTGTATAACTTTCTTACCAGAATGTTCCAACTAACATCTCCTGTGTCAGCCATTTTTTCCTTTATATCGGAGAGCTGCAAAGATTTCTCCAGTTTCAGCTCTTCGGCTGGAAAGACTGGTTGGCAGAGCATATCGGCGAGCATGGCCAGCAATTTGTCGAGATCCTCTCGGACAACTTCGGTATCAGCCCCGGTGCAGTAAGTACCGGCGGAAATCTCCAGGTGGGCTCCCATATTCTCCAGCGTGTCCGCGATTTGCTGTTTGCTGAAGTGAACCGATCCCTTATTGAGGAGATCAGCCACCAGACCCGGTACCGACGTAGCATGCCTTTGTGCGAAGTAATCTCCACTGTTCAGCTTGGCTGAGACTGCTACTGTAGTGCTGCCCTTCAGGGGAAGTACAAGGACGGTGATGCCATTCTTCAATTGCAGGCGATGCACGCGTTTGCCGATATCTATATTTACCTGAGGACTGCCGGCTGCATCCCCATCGGCCTCCGTATCGGCGGCTGCAGAATCCGGCTTGGCAGTCTCCGCGGAAGCCACTGCCTGTGGTGAGCCGGTTTTGGCCGCACTGCCGTGCTCCTCGCCTGAGGGTGCTGATTGGGCGGTGCTGGTGCCGCCCTTGGGATAGTATCTGCCGACCGTGCGATTATCCAGCTGGAAATAACGACGGCAAACGGTTTGCACTTGATTGGCGGTTACCTTTTCTATCTCCTGCGGATAGCTCAGCCACCACTTCCAGTTGGCCACCGCGATCGCCTCAGTGAGGTGACTGGAGAGACCCATCGGATCGGATATGTCCAGGCGCAGACCCTTTGTAATCGATTTTTTTGCTTTGGCAAGCTCCGCGGGTTTAACAGGCGCCGTCTGAAGCAGTCTCAGCTCATCCAGAATGGCGTTCTCCAACTTGGAGAGGTCAACACCGACGTTGGCCTGGGCGTTGATCACAAACAGTCCGGGATCGCGCAGTGAATAGCCGACACAGCTCACTTCAGATGCCAGCCCTGAGTCGATCAGTCGTTTGTACAATCGACTGGACGGTTTATTGCTGTCTCCGAGGATCGTTTGTGCGACATCGAGGGCATAGGTATCTTTGTCTAGAGCGCGCGGGATATGAAAGCCGATTGTAAGTCGAGGCAGGTTGTTGCCGCGTTTGACGACGAATCGCCGCTCGCCTTCCTGAGGAGGTTCGGTTGTATAAACATTTGGTATCGGCGCTGGTGATTTTGGAATCGAGCCGAAGAGTGAAGCGATCGACGCCAGCGTTTTTGTCGTGTCGAAGTCACCGATGACGATCAATGTAGCGTTGTTCGGCCAATAGAATTCATCGTAGAAAGCTTTCAGTCTGCTGGTCGGGACGCCCTCGACATCGGAGCGCCAGCCGATGGTGGGATGATGATAGGGATGCTCTCTAAAGGCGGTTGCGAACAGATTTGTCTCCAGGAGTTGGCTCGGATCGTCTTCACCTCGCTCCAGTTCATTGCGCACCACCGTCATCTCAGCCTTGCGATCTGATTCGCGGAGGAGCAGATTGCGCAACCGGTCCGCCTCGATGCGCAGGCACAGATCGAGATGACCGGCCGGCACCATCTCGAAATAGTTTGTTCGATCGAACCAGGTGGTGGCATTATTGGTGCCGCCGACTTTTTTCAGCAAATCATCTATGCCGTTTTTCTTCAGGGGATCGATCCGTTCGGTGCCTTTGAACATCATGTGCTCGAGAAAGTGAGTCGAGCCGGTATAACCGACCGCCTCATTGCGCGAGCCGACATGAAATACCATAGTCGTCATCACGACCGGCGTTTCATGACGCTCGACTAAGAGAATATCGAGTCCGTTGCTCTTCAATTTATACTCGCTGATGCCTTTGACGGGCTTGTCGGTAATGGCTTCAATGCCTAGCTCGTCGAGCCTGGAGGCGCTTACATCAGAGGCGGCCAGGGCCGAATCCATTTGCCTCAGAGGCGGGATTAAGAGAAAGAGAAATGCCAGGCAGAAAGCGAAAACACAGCCTGCCCTTCTGGCAGGTCCCAGAGCATTTGTCCTGGCTGGTTTACTTCTGTGGCGTTGATTATTGTTTTTGAGCATAGTCTTAGATCGTTTTTACCATTGAGCCGCCCACACACCTGACTCTAAAAAAAGACACATAGCAACACCATGTCAGCGTCATCACGCTTGCCTCGCGTTGCTATGCGGACTCTTGACTTCCCGGATCAGCTTGGCTGACTACTTTGTTTCAGCCGGAGCTGTTTCTGTGGCGGGGGCTGTTGTCTTCTTGGGACCCTTGCCGACCAGGTGCTCGGCGCCATGAACAACGCCCTTACCTGCCTTTTCGGATTCGTGTCCTACCTTTTCTACGCCATGGACCGTGCCGCGGCCGACCTTCTCGGCGCCGTGGACAGTGCCTTTGCCTACTTTCTCTGCACCTTTGACCGTATCTTTGCTGACGGTCTCAACCGCATGGCCTGTGCCTTTGGCGACTTTTTCCGTGCCGTGAACGATGCCGCTGGCGCCCTTCTTAGCGCCATGGCCGATGTCTCCGGCTACTCTCTTGATCAAGCCTGGTTTTTTCTTGGCTACAGGAGCCGCGGTTCCGGCATCGGTGGCTGTGTCCTGCGCATATGCGCTCAAGCTGAAACCAGCTGCCAGAGCCACTGTCAGTGCTAGCAAACTTCTTGTCATATATCCCTCCAACATTGTTGCTTAGCTCATTGTGTCAAATCTGAGGCGTTCCTGCCACTTTGAAACCAAACATCATTTAGTTTTTCTTCAAAGAATATATGCGAACGGACATGCTCTAATTCTAGGAGCTGCCGCGGCAGTCGACCGAGCCACCTGTCATGGGCAGGCACGAATCGATTGGCTTCGCTCATTGATTTTTGATCATGAGCCGGCGCTCCATCCCGGCACCGCTTTTGGAATCCCGGTAAACCTCATTGTCTGCGACCATCTTCAAATCCCTCTGGAGGACTAATGTTGAAATCTGCAAAGCTGATCAGTCTTGCCTTGAGCATGGGTCTCTTTTTCCCTGCCACCATTTGCGGTGCCGGCGCCTCTGCCGGCTCGGCCACCGCAGGGCATGCCAACGAAGGCACGGCGGCGCATAGCGGGCTTTATAAATCAGCCGGGGAGGAAGCAACAAAGATTCTGGCTGATTATCTGAAAATCGACACGACGGTTCCCCCGGGTAACGAAAAAAAGGGCGCCGAGTACCTGGCCAAAATTTTGGCTGAAAACGGCATTGAAGCCAAGATT
This sequence comes from Pseudomonadota bacterium, assembly GCA_021324135.1. Taxonomy (GTDB): domain Bacteria; phylum Cyanobacteriota; class Vampirovibrionia; order Obscuribacterales; family Obscuribacteraceae; genus JAJPJO01. The sequence goes on from JAJPJO010000312.1 coordinate 38,489, forward strand.
CTAGACACCGCTCCCGAGCGCGCCTGCGTTTATGCGCGATTGAAAGGCACGGGCAAGAAGAAAGCAGTCGTCCTGTTGAACCACATTGACGTGGTGCCGGCCAATCCAGCCGACTGGAAACATCCACCGTTCTGCGGCGAGATTTATGATGGCGAGCTCTGGGGAAGAGGGGCCCTGGATATGAAGGGACAGGGCATCATTCAATTGGAAGCGATGCTCCTTCTGAAGCGCAGCGGTGTGAAGCTGGATCGCGACATCATTTTCCTGGGCACGCCCGATGAGGAAGTAGGCGGGGAATTTGGTGCGGGCTGGTTCAAAAAACATCATCCGGAGCTGGTCAGTGATGCCGAGTTTTTGATCAACGAAGGGTTCTGCATTGAGGCTGACGAAAAAGGCAATGCCAAATACTGGGGCGTCAATTATGCCGAAAAGTCGGCGCTCTGGCTGGAGCTGAAGACCAAAGGGCAGGCGGGTCACGCATCCATGCCCCTGCCGGATTCATCTACCAACCGCCTGGTGCGCGCTCTCAATCGCATAGTCAATGCGTCTCCCAACTTGAAGGTATTACCCCCGGTGGCGCAATACTTCAAAGAAATAAGCAAGCTCGAGACAGGCAAAACGAAAGAAGTCTATGCAGACATCGGCAGCCACGTCAAAGATCCCGCTGATGTGAAAATCTTGATGGGTGATGTGCTGAAATCGTCGATGCTTCGCAACACGATCTCGCTGACCGTTCTAAAGGCCGGCTATAAAACCAACGTCATCCCCGGAGAAGCTTCCGCACAGCTTGACTGCCGCATTTTGCCGGGTGTCACCAAGGATGAATTCGTCAGTTACATCAAACCGATAATCGACGATCCAAAAGTGGAAATCTCGGTGCTCGAATGGAACGTAGCATCGCCGTCCGAGATCAAGACGGACTTGTATAGTGCCATTGAAGCCGTTGCCGCCGAAGAGTCTCCGGATGTGCCGGTGGTACCGGTGGTGGTGCCATGGTTCACCGACTCGCATTGGTTCAGAGAGCTCGGTATCACCGCCTATGGTTTCGAGCCGGTCGAGATAGACAAGGCTCACTTCGCCACCATGCATGGTGTGGACGAGCGAATTCCCTTGCGCGGCTTGGAAAATGGCGTTAAACGCATGCACAAGATTCTCTTGAAAGTAGCCGCTGCAAAGTAGGCTTCCCCGATCGGGCGCATGCGGAGGAGAGTAATTATGTCATTGAGCTCGGCGGTACAAAGCGATCGTGTGGCAGAGCTGAACGAGTCTGGCTATACGGTTTTCCCCGGCGTTTTTTCCCAGGATGAGATCGCGCGCATGCGCAGCTTCCTCGAGAAGAAGCTCGACGATCGTACCGAACAGATGGCTCAGGGCAACAGCTCCCTTGCGCTCCTCGACATCTATAGCAGGTACAGAGAGACTCGCTGGATTCTCTATCACGAGGGGATGAACGCGATTCTGCGCCGGCTTCTCGATGTATCCATGCCGGTGAATTTGAGGGCGGCAACTTTGCTTCATCAGAAATCCGCCTATTGGCACAATGAGACCATGGACTTCGAGGACGTCGGTTACGACTTTCACAGGAAGCCCGGGTGCATCATGCTGCAAACCGTCATCTATCTGCAAGATAATGTCGGCGAGTACGGCGCCGCACTCGAGGTGGACGGAGGCTCCCATCACCTGCCGGATCCATTCATTCCACTGGCGACTGCCAGAGACTACCGGGCGAAAAATTCCCGCTCGCCTGAAACCAGATGCGGTGACTTGCTGATCTTCGATTGGCGGCTGGCGCACAAGGCTACCCCCGGCAATGAGGGCCTTCCGGGTGTCGGGCGAAAGCTCGGCATCTTCAGTTCGTACACTAATGAGGTAAAGTATGCCAAGCTCTACCATGAGTTTCTCGACTCGACCGATCGATTCCCATATATGCATGGGCTGACACCTCCGCCTGAACTGATTGAGGAGGCGGCTGAGCATTCGATCATCGTTCTTTAGCCGCTAGATATGCAGCTTTACCCAGGCCTTGCTGGTAAAACGCCAGCAGGTGAGCAAGCCCATGAGGGCTATTGAAGCGGTCATTGCCCACCAGGCTCCTGATGGACCGATGCCGCATACCAGGGAGAGCAGATAGGCGAGCGGCAATCTCACGCACCAGTTCGAGAATATCGTAATCCACATCGGTGAACGTGTATCGCCCGCCCCCTGAAGGGCGCCGCTCAAGATCATGGCCAGGGCGAGGAATGGTTCCGAGAGGGCATTGATGCGGAGATAGCTGATCACAATGGCGATTGTATTGGCGTCGTTGCTCATCAATCTGGCAATCTGCCCGGCACAAACGAACAGGATCACGCCCATAAAGGAGAGCATCACTATGCCTACCCAGGTGACTCGCCATCCGGCCCGGTAGGCGCGATCGATTTGTTTGGCGCCAAGGTTTTGACCGACAATCGATGCCACCGCCATCGACAGTGCCATGATCGGCATGAAGATCAGCCCTTCCACGCGCATGCCGATCGCCCAGGCTGCCTGGGCCTCGGTTGGAAATCTGGTCATTGACAAAATGAAGAATAAACCGAAGACGCTCACCGACCAGCCGATCCTTTGAAAGGCTGATGGCAAGCCTATGTTTATTACCTTCAAAATCATGCCGCGGACGATGGGAAAGATCAGGTTCAAAGATTCTCTGATTTGCGAGCGCCGCAGCAAGATGATGGTCGTGATACTACTGGCGGTGGCGCCGCAAAGATAGGAATAGGCTATGCCCCTAATGCCGAGCCCGGCGACCGGCCAGTTATAGATAACCGTCAGAAAATCACCGCTAATTTGAATGCTCGTCATCACTGCTACGACCAGGAGAGTGGTGGTGGATTTGCCGATCGCGTTAAAGGAGGCATTGCCGATGTAGACGACGCTAAGCGGTATCATTCCGAAGCTGAACAGAGCCAGATAAGTCGTGCCCAGCTCTTTGACCGCGTCGGAGTGAGTAAAAAAACCAAGAGCGTAATGTGCTGTTAGCTGCGCCACGGCACTGAGGCAAAGTCCCAGTGTGATGGATAATGCCAGCGACTGTCCGGCGAAGCGAGCGGCGCGCTTGCGGTTGCCGGAGCCCCAATAGCGCGATACAAGTGCGGTTGTGCCCGTCCCCGTCGCCATCATAAATAAAAGGAAGGTGAAAATGATCTGCTCGGAGATGCCGACAGCCGCTTGCGGTGCCGATCCAAGCCGTCCGGCCACAAATAGGTCGGTCATGCCGACAAGAGAAGCGGCAATGGTTGTGAGCAACAGGGGCCATGACATTCGCCAGATTACTTTCCAGAGATTGCCCTGAGTAAGCTCACCCAGCGCCGCGGCTTTCTTCTCGGATGCGCCCAGCTCGTCGTCTTTGATTGTGGTGGTTTCCTGTTCCAAAATCTGGGCTTCCTTTGTCTTCTGTCGATGATCAGCCACCGGGCTTGACTGGAAATCGGAGTTCAATCAAACGAGCTGTGACTAGTTTACTCTAAGCCCCGGATCCCGGCTTCGACTCGCCAGAATGCATATGAGTTAAAAAACCTTATTGGAAGTCGATTTTTTTGATATAAAGACGAGATTGCGTCGCCGAATCATCAAGGAGCAGGCCAGTGAAACTTCACAGCAGGATCTACGGTTGGAAATATGTCTGGATGGAGTTCGCCGAGGAGTTCAAGGCTTCAGTCGATGATCCCAATCCGGACTCGAGCCATACTCGCATGAGCATCAGCGTTCCCATAACAGACACCGGCTGGGTGCTTGTTTATACGATGGTGCCTAAAGGCATGGCTAAGAACGACCAGACCGCCATTGATGTGGAATACAAAGCAAACGGCAACTTTAAATTCGCCATCCATCCTCAGAATTGGCTCGACGGCTTTGGTAAGTTGCTTGGCATGCAAGATATCGTCGTCGGTCAGCCTGAGTTCGATAAACACTTTATCGTCAAGAGCAACGATGAGAAGCTGGTCAAGCAATATTTCAAAGACACCGTCCTTGCAAAGCAACTACTGGACGAGCCGACCATTCAACTTTGGGCGAACTGCGACAATGAAGAGCACAGTACGGTGCGTGCCACTACAGCCGGTTGCACACGTCTTTGCTTGAGAGTGCAGGGGGCGGTTGACGACTTCGAGCGCTTGAAGCAGTTTTACAGACTCAAGCACAGGGCGCTGCACAATCTGGTTCAAATCGGTGCCGCCGTTCATTAGGCGCACCAGGCTGATTAACATACTTCCTTGGATTCAAGCAGGCGGACGATGAGTTCAGAATTATCGTGGTTATCCATAGCCTTAAATTCCACGTTGACCAAGTTGCCCCTCTATTTGACTTTCCTGGTGGGCTTTATTGTGGCGTTGGTTTATGCGAACAGATATCCGAAAGTGGCTATATTTGTGATTGCCGCCATGATCATTTCCGTTATGTCGGAGTTTGGTCTCTCGGTGGCGGCAGCCTGGTTGACAAGCTTCATAATGAAACAGGGTGTTGGCGCTTCCGGCATAGGCGCCGGACTTAGAA
>JAJPJO010000153.1 GCA_021324135.1 Pseudomonadota bacterium
GGCTATTATCCAAACGGCGGCTCGGGTTACTTCCCCGGTGGCGGCTCGGGTTACTTCCCGGGTGGCGGCTATTATCCAGGCGGCGGCTATTATCCGGGAGGCGGCTACTATCCCGGCGGCGGCTATCCTTTCAACGGCGGCGGCTCGAATGTGGCTGGTATCGCATATAGTATCGCAACGCTCAGTCGTTTGTTCAGAGGCGGCGGCCGGCATCGCTGATCTTGCCAGGGCAAGTTCTAAATTGGTTGAACGTTTGCTTGACAATTTTTTGTTGGCTCGACTGAAAGCGTTCGCCATATGATTTTGAAATCGGACTCTTTGACAGTCACTTGACTATCAGCGGAAATTCGCATTGCTTGATGGGCGGCATAGAGTCTTCATGATTGCGGCAATGATATTATGGATAAACGTTCTGGAAAGCGACGAGCATACATATGGCTGAGATGAGACCGGACAAGCAGACTGAAGATCCCTTCGAGCGGAACAACGAATACGATTATGAGATGAAGGCGAAAAAAGCGCCCGATGCCGCAAGTTCTTCGCAAGATCCGGAGGCAAGTGCTGCGGATGAGGATGCCTCAGGCAAGCCCTCCGCCAAGAAACCGACGCTGAAGAGCTGGGATGCGGTTCAAGTCCCGCAAGGAAAGACACACTTCTTTGACCTCGAATTCAACGTGGCGGCTGCCTTGTGCTATTTCCCGCTGCTGCCGATCATCGCTCCGATTCTTTGGCTGAGGACAGAGCTCAATATAAATGAATACCTGAAGTGGCATTGCGTGCAAGGTATCATATTTGGTGGCGGCTTTCTGGCACTGAGCGTGATCATTGGAACTGTCGAGGCGATATTGGGTTTCATTCCAATGATTGGACCGGTGCTCAGCATGATTCTCATTTTATTGCGAGCGCTGCTCGGGGTTCTCTTCACTGTTTATGCCGTCAGGCAGATGATTGATGTTTACAAAGGCAGACCGGGGCGGCTGCCGTTCGTGAGCAACTTCACCGATCAGTTCATGCAAGCTGGAAAAGTCTAGATTGCTCTGGGTATAATTCTGCAATCGTCGCTCGGATAGTTGCACTGGAGAATTGCCATGGACTCAATCGGCAAAATGTTCGCCAACAATAAAGTCAAGGTTATCGGTGGAGATGTCGCTCAGGGTGAGTGGGAGTACAGCATGGGAACGCTGTGGGGCGCCTTCGAGCAAATCGATCTGCGCCACGAGGTCAAGAAAATCGAGATGCAGACAGAAGAGAGCGTCAAGAAATTGCCCGAGGCCGTGGCCTGGGGTCTTGCCGGTTCCATATTCGGTCCTCTCGGGCTCCTGGCTGGGGTTGTCTATGGTGGCCGCAGAAAAGCAATCTGCGCTCTGATTCATCTGAAGGACGACCGCAAGTTCCTGGCATTAATGGATAGCAAGATCTATCAAGAATTGCTGGCCATGTCGATTACAAAAAGCTAGTCGCACCACATATAGTGGCGCTGCCGCTTGCCGCAACCGCCTTTAGTTTTGATCCGAGCCTTGCCTTCCCCAGGCTGGGGATCTGCCTCGAGGCGCCCCTTGAGGCGAGCCGTCCTGGTCGCTGTTTTGCGTGCCCCACGTCGCAGATCCCGGGCCCATTGCTGGGCCGTTCTGTCCCATGCCTTGAGGTGCGAACCCCGGATTGCCGCCCGGTGGTGGACCTTGAGGGGGACCGTTTTGCCCCATGCCTGGTGGACCGAACCGCGGACCGCCGCCTGGTGGAGGACCCATTGGCGGACCGTTTTGCCCCATGCCTGGAGGACCGAAGCCCTGACCGCCGCCCGGCGGAGGACCCATCGGCGGACCGTTTTGCCCCATGCCCGGGGGACCGAAACCCGGACCACCGCCTGGTGGGGGTCCCACAGGTGATCCATCTTGATCGTCCTGCACTCCCCACAGAGGCGAGCGGCGCTGCGACGAGCCGCCGCGCTGATTCATACCGGGTGGTCCGAAGCCCATGCGCCCGCCAGGCGGAGGACCCATGGGGGGTCCGTCGTCCTGATTGTCATTCTGAGCCCCCCAGCCTCGCGCGCGACCCGTGCTGATTTGTTGCGCTTCGGGCGAATGAGGATCGGTGACGGGAATGGCGGTGTCCCAATGAATTCCTTGTTGTTTACCGAGTCTTATGTGGTCGCGATGATCGATATTGCTCGGGTGGTTTCGATTGATCGCCGCTTCCATGGCGGCTTTCAGCTCCCCTTGCGAAGCGCTCGGGCTCAACTGTGCAACAACACTTCCCTTGGTGCCAAATTCATCGGGTAAAACGAACAAATATCCCCGTGATATTTGGGCACCGTGGATGTTGCGCAATTCATTTCTGCTACCGGATGTGTAAGTCAACTTGCCGATCATTTCATGGCTCCAGGCAAGATGAGCAAGTTGCCTGGACATCAAATCGCGATCGCCGGCCGTGTCGCCGACCACTATGGCGAGCGGCAATTTATCACAAGCTGCTACGTTGATGCCTAAGCGAACCGTAGCCACCGTCGGCAGAGCGCGCTGCTCTCCATAAGGATGGTATTTTTTGGCAATCTGATCCAGTCCGTTTGCCATGTCCTGGCTGTCGCGAAAAATCCAGCTCGGACTGCGGCTGCCTCTTGTCAGAGGCTGGCCATGCGGATCAAGAATAACAAACAGGGTATTCTCCAGCGGTCTGCCGTTTCTCCAGAACGACTTCAAAACTTCGGCTTCGCTGGCACTTTCGTATGTCAACAACCTTATGCAAACGAACTGTCGAGAAGCCTTTATTACCTCGGGTTTGGACAGGTAACTCCTGTCGGCATCTTGTTTGCCTGGTCACCAGACACCAGGGACGCCACCACATTCCGGCGCCCCCGACATTAACAGTATCGGTTTGTTTGTTTGCCTTGCCTCTGCAAGACCTTGATTCCATGAGGCTAGCCAACCGATGCCTTCGTCTGCTGCCCTGGCGCTCGCCGGGAACACGACACCGGCCAGCAGCAGCAAAAAGAGGATGGATGATTTCATATTGCAGTCTCCAGAGACGCCCGTGCCACTAGTCCGATCTTAGCGGGTGCTTGTAAAGGAATTGTGAGCCGTTTGTGTGGAAGCCATGCCGGTGCGCATTTGCGGGATCAATTCGCTTTGTCGTCCTGTCCGGCTGCGCCAAGCCCATAACCAACACCATGAACATTGCGAATTATTGAGGGCGCGCCTTCTTTGTCGAGCTTCTTCCTCAGGCGCTTTATACAGGTGGTGAGCGCTTCGACAGTGGCGTTCGAATCGCTTGCCCAAACACTGTAGAGCAACTCCTCGCTGGAGAATAATTTTTTCGGATTGCGCATCAAGAATTCGAGCAGGGCAAATTCCTTTGGCACCAGGCGAATCTCATCGCCGTTTCTTCGCACCACAAAGTTGTTGGGATCGAGCTCCAGCTCGCCGTATTTTAGATTGGTCGGCAGCTGAATCGCCGGGCGTTTCAGGAGGGCTTTGACGCGCGCCACGAGCTCTTTGCCGTGAAAAGGTTTCGTCAAATAATCGTCTGCTCCGGAATCGAATCCCTCAACTTTATTATCAATCGATCGCTTTCCAGTCAGCACCAGAACTGGTGTCATGCCCCCGCCGGCGCGAAAGCCGCGCAGTATGTCCATGCCGCTCATGTCCGGCAGCTCCCAATCGAGAATGACCAGGTCGTAAGCGAAGAGCTGTAAGCGATCCTTCGCTTCCGAACCGTTATCAACCAATTCAACCGTGTAATGCTCGAAGGACAACCAATCTCTAACAACCGGCGCTAACTCGGCGTCATCTTCGACGACCAAAATCTTGACCATCTTGCCTCACGAGGAAGTTCGTCGGTATTGTTCCACATTGCCGGGCAGGGAAAACCAGAATGTGGTCCCTTTCCCTTCCACTGACTCAACTCCTATCTCGCCCCCATTCAACTCGATCATGCTTTTGCAAATCGCCAGGCCGAGCCCGGAGCCGACCCCTCTTTTGCCGTCTGCGGCGCTGACTTGCTGGTAACGCTCGAATACTGCGGCAAGCCGATCGGCAGGTATGCCGCGCCCGCTATCAATGACTTTCAGTATGACGAACCCATCGGTTGCTCGCCCGGTAATTTCTATGCTTTCACCTTTGTTTGAAAACTTGATTGCATTTGTAAGCAGATTGACGAGAACCTGCGTGAGGCGCTCCTTGTCGGTGTACGCCTCAAGTGGTTCATCTAAATTGATGTGCAGTGAAAGTTGCTTGTCGTTCAACAGAGCCCTTACTGCCTCAGCTGAATTTTCGACTGGACCCTTAATGTCGACTTGCTCGAGGAATAACTCCATCCGACCAGCCTCCATTTTCTCCAGGTCGAGCAAGTCATTGACCAGATTCATCAGCCGAGCGATGCTTTGCCGGGCGCGGGAAAGCGCCTGTTCTCCAGCCTCGTTGAGCCGCCCATAATCGCCGCGTTCCATCAGCTCATGCGTCATCATCACGGCGCTGAGAGGGGCGCGCAAATCGTGACTGACCATCGAGACGAAGTCATTTTTCAGGCGCTCAATTGCTTTCCTTTCCGTTACATCATGAATGACCGCGAAGAACAAACGTTGTTCGTCCGACCAGGTCATGCTAAATGCGCAGTCTGCGGCTGAGCCGTTCTTCATACCGATGCGGCATTCGAACTCCTCGCCTTGTCCCGATTCTCTCACCCGCTTGCACCAATTGCTCAATTTCTCCTTGTCTGCATCATCCAGCAGTGCTGCAATTCTTTTGCCGACCATGTCCTGGCGCTCGTATCCCCATAATTGGGTGGCGGCGTTGTTGATATCGCAGATGGTGCCGTGTTCGTCTATGGAGCAAATTATGTCCCTGGCATTTTCTAAAATGGCGCGTTCCTTTCGCCTCAACAGCTCGAGCTCCTGGTTGAGCGTGCGAAATGCAATGTCGATTTGTCTGAGATCGTCATCGCCCTGCAGAGGCTTGTTGAGTTGCAAACCTGCTGCTAAGCGCGAGGCATTGTCGCAGAGCACGGCGACGCGCTTCCTCGTGCCGGCATTGAAGTATAAGGAGCACAGCACCACCAGTAGTGTGTTTATAGCCACTGCGAGCCAGACGGCCTTATCCAGAAAAGCCTGGTCTTTATCGATCTTCTTTTGCAACCTGCTTTGCTGATCGATGTTTTCTTCAACGAGTTTGTCAGCCAGCTCGTAAATGCGGTCGACTTTCATGAACAGTTTTGCGGACTGCAGATCGGCCAGGGCGGACTCGCCCTCTCTTACGGCATTCTCAATCGCGGTCGTAGTTTCGTGAGCTTCGCGCGCCGTTCGTTTCAACTCTGCAAGCGTCGGCGAACGATTTTCGCTTTTCTCCAGAATTTGGGTCAGCTCTTTCAGGGCGCGCTCGCTCTTTTCCGAGCAGACTTTAGCGCGCTGATAGTACACGGGACTGTTCATCGCTTTTGCTCTGGCAAATGCAATGATGCGCTGACCGGTATAAGAGGAGAGGTCGCGCAATCGATTATTGATGTCAAATGAGTGCATCAACTGGCGATGCTCATCCTTCAACCGCATGAAGATATCAGTGAAATACGCGCCCAGACCCACCTCGACGGCAAGTGATACGCTCACTAGAACCGCGATCTGTTTGCTTGTCTGCCGGCTGACTTTCAAGTTCATATGACTTGTAAGTTTACCCCAGCTTGACATATTGGTCGGCATACTTTTGCGAGTCCTTGAAATTCGAGAACGTTGGCGAGGGATCTAAAGACGTATTTTTCGTGCTGCCCATAAAAAGCCAATGTTCAGCCAATGCATCGCCAAAATCCCTCCATTAGAATCGCAGTGGTCACATCGCCGTCGGCAATTTTGAATGGCAGCGAGATGAATTAGAGGAGAACCATATATGCCACCAATTAAATTGATAGTGGAGGGCGCCGAATTGCTGGCAAACGGCGGCGCCAAACAAGCCGCCGCAGAGCTACCGTCTCTGACCGAGCTTTTACCTATGGCTGGGCGCAGTCTCAGGAAAGTGGTCGACTGGTCGCACAAAGGCATCTCATCTGCTGATTTGGAGTTGCGGCTCGGCCAGGCTAAGGGACTCGAGAACGTCTCCACGCTGAATCTGGGATTTAACCCGCTATACAATGATGGCTTAAGAACATTGGCCGAGTTCACCAAACACCGAGGATTGAACGTTCGCAATCTGAGCTTGCATCATGTTGGTTTGAACGATGTTGCCGCTCCCGAACGACTGGAGGCGCTGCAGGCTTTTCGCGGCACTAGGCTGGAAAACCTCGATCTGGCTCAGAACCATATGCTTAGCGGACGAGGATTGCAATACCTCGATGGTCTGCCAATCAAACGCCTGGATTTGCATCACTCATCGATGTTGAAGGATGCCGCCATAGCTAATGCGGCCAGGTTGGAGCGGCTCACACATATCGGATTGAATGGCTGTAAGGACATCTCACCTGAGGGATGGTCTTATCTGCAGTCGATGAAACGGCTGAAGTTCCTGGATGTAAGAGCCACCACATTCGATGACACGGCCGCCTCATATCTTCCCAACCTGCCGGTGCGATCTTTATTCGCCTGGTCGACAAATCTGACCGAAAAAGGCTTGTTGGACGGTGTTGCGCAGACGAAATCTTTGCGAACCCTCGTGATCGGGGACAAAAGAATCACCGCTGGCAGTGTCGCGAAGTTCGAAGCACTCCGCCCTGATGTAACAATTGCTCATTGGAAATGATCCGGCCGGCTGAATCAGAACGGCTTTAGATCAGCAGCCAGAGTGGCTTCTTTGGAAACGCCGGTAATTGCATAGTTGGACGGCAAAAACCACTGCAACATCCTCATTGCCGAGTCGAATTGCTTTTCATCGCTGAAGTCTTCAGGGAAGATCGAAAATATCAATGACTGAATGTCCTCCTCCGGTTCATACATCAAGGCAACCCGCGGCTCATCCTGCAAGCTCAGCACATCCTTCATGAATTGTTTGATCGCTCGCCGGACGTAGCTGGGCAAATAAGCTTCGCTCGGCAAGCCGACAAGGACCTCGGTTTCTTTCTGCAGGACCCGCTTACCCTCTTTTTTGAGATGCTCATTTTTTGGCAAAAAGGAACCGAATACTTTGTAGGACCAGAGATTGCCGAATGAGAAAACCCACTCCGGATACCCTTCCTCACCCGAGACAACGATGCCTACGCCCTTTTCAATAGCCCAATCGATGAAGTTGCGCACGCTTACCGGCCGAAATTCTTTCTCTCGAGCGGGCATCTTCAAAAGAACATAAGGGAACGAGTCCGGACCCAACATGACATTGTCGCTCATGGTTTCCAATGCCGCGTCGAGCACATGATTGAAGAAGTTTTCGATCCATACTTCATCTCGCAGCTCTTTGGCGACCTCGAACAATTGCGAGAGATAAGTGGTGTGCTGCAGGCTTGTCCGCAACAGAATCTCTGCATTCGTTTCCTTCTCTTCCATGGCCTCAGCAACTCGCCATTCGGCGGACACTAACCGACAACGACGTTTACAAGCTTATCGGGGACGACAATCACTTTGCGAACCGAGTGCCCGTTAATCCTGGATTGCACTTTCTCGTCGGCAAGCGCTAATTTCTCTGCCGCTCCCTTATCGAGCCCGCGCGGTGCCACCACTTTGTTGACGATTTTGCCGTTGACTTGAAGAACGAGCTCAATCTCATCATCGACGGTGAGGCGCTCATCAAAATGAGGCCAGTCGGTTATATGAATCGAATCCTGATCGTTCTTTATGTACCCA
>JAJPJO010000167.1 GCA_021324135.1 Pseudomonadota bacterium
CGCGTTATTTCGCAACTCGATTTTTGCGTTGATCAGAACCAGACAACCGTATCTCACCATAGGCACGAGAACAAATAACGTTCCATATGTAACCAGCATGTATATCAGCGGTTTGAAGGCGACGAGTATATCGCGGACCGCTTGAACGTGCAGGAAAAGAAACCAGCTGCCAAAAAAGTTTACTGCAGCCAGCGCATAGACCATAATCATTTCACCGGAGGGAACATTGGTGAACTTCCACTGCCACTCATTGAGAAAGGTCGGCAAGCGATGAAAATGCGGTTTCTCAGCGGTGACCTGCATGGCCGGGAAAAGATAAATGATGTCACCATCCTCGGTGACTTCCGGACGACCATCGAAGCGTACAAGAACCGGCAAAACGCCGTCTTCATTCTGCGGGTCCGCCCCCGTATATGGTGCCAGTTGCTCGGCTGTCACCACACCCTGGTTTTGCCGGATCAAATCGGCGATCATGCTCCATTTGCGCTCCTCCAGGTTTAGATTCGGATTGCCGTCGCCAAACAAGAAGGAAAAGCAATTGAAGAAGAAATTGCTCTTGGAGGGTGTTTGGATTGTCGGTTTGTCGATGCTGTAACTGCGCCGATCGCTGTATGAGCCATAGGTCGACCAGAACAAAATATCGCGCAGTATCAGGTAGTCGAAAAATGAGAAACGAAAATTGAAGCCTCGATCGCGATCGCCGGAGCCGCCGCCGCGCGTCGCGTATGTGATCAGTATGTAGAACAGCACGACTATGGCGATCAAGCTCAAAATGAGCATGATGCCGAATGAGATGCGCAAGAGGAAGAAACCGGCTGAAAAAGCGCTAGCAAAGACGCGCTCGAAGACACGTTTTATACCCTTCGCCAGATAGGCGGCCTGGAAGCCGGGCGTGAAGCGATAGGCCAGATCACCGCCTTTACTGACCTCCAGGTGACCTTGCGTTTCCGAGGCGATTTGATTGAGTTCCGCCGTCACCTTCAGCAGCGGCAGTCCGGTTTTCGAGGCGACATCAGCGGCCGTAACCCGGCGCCCGAGATCGTCTATTGCTTTCAATACGACTGTTCGTTCTTTTGTCGCTGTCGTCATTACCTTAATTTACCTAGCTCCGCGGCTGCGGTGATCATTGCGATTATGGCGCACATAAGCGATTCACCGGCAATAGCTCCGGAAGCTACTGGAACCACATAGAGGGTTGCTGTTCTATTAGACATTTTCGCCCAGATGGCGGCAATGAGCGCGCCTATGAAAAAGGATAAACTATTGGCGAAGGGAACTACCCAAGATAGTCCTAAACCCATTGATGAAGGCAGATATTTCTTAACGTTCTTCGGAGCATAGAGCTCCAGCACAGCCAGGACAATGCCCAGGAAAGCGCCGACGAGAAGACCGGTTCGCGCCATGGGCGGAATGAAGTCGATGCCCTTGGACAGCGCCTCGGCGACCGCTTTCCACATATTCGCCGCCGGCGGGTTGAACTTCTCGAGTGCTTCTTTATCGGGAACCATCAAGTACCAGGCTGGAACAATAGCAAGACTCCCGAAAAAAATGCCGATGAATTGCGCGATGAATTGCTTTCTGGCATTGGCTCCCAGCAAATAACCGCTCTTCAAATCGGTGAGCAGGTCGGCTGAGCTGCTGGCGATGTTGGCTGTGACACTGGCTGCCATCAGATTGGTCGTGATGTTGGATGGCGCCAGAAGCGCGTATGTCAGCTGCGTGATCTTGCCCATCGGCCCTACCGGTGTTATGTCAGTTTCGCCGGTGGACCGGCAGGCGACAAGCGCCAGAAAGAAGCTCAATACGACTGCCAAAAGTCCCAGCGGGATGGAAATTGAAAATGCGATCGCCTGCAAGGCGACCATCATCAAGGTCAGTGGAATCAAACCGATTACCAGCCAGCGCGCCGGCACTTCGATGCGCGCCAGCGCGTCCTCGCCGCCCCCGCCCTGAGCAGCCATGCGCGCCGATGTGAAAGCTTTGGCGATGGTTTTCCATTGCAAGGCAAAAGAGGTCAGTCCGGAGGCGACAAGCAGAGCCGTTCCCGGCCATAAAGACCATTTGATTAGCTTGGCCGGCTCGACGATTTCATGCACCCCGTTTTCATGAACGAGGTTCAACATATACGGTCCAACGACGAGGTAGAGCAAGAGCGCGCCGATCAGCATGGATACTGAAACTCGCAGTCCGACGATCATGCCGGCGCCGATCAGCAGCACGCTCGGCTCGAAACCGAAATTAGGCATCTGCGCGCAATCGACGCCCGCGACCCTGATCGGAAAGGGAATCAACTCCGGAATTTTAAGACCGAGAGCCTTTTGCCAGGCGAAGTCGCCTTTGCCGAGGAAGCCCGTGATTGCCCCAACTACCAGAGCCGCCACCAGAGAGTAAGCCTGCGAAATCGCCTCTTTTCCCTGACCGTAGAGGCTCTTCAATGTCTCAGCGGCGGCGATGCCGCTCGGGAATGCCAGCTGTTCTCGATTAATCATCTGCCTTTTCATCGGCACAGCCAGGAAAACGCCGAGCGCCGCCGAGCACAGCGTCCATGGCAAAATATATTTCCAATCAATGTGCACTCCGGTAATCAAAAGCAGTGCACCAAATGCGGTGCCGATCGTCGCCCCGGTAGAATAGCCTGCTGCCGATGCCGTGGACTGCATGCAATTGTTCTCCAGGATCGACATGGGCGACAGCATGGGCAGCACCAGGCGGATCGTTCGCCAGATCACGAAGGATAGAACGCAGGCGGTGATAGCCACGCCGAAACTCCAGCCCACTTTCAATGTCGTGTAGAGATTGGAGATAGACATGAGCGAGCCCAGGATGCCGCCCATGATCACCGCCCGTAGTGTCAGCTGCGGAACATTGTCTCCCTGGTAAATGTTTTTGAGCCAATGCTCCTGCCGGCGCTCGAACTCTTCATCACTGGGAAGACTCGGACCCTCGACGCCCGGCTGAGGCGCCTCGGCATGCATGCCGACCTGCTCGGAGGGAGGGATATAGATTTCTTCCGTGCGCTCACCAGGAGGATCATTGCTCTCATTTGCAGGCGGCACTTCCCACTCATCAGTCGAGTCATCCGGGAGATACTTTTTGACGGGCTCCTTCGGCTCTTGTTTTTCTTCGCTCATTTAATCGGCTCCGCCAACTCAAGATCTGATCAAACAAAATGCATCGGTCTCCAGGCCTCTCAGCGCGGTGGCACTGGCGACGCGTGATATAGCCAGCTGGAAAGCCGCCGTCCGAAAATCGCAATGGCTCGATTTTGCAATCGAGCGAATCTCGCGATATGCATCCATCATGATTCCTTTCAGTTCCGTATTGACGCGATCGAGCCGCCAGCGAAACTGTTGAATATTCTGCACCCACTCGAAGTAGCTGACCACGACTCCACCGGCATTGACGAAGATGTCGGGCAAGAGAATTTTGCCGGACTTCAAGAAATACTCGTCAGCCTCAGGAGTCGTCGGGCCATTGGCGGCTTCGATAATGTAGCGTGCCTGAATGTCCTTGGCGTTGTCTTTGGTGAGCACCCCGCCAAGCGCAGCCGGAATAAGAACATCGCAATCAGTGCTTAGCAACATGTCTCTTTGCAGCGGCTCGGCATGAGGGAAACCGACGACCGTGCCGCTGACTTTAGCGAAAGCCATGAGGGCAGGAATGTCTATGCCTTCGCGATTGATAATGGCGCCGCCATAATCGGAGATGGCAACGACTTTGCCGCCT
Source organism: Pseudomonadota bacterium (assembly GCA_021324135.1). GTDB lineage: Bacteria > Cyanobacteriota > Vampirovibrionia > Obscuribacterales > Obscuribacteraceae > JAJPJO01. The sequence goes on from JAJPJO010000167.1 coordinate 3,727, forward strand.
GCCGCTGCGATGAACTGAGCCACGAAGGAGCCGACGTTGCCGAAGCCTTGAATGGCGAAACTGAGCTCGGTAATGCTCTTTCCTTCATCGGCCATGAGCGCTTCGATGGCGTAGTAAACGCCCTGACCGGTAGCCGCTTCCCGTCCCTCCGAGCCGCCCAGCTCAAGCGGTTTGCCTGTCACCACCGCCGGTGTCCAGCCGTGGTACTTCGAGAATTGATCGACAATCCAGGCCATGGTTTGTGCGTTTGTACCCATATCTGGAGCAGGAACATCGAGCTGCGGTCCGATGATGTCATGGATCTCGTCGATGAAGGCGCGCGTTATTCTCTGCAATTCCTGGTGGGAGAGCTTGCCGGGGTCACAACTGATGCCCCCTTTGGCTCCGCCGTAGGGTATGTTGACGACGGCTGTTTTCCAGGTCATCAGTGACGCCAGCGAGTTGACTTCATCGGGATCGACTTCGGGGTGGTAGCGCAGCCCTCCTTTCATCGGTCCGCGAGAAGAGTCGTGCTGAACCCGAAATCCGGTGAATGAAGCAACCTCTTTGTTGTCAAGCTCAACTACGATCTCGACTTTCACCTCGCGCTTGGCGCTCATCAAAACGCGCTCCAGCTGCGCCTGCATGCCGAGTTCTTTTGAAGCTTTTCTAAAATAGTAATTAGTCTGCTCTGAAGCTTTCATCGTGCTTGGGTCGCCTTCCTAACCGTTTACCTTGAGTGCTGATAGTAAATCATATTTTCCAAGACTCATGTTAGCTTTATTGGGTAGGGTTTCCAGCCGTCGCGGATGAGTCATGGATGAGGAATCGTACGCCATCTGAGTTCAGGCTGACAAAACAATATCCGAAGAGCTGGTAGTGAACCTGCGCTTCGGATACGGTACGCGACATGGATAAAATATAGAGTTGCTCTGTCATGCCTCCGTGACATCGCGCCTGGGCCGTTTTTAATGCATTTTTGTGGTACCACATGCGGTGCAAGCCGGAGCGCAAGGGCATCAGACTAGCGCCCGAAGTTTGATCATTTTGAAATTGGGGAAGTTGGGCATACTATGGTAAGAGCCGTAAGCGCGGAGAAATATCATGCAGACCAAATGTTTGAATTCGCTTTTAATTGCAGTCTTCGTCTTGACGTCGATAAAAATGGAAGGAGCCGGGGCACAGGCACCCGCAGAAGTACCAACCGGCGTAGTTTCATCGAGTCCGGACGCGTCGAAAATAAGCAACCAGGGGATTGCCGAAGGACCGATGAGTACCGAACGCCAATCACTGCTTCAAATGATTAAGTCTGTTCAGAGTCAGGGGATTGGAGTCGATAGTTATATGCAGCTCTTCAATGCGATCGAGCAGAAGGTACGTTCCGGAGCCAAAGCTGAGGATGTAGAGCCTGAAATCACTCGACTTAGTAAAGCTGTCCAGGAGCAAGCAAGCAGGCTGCGCGCCATCAAAGATCAGAGGGTTAATTATCAAAAGGTTAATCCGGCCAAAAAAGCGACAGTGGATGGCCGCACTTCCCATAGTGGTACCAGTGGCAGATTACCAACTTCTGCAGCCTACGATGATACAAAAAGGCACGCCGAGGCAACGCAGGCTGCACAATACGACAAAATGAATGATTTGGGAAACAGCATCGGCCGGATGCGCGCTGATGCCGACGCGCGGGGGAAGCGCAATGCACCACTACCCGGTGAGACTATACCTCAATGGTATAAGCGCACAAATGGCGGGCGTTTGTAAAAATGCAAACGCACGGATGCCTGTCGCCACTACAGACGGTGCATATATGGTATCTTAAGCTTTAAAAACAGGCAGGATACGTTTGTATGATTCAAACCATAGCGCCGGCTCTCAAGTGTTTGCTTGACCAGTTGATTGATTACGCCGGTTTATATCCGCCGGCGCAGTTGTCTTTGGAGGCTGCGCTGGCCAATTATGAAAGTTATAGAGCCGGTGAGCACGCCTGGATGTTGCGCTATTTTGTCGTCGGTGCTGCCGAGCTTGACAGAGTGCCGCGTTCACTGGGCGGATATCTGTCGGTTCTGGCACAAGCTGATGAGCCTCGCTCAGCATGCATTGAGACAAACTCGATTGTAAAAGTTCAGCGTTCCTCATACTGTGAAATTGCCACGGACAATCTCGATCAACTGAACGCCGTCAAGGAAGCGGGCGCCTTTGCCAAAATCCGCTGTGGCGGCGTCAAGCCGGAGGCGATTCCCGCTTGCGAAAATGTCGCCGCCTTCATCCGAGCATGCGCTCAGCGGAGACTGCCGTTCAAAGCAACTGCCGGATTACACCATCCGATTCGAGCGCAGCAGGCTTTGACGTATGAAAACGCTGCACCACGGGCGGTGATGCATGGATTTGTGAATGTTCTGATGGCAGCGGCATTTGCATGGCATGGTGAAAAGGAGATTGAGCCGATAATAGCCGACGGCGATGCCCAATCGTTTCGCTTCGACGAGCGGGCGCACTGGCGGGATAAATCGCTGTCATTGCCTGAACTGAAAGATGCGCGCGCCAACTTCATGCACGCCATAGGATCGTGCTCTTTTGAAGAGCCAATCAGCGATTTAAAATCATTGGGTTGGCTGTAGAGGATGTGATACAGTTTGAATGTAGTCCATCACGGCTGGCGAGATGGCGGAAAGCTGCCCGACTTGCAAAAAACCCATACGAACGAAAAGCGGGTCCTTGACTCAATGGCTCTTGCTTGACTCATATTGTGACTGCGAAATCAAGCAAAGGATCTCGCCTGCTTCTGATTCAGTGTCAAACGCACCGATTTGCAGCCGCTGTTTAAAAGCAAAAACCACACCAAGACCTGGGTCTTTGACGCAATGGATTTTTGCCGCGGAAAGATGTTTTTGTCCTCCGGAGGCTGGAACCTTTGAACTCAAAGGACAGGGGTCAGCGGCTGATTCGCCTGCCGCCGCGGTTGAAAACGTTCCGGCGGTGCAAGACGATTTGACGCAATATTGGGATGAGGTTCCCGATGGCTTTCCTGGCGAACGCTACAAAATAATCAAGGAAGTGGGCAGAGGTTACTCGGGCATCGTATATGCATGCACGGATCTTTTGCTAAACAAAAAGGTGGCGGTCAAGACCTTATATAGTGATCTGTTTTCCGCCGAAGAGATAATGCGCTTTCAGATGGAGGCCAAGGCGGCGAGCCGTTTCAATCATCCCGGTCTGGTGCAGGTCCTGGACTTCGGTTCTGCACCCGGGGGGCAACCATATATGGTGATGGAGTTTGTAAACGGACGGACTCTAAAAGAGATCATTGGTATTCACGGCGGTCTTGCTATGGACTGGCTATTCCCGGTCTTCGAGCAAATCTCGGATGCGCTGCAGCATGCTCATAGATGCGGAGTGCTTCACAGAGATCTGACGCCCAACAATATTTTGATTTCCGGAAGTCCTCCCGACATTCAGGTCAAGGTGATCGATTTTGGAATCGCCGCCCTTCAGCATCCGACGACCCTTGCTCTCGCGCAAGAGAAATCTGTTGCCATGGTCGGCACGCCTCTGTACATGAGTCCGGATCAGGTGAATGGGCTACCTTTCGATCATAGATCCGACATCTACTCTCTTGGCTGTGTCATGTTCGAGGCGATTACCGGATCGGTTCCATTTTTCGGCGCCAATGCTGCTGAAACGATTTCAATGCATCGGAACTCAGACATCCCGGCACTGCGAACCATCAAACCGGAGATTGAATGCTCCGCGGCTCTGGAAGGGATCGTTCGAAAATGTCTGGCTAAAGATCCATTCGATCGTTTTCAATCCTCATCGGAGCTGCATAAAGAACTTACTGCCCTGAGCCTGGAATCTGCTCCTGATCATAAGCTCGCAGGCTCAGCCGATGTCGACGACAAAATCATTGAAGGAACGATAGAAGACAATGCCCTCAAAGATGATGGTCAGTCACGCAAATACAGGTTCGGCATCCTGATTCTCTCTGGCGCTGTTCTGCTGAGCGCCGGCGCTTGGACATGGCATCATCTCTCCAGCTCCACGATCAAATCACAACCGAGCAAGGATTCCGATCGCTCGATAACGATCATCGAGCCAATCGACAAGACGAGAAAGAATGCGATAGAGGCAAGCAATGCCGATGACGATGCAGTCGATTCTCAGATGGAGGCCTCGCATGTGCGGAATGCGATCTCCGGAAATGTTGTAGAGCTATACAACTGGACCTTCAGTGACAAGCAAATTGATGCAATTGTCGAGGCCAAGAAGAGACTGAAACTTTTTCACGTGCGCCGGTATGACGGTGTCACGGCTGCTCGAATGAAAAAACTTGCTGCTGTGCCGATCGAACATGCCGCTTTCTGGGTCACGGATATCGACGATGATGGCGTGATCGAAGTCTCGAGATGGAAAGATCTGCAATCGCTTGAATTGAACACCTGCTCTGGTGTGCACGACAAAGGAGTTTCCGCCCTGCTTAATCGAAGGGAGCTATTCGGCGTTACCGTTAAGGATGTTTCGGCGACCAGCAAGTCGATTGAGAAGCTCGCCGGCTTGTCTAAAATGCGGAACCTGCTCATTGGCGGCATCAAGCTGGAGCCCGACGCTTGCAAAGCCCTCGCCAAAACAGGACTTTGGAAACTCGAGCTCGAGCGCACGCAAGTAGACGGCAAAGAATTGGCTTATCAGTGCAAGATCAAGACCTTGACCGGACTGAGATTGAGTTCAGAATCCGTCAATGATGCAGACATCGCGATGTTGTGCGCCAAACTGCCGCGTTTGCACGAGCTGGAGCTTCTAAAGTGCAAAAACGTAACCAATAAATGCCTGCCTGCAATAGCTGATCGAGTCGCGAATGCCACCGCCGGTGGTGAGAGGTTGCGAACATTAGTAATTAAGGATTGTTCAATAGACAAACAAGCCTTGCCTCAATTGAAGCGCATGAAAAAGCTTGAATCTCTTGATGTTGCAGGCTCTAAGGGCATTGGCCGCAAAGAGTATGCTGAGCTTACGCGAGCTTTGCCTGATACTAAGGTGATGATTCCTGTAAGAGAGACCGCGGCGGATGATTCATAACGTTCAAGCCTTATAGATCAAAAATGATCCGACTTATAGACCGGTTGACCATCAAGCAAGGTAAGCAGAATTTTGGTTTTATGGATGAGTTCCGGCTTGATGACAAACAAATTCTGATCCACAACGATCAGATCGGCAGCTTTGCCGACTTCCAGCGAACCAGTCTCGGTTTCATGATGTTGAATGAAGGCACCATTTATGGTGTAGGCATCCAGCATGGTGCAGAGACTTGCACGCTCCAGAGGCAGCCATGCCTTCGATTTAGGGTTGCCGGGCTCACAGCGCCGGACCGCAACTTCAATAGCATCGAATGGGCTGAGGCTGCTGACCGGCCAATCACTGCCGCCAACGAGCACCGCTCCTGATAAGGCAAGTGATCCGATCGGGTAGAGGTGTGCCGCTCTCTTTTTCCCGACCCGAGGCACGGTCATGCGCACATATGGATCATTGAAAGCCCAGAATGATTGAACGTTGGCAGCAACAAAGAGCTTGGCAAAACGTCCCATGTCGTCTTTATCGATCATCTCGAGGTGGGCGATATGGTGGCGCCGATCTATGTTTCCGTTTTTCTCCAGCGTATGCTGGAAGGCATCAAGGGTAGTGCGTACCGCTTTGTCGCCGATGGCATGGACGTGAACCTGAATGTTCTCTTTGTCCAGGCGCTCAACAATTTGCTTCATCTTATCGGGATCGAACAAGAGCTTTCCTGACTGTCCGCGTCGATCGCTGTATGGCTCCAGTAAAGCCGCTGTTCTGGCTTCCAGGACTCCGTCAGCAAATAACTTGGCGGACGTGAGCTTGAATTTCTTAGCGCCCTCATACAGCTTTCGTAAATTCAGGAGCTCCTGGATTTCCGCCTCGGCGTCCTCTTGTTTTACCTCCATTGCCGCTGTCACTTTTACAGTGAGCCGATTATTCGCATCGAACGATCCATAAGCCTTCAAATGATCGCCTTTTGTCCAGGGGTCTTGAATGGATGTAATACCCAGACTATTGGCAAGTTGCTGAGCCCGCTCGAGGGCGGTTGTGTACTCGCTTTGCTCGCGCGGCGGAATTTTCTTGCTGACCAGGAGCATGGCGCTTTCTCGCAGTGTTCCGCTCGGCTCACCAGTGCGACTATCTCTCTCAATCAGTCCTCCACTCGGGTCGGCAGTATCGCGGGTGATACCGCACAATTGCAGAGCTCGGCTATTCGCCCAGCCGGAATGATAATCCTGAGACTCGAGCCAGATGGGCACATCTTTGCTTATCGCGTCGAGATCCTCTTTTCTGGGATTGCCGCCGCTGAAGGATGGAAGCGCCCAACCGCTGCCTCTTATCCACCCTACCTGTCCGTTCGAAGCTTGGCTCAAGGACTGCTTCTGCACATAGTCTTTGACTTTGCTCAGTATCGCCTCTCTATCTTTGCATTCACCCAGCTGGCAGGTCGCCATATCGAGCCCGCCGTCGATTAAGTGAACGTGGCTGTCGTGCAAGCCTGGCATGACCATCTTGCCGTTCAGGTCTATGACTTTCGTTTTCTCGTCGATGAATGATCTGGCACCAGCATTGCTGCCGACGAACAGAATCTTACCGTTGGCTACTGCCAGAGCCTGGGCCCAGCTGCGAGCACGATCGACGGTGTAAATTGCGCCGTTCAAAAGGACGAGATCGGCCGATTTTTTTTGCATTACCGCATCACCGGTAACACCGTCGGAAGCCGGTGGGGGTGGCTCGGCCGAGGCGGCCAGCGCCGCCATTGAAGCCATGCCCAGGCACAATAATCTGGCCAGTCTAAAAAACGATGCAGCCGGAGTTGCAGTTGAGCGAGCCGATAATTTCAACATTTAGACAGGCACTGATGCCGGCGCGCCCAGGCTCTGGAACAGGACCGCAGCCTGCTCCGGCGATCGTACTCGACTTTTGAGATTCTCGCGGACGTGAGAGAGAATGAAATCGACGCGGTTCATGGGCGGCATGTTCGGCACGCGCACAACTCGTATATTCCGGCTCTTGTAGCAGTGTTCGAGGATGGCGCCAAGCTCTCTGGCGAATTGCAAATCCTCGCGACGGATGTCGGTCGTGTCGAAAAAGTTCAGATCCTCACAAAGAAAAGCGAGGTCGTACAGAGTCGGATCGATGGTGGAAAACGCTGGTGGAATCGGGAGTTTATCGTAGATGTAGTAGGCTTCGCCATCGAATGCGGCGCGATCGAGGAAGACGGGATTGTCGAAATCGAGGATGGAGGCTTCCGCGGCAAGCTGGCGGCGAAGGACTTCCGCCTGGAAGCGGGCCCGATCCACCCAGGGCAGGAACTTGCCTTCGGCGATGACCTGGGAGGCGATCTCGTGAACAACACGATAGCCCATGTCACTGAGTAGTTTGATAATTGTGGTCTTGCCGACCGATGGGCCGCCTGTGATGACTATGCGCATGAATGCCTTCTACCGCCAACGCTGAAATAGGGTTTCGCCTGAGCCTTTGCCAATTAGGATTGGTTCCCTTAAATGTAAGTTCAGACCTCCTGCAAATCAAACTAAATTACTGCAATGTTGGTGATGCACTCTTGAGCCTGCACGCACCGCAATCGGCAGCACGTTTTAGCGCGCCGCTCTCAATCTGGAAATGCGGAGGTCGATAAGGTGCAAGACAAGCGCCGTAGCCGCTTCCATGCATCCGATAACAACAAGGCTTCATTTCCTTGGAATTATTCTTACATGCCATCCGTGACAAATTTGTGTAATCCCGGGTCCGCAAGCGCTTTATTAGCGCAATTTTATGGCTTTGCTATTGCAGGCGGTTGGCGTTGGATAAGGCTGATCGTCTCAGGATCGCTTTGAAAATATTGGCGAGCTCCTGCTCGGCTGCCTCCTCGCCTGCGATGATCGCTTTCTGCGCGTCGCTTTTTCTGGTCGAGAGCAGCTTGATATTGTTGACCTTGGGATGAACGGTCACGTCTGCTGTGGGCAGCGAATCCTGATCGACGCGACTGAGAATCATGTCGATGACCCGGTTTTCCACACTGCCCAGCTTCTTGAACTGCTTGAGGTTGCTGTCTTGAAACGTCTGATCGATATTGACGGCAATGACGACGTCGGCGCCCAGGTTGCGCGCTTCGACAATGGGCAGATTGTTGACTATGCCGCCGTCGACAAAGAGATTGTCGTCAATCTGAACCGGCCGCCGCAGCACTGGTATGGCGGAGCTGGCTTGCACAGCCCTTGCCAGCTCTCCTTTGTATATGGCGTGCGACTTCCCGTCCATCAGGCTTGCCGCTACGGCGCAGAAAGGGATGTTGCACTGCTCGATCAGCTGGTGTTTCTCATCGACGAGCCCGTCTATGTAGTTTCGGAATTTACCGCCGCGATAGAGCCCCTCATAATGCGAATAACCGAAGAGATGAGGTATGGAGAAGACCGGTATGGCAGCCACTCTCAGCCAGATTGGCACGGTGTAATATGCGCGAACCATCTGCTTTTGCTGGACAATTCGCTCCAGGTCGGGAATACTGACCCCGGCAGAATAAAGCCCGCCGACGATTGCACCAATGCTGGTGCCGGCGATGCAGTCGATTGGCACTCCCTCTCGCCTGAGCACTTTCAAAACGCCGATATGAGAAGCTCCGCGCAATCCGCCTCCGCCCAGGGCAAGTCCGACTTTGGGGCGGGGATTTCCAGAGCGCACCAGCTGTGCTATCGCTTCCTTCTCGGAAAGCGGTTGAGTTGCCTGGGCCTCGGCCGAGAGCTTAGAGTATAATAAGAGAAGAAAAGCCGCTAATAGAGCGCTGATTGCTAGTTTCTGTTGATATCGCATTTGGTGTCACTAATGGGAGCGGTGCTCTTGGGAAAGTATGATGCATCTAAGTTTATTGCGAAAACGTCACAATTCGTTAGTCGATTATCACCTTGGATTGAGCATAATACCTTGCTTTCAAATAACCGAGTCTGCCTCTGGGATTGTTTCACGAGCTGCCCCGGCAGCTTCTGATTACTGCGTTGTAACCGGTTACATCCTTGATTTTCAGCTCTTGACAGTAAATAAAGTGTTTTGCGTTAAGCCTTCTCAAGTCTGCACATGATATAAAGGAATTCTTGGCGTTCGCCGAGGCGGAATCCTATTATTGGGGGTACGAACGTTGGAGCTTAACGGATCATTCTGGGCAGTTGCTGCCACTTTCACAGCCTGGTTCTTTTTCTTCTTCTGCTATCACGGCATGGGAATTACGCTTGGCTATCACAGGCTTTTGACGCACAAATCGCTCAAAGTGCCAAACTGGCTCATGTATCTTATCGTCTCCGGCGGTTACTTCTGTTTAATGGGCGGCCCCGTCAACTGGGTAGCGGTGCATAGATTGCATCACCAGAAATCCGACTTGCCCGGCGATCCTCACAGCCCGCGCGATGGCTTCTGGCACTCGCTGGTACTGTGGATGTTCACAATGGACGAAAAGCAATCCGCCGACGAACTGCGCAAACAGGTTCCTGATCTTCTTAAGAACCCTGTTCTCTGCTGGTTCGGCATCGACCATTGCGCCGAGCAGGCTCAACTGTGCCTGGCAATCTGCGTGCTTTTCCGCTGCTTGCTTTATATAATTTTTGGACCTGTCTGCTTCCTTGCCAATCTGCTCGCCACATTCGTGGTCTTCTGGAGCCCGCAACTGGTCAACGCTGTGTGCCATTTGCAGACGGCCGGCTACAGACTGTTCGATACCCGCGATGACAGCCGCAATGTCTGGTACGTGGCGCTCTTGTCGCACGGCGAAGGCTGGCACAACAATCATCATGCCATGCCCAAGTCGGCTCGACATGGCATGGCCTGGTGGGAATATGACGCTACATAAGTGGTTATCTGTGTTCTGGAAAAGTTGGGATTGGCTTGGGATATCGTCCGACCTGCTCAACGGCCGACCGCCATTCACCCGTCTTCCAACGTGGCGAAATGGGCTGAGGAGAAGGCGAGCCAAGAGGCTCTGGCAAAAACGGCTCCAGGCGCTCAAGTTGCCGGCGCTCCTTCAGGCGAAGCAGCGGCACCGGGTAAATCACCGCTCGACGTGGCAGCCTCCTTATCCGCTGAGGTGGGCGCCCTCGTGGAATCAGCGACGAAAGAGCCTGCACTGGCTGCAGTAACTGCCGAGAAGAAGCGTTAATTCGGAGCCTGGTACCATATTTGGTGCCACGAAGTTGCACCGCCAGTGGTGCGGAGTCAGCCGGTCTCTTGCCGTTCGATCATCCTTATATATAAAAAATTCTGGCAGCGATCATTCTGATTTGCCCGCCCGGCATGCTCAATGGTACAAAGACACCGTCGAGCTGGCAAAAGTATGATAAATTGTAGGGGTCTGCAAGATCAGCGGTTTTCGTCGGCAAAACCATGAACCAGAAGAATACAGCGCCAGATCCCTTTGTCGGACAAACTTTGGATGGGCGCTATTCGATTACAAGATGCCTGGGTAAAGGCGGCATGGGTGCTGTGTATCAGGCACGCCACTTGATGCTCGACAAATTCGTCGCCGTCAAGATAATGCATGCCGACCTTATCTTCGATGAGAAAATCGTGCAGCGCTTCCAGCGGGAGGTGACTGCGATGAGTCATCTGTCGCATCCGAATTTGATTTCCATTCAAGATGTAGGCAAAACGCCTGATGGCTCGCCCTATTTTGTTATGGAATATATGGACTGCGTCCACCTCGGCGATTTGCTGGCCCGGGAGGTCTTCCTGCCTGCAGAGCGTGCCATACCAATCATTCTGCAGATCGCCGATGCTCTGGCGCACGCTCACGAGAAAGGCATCGTCCACAGAGACCTGAAGCCTGCCAACATTCTGATTCTCGAATCTGAGAATCGTGATTTTGTAAAAGTGGTCGATCTCGGAATTGCCAAGCTTCTGGGGCCCTCAGAAGAGGACGGGCAGAAGCTGACGCGCACTGGAGAGGCGTTCGGCAGTCCACTTTATATGAGTCCCGAGCAAGTCATGGGTAAGCCGCAGGACGGACGCACTGATATCTATGCCCTGGGTTGCCTGATGTTCGAAATGCTGACGAGCGTTCCGCCCATGCTCAGGGAAAGCGCCCTTGGAATTATGACCGCCCATGTTCAGGAAGCACCGCCGTCATTCAGCCAGGCGATGCCGGAGCTGCCGATGACCCCTGAGTTGCGCCGGTTGGAAGCGATCGTCCTGAAGTGCATGAAGAAAGATCCGCAAGAGCGTTTTCAAACAATGCGCGACTTGATCCAGGCTATCGGCGCCGACATACCGATGGACTCCGGCAAATTCGCTCTGACTCGCAACAGCTCCGGCCAGTTCCCTCAAGACCCCGGCCAGCAGGATCCGCTCAATGCCGTCTCGGCCGCATATGGCTACCCGCCTCAGGCTCAAGCTCCGCCGTCCAACACCCAGAGGGGTGTGCCACCAGCCCTGGAGTCATGCCAATCACAAAAGGCAGCGCCGAATTTTTCCATGACAGGCAAAGCCTCGACCACTGATGCGGCTGCCACTCAGCTCAGCAGCTCTCACACCGCTAACCCTGCTCCTGCTCCTCAATCGCCCGAACTGGACAGGACACGACCGGTCGCCGGCGCAAGAATGAATCGCGGTGACTTTCGAAAAACACCGCCCTTGCAACCGGAAGCGTCATCGCCGGGAATTCTGAGCAGCCCCTTGAAGCTTGCCGGTATCGTTGGATGCTGCCTGTTGCTTATCGGAATTCTCTTCTTCGTCGCCTTCAAGCTGCTCACCGCCGGCTCTAATGACGCTGCCGTAAGCGAGCCGAAAAAGGTTTATAAGCTCAGCGAGGTGATTTGCGAGGAAAGAAAGCACGATCGCTTCAATGTGCGGGTACTCAGCGTTTATAGCGCCGACTCGGATGACGCCGGCACCTATAAAGAAGCATCAGGCGGACTGGTGAAGGGAACGGTCGATGTCGCAGTTCATCAGGAGGGCAAACCGATCATTCTCGTCGTTAATGCATACATGCCGACCACGTGGAAAATCCATAAGCTGAATGAAAGAGTGCGCCTTGAGAAAGTAATTTCGGTTGGATACTATCCGCAGAAGGTGGAGGGACTGCCACCGGATGTGGAGCGGGAAGAGATCTATTATCCCTACTTCAACGAGGACGGCAGCAAGAGCGATACCGCCGTGCACAAGAACGCATTCGAGCCATTCTTCTTTATGTTCCTCGGCGATGAAGATATAGAGCAGCAACCCTCCTTCGCCAAAATGAAAAAGGCTCTGGCGAAGGCGACCCACTGTGAATTACGCTCTTTCCAGGGGACGCGCTCGACGAAATCCTTTGTCGTAAAATGATTGTATGAAAGCCATCTGGTCACGATCGGTACGCCCTGTACTGCCGGCGCTTCGCCTGCCGATCGCAGGCATTGCTCTGATCTTGGCTCTGCTGGCGGCTCCGTCCTGTGCAGAACCGCAATCCTCCAGCGCCGTTGAGCCGGAAAGATCGCTTAAAACAGGAGATGCCGCGAGCGTTTCGCCAGGGAAGGAAACGGTTTCTGAAGATGCCGGACTTCCTGCTGAATCGGCAGCCGGCCCTAATCGAGCCAGCGTGAAATCGAACGGCTCGGCAAACAATCGCCCCCTGCAGGGTCGTGCCGATTTAAGCGTCGAGCAGAGCTTATCGCCAGGAGCAGTCGATCCGTTTTATCGAACTCCTGACTCTCCCCCTTCATACATACCGCCGGCCGGGGCGCCTCGGCAATTTATCTTGCCGCCTCAAACTGCTCTGCCATCATATGCGGTGCCGCAACAAAACTACTTGCCGTATGCGCAGCAGTATGGCTCACCGTATATGGTGCAGCCGGGAATGCCTGCCTCTCCCCAATCGCCATATGCCATGCCCTCCCCTTACAACAATCAGGCACCAGGAGAGCCGCCCGGGGACCAGCTTTCCGCTCCGGCTCAGAGTAAATTAGATCAACAAAAGCACTTGTTTGGTGGCATTACTTCATTGAGGTCATTGCTGAGCGGAGGCGTCGGCAAAAATGTGCCTCCAGCTGAGCGGCCCTCATGGATTCCAGCTTACGCCTATACGAATGACTCGATGGTGGCACCGTATCACAACCTCGACATCTTCTGGTGGGACAAGCGATCCATGCCGGATCGCCCACAGCGCGTCATCCTTTCCACTTCCGTTACCAGATACTGGCGCGGTCCAGTGGCTAATCCTTGCTATGTGATTGTGGAGCCGTTCGCTCAAGCTCCCGGAAATTTCATATTCAGGAGCTTGCAGCCCGGCGGTCCGCAGGGCTGGCTGCAGGCGCTGAGCGCGAAGGACTTCAGCGGCTTTCCGCTTTACCGTTACTGGTTCGGCGCCCTCTGAGTCGGGAGCGTTTTGTTGAACGGCTACTTGTTCCGTTCTTTCCAGATTGGATCCTGAAACTTTCCGGATCGCGGAGCGAACCAACGAGTCATGGTCATCTTTTGTTGTGTGTAGAACTGAATTCCCTCGCGGCCCTGGATGTGCAAATCTCCGAAGAAGGAGTGATTCCATCCAGTGAATGGGAACCAGGCCATGGGCGCCGGAACGCCAACATTGATGCCGATCATACCGGCATTGAAGTTGTGCTTGAATTCACGGGCGGTGGCACCGCTATTGGTGAAGATCACTGCTCCATTACCGTACGGGCAATTATTGCCTAAATTGATGGCATCTTGAATGGTTTGACACCGCACCACGGATAATACCGGTCCAAAAATTTCTTCCTTGACCACCGACATCTCCGGCTTGGCCTTATCAATCACGGTCGGTCCTATGAAGAAGCCGTTGGGAGCATCTTTTACCTGGACCTTCCGGCCGTCGAGGGCGATTGTGGCGCCTTCGGCTTCTCCCCGGTCAATCATTTTGCGGACGTGATTGAGGTGTTGGGATGTGATCACCGGTCCCATGTCGATTTTTTCATCGACATCGGTACGGCCGACTTTCATTTTGGCAGCTGATTCGACCAGTCGGGGCAAAAGTTCCTCAGCCGCTTCGCCAACCGGAAGAGCCAGTGATCCGGCCATGCAGCGCTCTCCGGCGCAGCCGAAGGCTGAGGCTTGAAGGGCTTGCACCGTTTGATCCATATCGGCATCCGGCATGATGATTATGTGGTTTTTGGCGCCACCGGCGGATTGTACGCGCTTGCCGTGTTTTGTCCCTGTCTCGTAAATGTACTTGGCCACAGGCGTTGAACCGACAAAGGAAACGGCTCGCACCAGAGGATGAATGAGCAGTGCATCTACGCAATCTCTGCCACCATGCACGATATTGAAGACCCCTTTAGGCACACCGGCTTTGATCAAAAGCTCGGCGATCAAGAGGCTCGACAGAGGAACCTTTTCCGAGGGTTTCAAAATGAATGAGTTTCCGCAGGTCAAGGCAACCGGATACATCCACAGCGGCACCATGGCCGGGAAATTGAACGGCACGACGCCGACGCAGACACCAAGCGGATGGCGCACTGTTTCGCAATCGACATTGCGGGCGATGTTCTCGATCGATTCGCCCGTGTACAAACTGGGAATGCCGCAGGCGAATTCGACAACCTCAATTCCTCTTTGCACGGAAGCGCGCGCTTCCGGCAGAGTTTTGCCATGCTCGCGGGTCACACAGCGGGCAATTTCTTCATAGTTTGATTCAAGCAAGTTTTTGAAGCGAAACATGAGGCGAGCGCGCTCGACAATCGGCACTTCGCGCCATTCTTCAAAAGCCGCTTGAGCCGCCTGGACAGCCTTATCCACATCCTGGGCACCGCCCATGGGGACGCGAGCGATCACCTCGCCGGTTGATGGGTTAAATACTTCTGAGAACTCAGTAGCGCTCGAGTCGATCCACTCTCCGCCTACCAAGAGTTTGCACGTCGTTACGGCACTGCTTTGTGTCACTGCCATGCCAGCTCCTCCAACAGTCCAAGGTAATCACTGTATATACAGGATATAGCCTGCTTCATTTCGTAACAACTACCATGCTTGATTTCGAGCTTTCAGTTGGTGCGCAAGATCGTGATATCGACAACGACATGGCATTGATAACCCTGATGGGATGCGGTTCTTCCCGTTATCGATCCGGAGTTGAATTGCGGGCTAGAAGTTTCTAATCTCGATGAATTTGCGCTCATGTACAAGTGCATGCACAGGCGATGTTCGTTTCTGCCACTTCAGGTAATATGTGAGGCTCCAAACAAAGGCAAACTTTGATAAAGGCAGCGATCGGTGTGACAGGATTTTTGATAGTCGTCGGCATTGCCTTCGACGTATTTCACACGATCATAATGCCGCGCTTAGCTCTTCAAAGAGCCAGAATCGCACCGCTTTTGATCGGCCAGTTCCTATGGCCGAACTTCAAGCGAATGCTCAATCTCTTCCCTGAGCACTGGCGGCTCGGCTGGCTGGAAGTTTTCGCTCCGCTTGCTTTTGTCATGCTGCTCACAACCTGGTTAGCAGGCCTGATCACCGGTTTTGCATTTCTCTTTTACTCATTGGGAGACTATGTCAAACCGCCAATTTCGGATCTGGCGGATGCATTTTACTTCGCAGGCACATCAGTCCTGACGCTTGGATTTGGAGACGTGGTCGCTGCTGCCTGGCCGGCCCGGGCAATCGTCTTGCTTGCAGCCGTGCTTGGCTTGATCTTCATGGCCCTTGTGGTATCACTCTTGTTCTCAATGCTCAGTTATCTCCAGGAGCGCGAGAGCGTGGTTAATACTCTGGTCAGCCGCGCCGGACAGCCTCCCTCCGGAGTAGTGCTTCTCATGCGTTATCGAGAACTCAGCATTTTGCCGAGCCTCTCCACTTCATTTGTTCAGTGGGAGACATGGCTGGCTTCTATTCTCGAGAGTCACAGGTCGTTTCCATTGCTTATGTTCTTTCGATCGTCTTCACCCGATAACTCATGGCTGGCAACTGTGGGCGCCACGATGGATGCGGCCAGTATCTTGCTGACATCGATTAATGATGATTGGGTCGGAGAGGCAGATCTCTATTATTGGATGGGCGTCTCGATGCTAAGAGCTATGGCAGGCAGTTTCAATCTTGAGGCGGTAAATGAAGCCAGTATGGACAAACAACAGTTCATCACCGCCATGGAACTATTGCAACAAGCCGGTTACAGCGTGCGAGACTCGGAAAAAATTTGGCCCTATTTCATGGAAAGGCGATCCGGCTATATGCGCTATCTGATACCACTGACCGAGCGTTTTGATTCACCCACCCATGTCTGGTTGCCCGAATTCAAAAGCCTTGGTTGAAACGCTTACCAATCGTCGGCTGCATCATTGGCATAATCGGAAGCCGATTTGGCTCGGTCGGACTCTGCCCAGGCTGAGCTGATCATCCCCTGGGCCTCGGGAATGCCGGAACCGCGCGATTGGGCGCGCTCGGCGGCAGCACGTGCTTCATTGGCATAATATCGCGATTCATAGGCTGCTGATTTTTTTTCATCACGATAATGAGCATAACGAGCCCTGTCCATATATGACACCGCCTGCGATGCCATCGATTTGGAAACGCTGAGCTCGTAGCGCACGGCATCTATGGCTGATTGCTTTTGCGATTGGGCTTGAGGATCGTTGGGATTATAGGCGGGGCCGGAAGAGTTCGCCATGCGAAGCAGACCGAGGATGCCGCCTGGGCGCTGGCCCGACATGCCTTGCATAATTCGAGCCATGGGTGATTGATTGACCGGCGCCTGATTTACCCTGTCATTGTTCCACTGCGAGATTTGAGTCGTATTCATATTCACTGCCATGTTCGAGGGCATGCCCGAATTCATCATCGGCATCATATTCTGCTGCGGCATGCCGGTATTCATGGCAGCCATCATATTCTGTTGCGGCATCATATTCGGTGGCATGCCGGAGTTCATCTGCGGCATCATATTCGGTGCGGGCATGCCATAGTTCATCTGCGGCATCATATTCGGTGCGGCCATGCCGGTGTTCATCTGCGGCATCATATTCGGTGCAGGCATGCCGGAATTCATCTGCGGCATCATATTCGGTGGCGGCATTCCCTGGTTCATCTGGGGCGCGAAATTAGGCATCGCGCGCGGCGGCTGGTAAGGTTGAGACGGTTGGTTCTGAACTTGATCAAGAGCCTGCTGCATCTCTGAGAATGTCATTTGATGTTGCTGTGCCCCGGCTGGTCCGTGGCTGACGAGCATGATTAGCAGGAGCGTGCAACACGAAATCAGCCCCGATCGAACGGCAGCGTGACTGAGTCCTGCTGCAGGACTCTGATGCGATAGTAAGTTGCCTGGAAGTGTTTCTGCCTTCATTTTTAGCTCTGGTTATGCGCGCGCTTGACTCTGCCTCAGTTTCCTTAGATGGTCGTCGGAAGTTAATTCAGGAACCTCCCCGCCAGCCAAGCGAACTTCGACAGTTTGCCGCATAAAGCCAAGCTTTTTCAAAAGCCATGAGTCGAGCCGATTTTTCCCGAGTTTATCTTTGAGGTGACGAATGCTTTCTATGAATGTACCGTCTTCAAAGGTTCTTACCGTCTCTGCCGAACCTAATCGCCTTCCATGTGTGCAGTGCAGCACATCGACGATGGATGTGCAGGTGACCGGACCGAGAACGGCAGCGGTAAAGCACGGACTGGTCGCCTCCTCCCCGGAGGTCAATTTGAGGAAATCGACTTGCAACCAGGTTCGGGCATTGAAGCGCACTCTGAGAACAACCGGTTCGCAGATCAGTGAGTTGAACGAGTTGGGACCAATGTCTCGCATGCAAGCCGCTCTTGCATATGTATATGCGTCCTGAGCGCTGGTGCAGAAAAAGCTGTACTGATTGCGCCCCGGCTCGATGAAGCCGGTGCGGTTGATTTCCCACCGCCTGTAGCAATTGGTTCCGTGGTACAGGAAAATTTCGTTGAGCTCTTGATCGTAGTCCAGGCCGCTCCACTCCGTGGCAAACTGCTGCAGAGGCGGGGGCACTTGGTGATCAGGGTACGTATAACTCAGAGATAAATACCTTATATTGAACCAGTGAACTCATCTTCTTAGTAACACACCTCCACACTCCCTATGCCCTCTTCGCTTGACATCCTAAACTCAAGGTGAGATTAACTCATGGGCGCTGAAGCCCACCTGTCATTATTAAATCGGCGCTTCGGTCGCCTATTCCATGAAACGGTCTTTAGCCGTTTCTATAGACTGTAAAGCATCTTGTATCGCCTGCTTAACCTTGTTTATGCTGTCATCGGCCGTATGGCGTACCTTTGATGTCCACTCGGCGCGTTGCTTGGCGAGGTCTTCCTGCAGTTCTTCGCTCATTTGCTCCAATCTCTGGCAACTGGCATTAATACTGCTGTCTAAGGCATTGTCCGCTTTCGTGCGCGATTCATTCAGGGCGGCGACCGCTTGCTGCTTCTCCTTGCTGAAAGTCGGTTCTTCCTCGACGCGCAACGATTCGCTGATGCGCGAGCAGGCTTCATCATTGTCGAGAGCCGCCTGGCGGGTTGATTTTATCTTTCGCTCCACTGTTTCTATCATCTCGTTGAGGCGATTGCTCGTGCTCTTGTAGAGATCTTCCAGACCAGCCTGTTGCCCCTTGCCCACTGATTCGATGCTGACCATCGACTCGCGTGCGAGCTTGCTCAAATCCTGTTTCAGCTGAGCAATTTCAGCGCTCAGCGTGCTCATTTGCTCCTTCATCAAGCGCTCGGATTGCTCTTCGAAATTGCGTTTCATATCGGCAAGCATGGCCCGCAATATGTCTTTGTTTTCAAGCAAGCGCGGCAAGACCTGCCCGGCGTAAGCGTCCAGGTGTGCTTGCTTGATTTCAGCAGCGCTGACGTGAATCAAATGATCGACACTGTTGGCGAAATCAACTTTGCTGACATTCAATTTTTCCGAAGCTCTCTCCCAGGAACCGTCAATCTCAGCCGTCATCGAGCTGACGTTGCGATCGAGGGCGCTGATGATCGCGTCGATTTCTTCATTGAGCCGGGCTCTGAAGCGCTCGAAGCGCGTATCGAGCGTACTCTCGTGGTGGTCGAATACTGATTCGAGTCCGGATATGATTTCCTCGACCTTCTTCAGTAGCTCGTTGACACGCTTTTGAGAATGCTGTCCGAGATTGATCTTGGTGCGGTCCGACATGCTGTCCAACTGACTCTGGAACGATTTGGATATGCCGATCAGCTCGTTGCTCATCTCTTGATAGATTTGCGAAATCGACCTTTCAGCGGCGGCGACCACTTGCACAAGCTCCGATCTATTCTCATGGGCGCTTGTCGATATGCGGGTTTTGATCTCGTCGGAAACGTTTTCCAGATGGGTGATCAGCTGTGCAGTGCGATTGCTGATGCTGATCTCGTTTTGCTTTTGTGCCTTGTGTGCATCTTCGATAAGCGCTTCCAGCTCTCTGATTAAACGTTCGCGCGATTGCTCGCAACGATTGGACAGTTTCTTGTCGGCCTCTGACAATCTCTGGTTCAAACGGGCCATAAAGCGGGTTGATTCAGAGATGACCAGCTTGGGCTCGACGGCTGGCTGCGGGCGCGCTGCCATAGCCAGGTGCGCGCCGGTTTCGCTCTCGGCGCCCATGGCCGGCTCCGGTGAAATGGCATAGTTGACCGGCTCGGCTGCAGGAATTGCAGTCGACTGGGGAGGCGCCAGGGCAGGCTCTGGTGCTGCACTTTCAAACCCTTGCGCTGCCATCACCGGTGGCGGCACTGACTCGATCTCGGATGCAGCCGTTTTGACCTCCGCCTCTACGCGATTCGGCTCTGTTGATGCGCTCAAGGATGGTTGAGAGATTTGATCCGCCAGAGAGCTAAACTCGACCGGCGCGGCTGCCTCCGCCGAGGGGACAGCGAGCGCCTGGGCCGGCTCGGCGAATGACTGCACAGGCTGTTCAACGACAGGCTGTTCGACGACAGGCTGTTCGACGACAGGCTGTTCGACGACAGGCTGTTCGACGACGGGCGGTTCGATGACAGGCGGTGCAACGACTGGCTGTGCGGAAGCTTCAGGTTCGACTGCCTCTGTTACAGGCTGAGCGGCAGGCATGATTGGCGTCGATGGTTGGCTGAGCGGAACAGCTTCAACCTCGGGAGCGGCAGCCGCGCTTGCTGGCTGCGGTTGAGCTTCGGCTTCATCCGGCGCGGGAAACTGCGGGAAAAGCCTTTCATGCGTGGGCTTGGGCAAGTCGATTGTCGGCGATGCGAATCGGCCCGACTCCAACGGCGGACTGGTTTGTGCGGACTGGTAGGGCTGGCTGTCGATGGCAGATTGCTCTTGAGCCTGGGCCTCGCCGATCGAGCTGGAAGCGGCCGGCTCTGATACCGCATATGATGGCGTTGCAGGAAGGGCTTCGAATCCCACGGCGGGCTGATCGGATGCTACCGAGGGTGGTGCCACGGACGGGGCTTCCAGATAGGGGGCCGGCTCAGCTTGAGGAGCAGGGACCGGCGACTCATATAAATTGTCGACGGGCGATGCACTTTCTGCATGGGCAACCTCGCCTGGCGGTGTGACGGATGGTGAGCCTGCCGCTTGCGAGTCAGTTTGAGGCTCGGCAATTTCCGGCTCAGCCCAATTAATGGATGGCGGTTGCGAAGCAGCCTCAGGCTCTTGAGTCGGCGGCGCTTCAATGAGGTTGGCTGCCTCAGGAGTGTAGGCGGGAGCGACCGTCTCCGGAGCCGCAGGCGAAGCGCTCGAGGCGGCGGCCTTTTCAGTGTCGTCTTCAGGATAGGGCTCGGCAGCCGGACGGAATGATTTGAACGAACGACGCAATCTGCCGGCCGGAAGGGCTGCAGGGGCAGGCAAAGCGCCTGAGGGACTGGCTGAGGCAGGGGGCGTTTGCGCAGGCGCCTCTTGAGACTGAGCGGCTGAGGGAGCGGACGTGTCTGCGATCTCCTGCTCTGGTGGCTGCATTGCAGAGCTTGCTCCGGCATCTTCGGCAATCGTTTGTGGTGCCGTCTCACTTGCTGGAGGCGTTTCATCAAAGCTGCTTTCAAAGGATACTGGCGGCTCGGCCGCCGGCACCAGGTGAGCGGCTTCCGACCACTGCGCTTGTTGCAACGGCGAGGCCGGCAGATCCGTCTCGGCGGCATATGGTGCCGATTTAGTGCTCTCCTGCGCTTCACCGGACAATGATGTGAGCCGCAAGCGCAATTCCTCAGGAATCACCTCAGACAGGTCTTGAGTCAATTGCAAGCTTTCATTGCTGCGCTCGGCCTCCCAGAAATTCCTGGCTGAGGCTTCGGACGGCTGCGCCTCGACGGGCGGCACAGGCTCCGCCGCCGGCTGTTCCTGCGGCTCTGCTGTGATGGTCGATTCATCTTCATCGAATAACGATCTGGCATTGAATTCGGCTTGTTTTTGCACGGGCTCTTCCAGATTCTGCAGCTGTGGATGCGCCTCGGGCGTTTCAGCATGCGTTTCATTTGCGGACGCCAGTTGGGTCCAGGGAGCAGGAGCCGCGTCGCTGTCGCTTGCAGGAGCAGCTGGTGCTTCGCTCTCCGGTGTCACCGCTGGCGGTGCTTCCTCCTCGGTCGGCTCGGCCGTCGCCGGTGAATCGATCGGGGTGAAGCCCACTTCCTGAACGGCTGCTGCCGTCTCTGGCTGCGGAGCGATTTCCTCCGCGTTTGCTTCAATCTCTAGTGGTGCAGGCGACTCGGCTGCCTCATCGGGTGCCACTGCAGATGGTGCGGTAGGCGGCGGTTCGGAGGCCGGAGCCGGCGGCATGGCCCATTCCGATGTGCCCGCCTGAGATGAGCTCGCAGGAGGCATGTCGGGAAGTTTGCCAATATCTTGCATCGAAAATACGGCACTATCGGCGGTGAGCATATCTTTCAGGTTCGTGGGCTTGCCGCCTTTAGAGCTGCCGTCAGCAGGGGCTGGACCGGCGCCTGGTCCCTGCCAGGGAGAATCCGGACCTTGCCACGGCGATGGGCTCGTGTCAGTCTCTGCAGCTGCTGCTTGAGGCGAGAGACGCTCGAAGAGGCTGGAGGAATTCTCATCCTTAGCCTCCGGCTGAGTCTCGGCGCTTTCCTGACCGGCCTCGTCTTTCTCCGCCGCCGGTTCTGCCTTTGCCGACTCGCTCAGGGCAGCCCAGTCGGTTGAAGGCGGCGCCGAGGCCCCGCGCATTCTTCTGCCGGGTCTTACTTTCGGCTCCCAATCGGTCGAATGTGGAGTAGGCGATCCAGAATTGGGAATCGCCTCCGGATTGGTTTCCAAAGATCCGCGCGCGCCTGTGCCATCAAATATGGCGTCATTAAAATTGGCTTCCTCTTCTTTGTGCTCGACGTCCGCCGCCTCACTGGATGGTTCTGGAAATTCTTCCTTATCTTCCTTATCTGCCTGGTAAGCGGGTTCTGCATAAGCGGCCTCACCAGCCTCGCCCATCTCAAGATCGGATTTGAATTGAGCGGTGAAATCAGCCGGGGCGGCCGGCGCTACCGGCGCCGGTGCTGCAGAGGCCGTTGCCGGCTCTTCGGCGTTGAATTGCACCGCCGGCAGCGAGTCGTATGAAAGCTCCGCCTCGAGCTTGTCCAATCCCTCAGGCAGGCGGGCCGCCGATTGTTGCAAGCGCAAAGCCGTAGCGTTCATCTCGTCGAGATCGTGAGTGGTGAGATACCAGGCGGGCAATGACGGCAGACTGGGCTGGCCGTTGTCCGAGGTGAGCTGCTGACCCACGGTTATGATCGGATGCTCGCCGGTCAGAATTGGAGGCATATCCGGGGACATTTCGATTGGCGGCTGCTCGAGCGATTTGAAACTGCTGATTAGCTCAGGCTGCTCGTCCAGTGCCCGGAATTGTTCTTCCAGGGCTGAGAAATCATCGGGCACTTTGCTGAGATCAAGGGCCGGCGTGCTGGCCGGTGTATGAATCCAGTTGGAAGGAATTTCCTGCGCCGAAGGAGCTAGGCTCGGGGCGGCAGCGCCTGACGAGGGGCTTGCCGCTGCCTCTGACTGAGGTGACAGAGGCTTGTAGAGAACAGCGCTATCCGTGTCAGAAATAGATGGCGCCGAGGGCGTCGGCGACTGCTGCTCGGTAGGACTGCTGCCTTCAGGACCAAGCTTATCAGTTGCCAGGATGGGAATGAAACATGATTTGATCAAGCTCTGCAGCTTGTTTTCTTGCAAGCTGTCCGGAGCGAAGATCATATTGCAAATAGAGCCCAGCTCCAGCACTTGCTTACCGGCGATGGCACCGACGTCGGCACCGAGGAAAGCGATCAGAGCTTTAGCCGGTTCCTCAGGACCGGAGCCATCTTGAGCCATGCGCCGCGTTCCTTTGCTATAAATCGAACTGAGCTCGCGCAAGCCCTTCAGTTTTTCACCATCCAGAGGTTGCCTGGTTTTGGCCGCCAGGTAGTGGAAGTCGACGCCATCAAGAATAGACCGCTGACCGCGCTCGAAGAAGAGCGCATCGAGAAAGCGCAGCTCATAGGCACTTGGCCCGATTGCCAGCACCCAGGGCTTGCCTTCGACCCGGTCGACCACTACGCACAAATCTTTGACGCGAAAAGAATCTTGCGGAGTGCTTTGCTCGGCAGCTTGAGCGCGTGCAAAGCTCGACATGCCAGGTGGTCTTTTGGCGGGCTCGAGCAGGAATATCAAAATGCCCGGATCAAACAAGCCGCTTTCTTCTTTCGACCAATCCTTCGGCTGTAGTGGATCGTTGCGATTGTAAGACCGGACATAGGGCTTTATGTCCTGCATCCTGATTTGACTTTGGCGAAGCATTGAGTGCATAGTTTTTTCCTGTTGCCTTCTCTCTTGTTGCTCGATTTAACCGGTTTACTCTTTGGTGCGAACGAATTATTGATCTGCCCCTGCTGCAGCAGAGATATCACTGAGCGCCGCTTTTTTGTGAGTTTCAATAAGATCAAGCAAACGCTTGGTCTCGGTCTCGATCTCAGTTTGAGCGCTCTGACCATCCTCTTGAAGTTTATTGAGGCAGCGCGAATGCGCCATCTTGATCTCCTTCTCCACCTCATCAGCGATTTTTTTGACGCTGTATTCGGCTTCGGTAGTCAGTTTTTCCAGATTTTTCTCAAACGCCATGCGCAGTTCGGCAAGCTCATCGCATATCTCTTTGATTGTCTCCATCTTGGTCGTCTCGAGATCGGATCGGGTCTGTTTCGAGCCTTTCACTTTCTCGTCAAGCGCTTGTATACACTCGGTATGCATGACGTCCGCCTTGCCGATAATGTCCTGGCAAGCGCTTTTCAGCGAGTCTTGGGCGGAGCTGGAGGCAGTAAGAAGACTGCTGCTGTAATCCTGGGTCTTTTGTTTCAGATTGATGCTGGCGCCTTGATTGAAGTTGCTCAGATCCTTGGAGATCCTTTCCAGCTCTGCCTGAAGCTCTGCTTCCTGATCGTTGACTATTCGTCCGAAGAACTGACTGATGTCGCCCTCGCCATCGGCTCCCACCTTTTCAATCTGGGCCAGAGCCTTTTCGATCGCCGCTCCCACATTGCCGCGCGCTTTGTGCGAATTGTCTTCGGCCGTCTTGTATTGTGACTGAAATTCCGACGAGAGCTTCTGCATGATTTGCGAGAAGTGCGATTCGATGGCGCTTGCCTTCTGCATGTAATTCTTGTACAGCTGCGAGATGATCTGCTTTTCGCTGCCTTTCGATTCCCAGACATTTTGATCGAGCTTCTGCTGCAGACCGTTTGTAAGTGTGTTGCCATGCTGCCTGAGCGATTTGACGCGCTCGAAATTCTCACTGACCAGCACCGCTACCCGCTGCTCGAAATGTTTGTCGAATTCGGAGGTGACTTCCTTCTCTACATCGTGAAGCCGTTCGCCCATGCCGTTTTTGATCGAAGCGATTGACTCTTGAGTATGTTCGGAAAATCTCCTCAACTCGCTGACCAGCGATTCGGTGTGCTGTCTTGATTTTTCCAATTCCTGCTCGATCAGCTTGCTGAGCCGCTTGATCGACTTGTCCATCGTGCCATGCAGTTCGCCTTCGATCTCTTGAGCCTTGCTCTCGATCACGGCTGAATGATTGGTGCTGTTGTTCTTCTGCTGCGAGCCGTGCTTGTTGGCTTGCCCGGTCAACTTGGCGATGGCATCGCTCTCGATGTTGCCTAACGACTCAGTGCCTGTGTCGTAGATGATCTGCAGTTTTTTGCCTGCCATTGTCATATGCCGTTTCTCCTTCTCAGAAATAGCTGCATGAAAAAATGTATTAGTCCGAATCGAGAGTGAGCATGGTCGAGAGGTAAGCGGATACCGACATGGATGCCACCCTGCCTCTCTCTTCAATTTCCGGAACCTGGACCGCGGCTTGCGAGAGTTCCTGCTTGAATAATTTTTCGATGCGATCGAGCTCACTGCGAATGATGCGCACTTGCTTCTCGAGCGATTCGACCGCCTGCAATCTGATGCTGTCGACGCGCTCGTAAGAGCTGGAGCTGGCTCGGGCGAAGTCGCGCTCCAGTTGCTCGACCTGCCGTTTGTACGTTTTGACGACTTCATTGCCTCTCATCTGCAATTGAGAGCGCAGTTTCTCTTTGGTCTCGTCGGTCGGTTGAGTGGCAGGATTGGCTCGGAAGCTTCGTTCTTCAGCGATGATCGCCTCGAGCTGATTGAATATCTTGTTGATTTCCTCGGCATACTTCCGCTCCAGGCGCTTCAAGGAGCTGTAGTACATGCGATGAGTGCCGCTTATGCGGGCAAGCGCATCGCCGGCCACTTGTTGAATCGAAGACTTCGCCTCATTGCTGTGATAGGTCAGCCGGCGTGAATGCAAGCTGAGCGCCTCTTCGCGCGAGCTCTCCAGATCCTCCTGGAAGCCGCGTTTCATGTTGTCCATGCTTGATTGCCACTGATTGACTTGATTGGCGAGAAGCTGCTCGTTCTCATGCTCGCAGCGCGTCAGAGCCGCCAGACCGTCAGTGGTGGCTTGATCGGCTGCCGCGGTTGTCGACTCGAGCATGGCATCAAGTTGGGAAAGCACCTGAGCGATCTTCTGATCGAAACCCTCTTCATAGTGTGAGAGCCGAACCTCTATCTCGCCTCTGGTGTCCTTAACGACATCATCGACCTGCTGCTCGAGTTTCTTTGATTTATTTTGCAGCTGCGTCTCGAATTTGCTTTTTTCCGTCGTCACGCGTTCCTTCGAGCTATCGGCCACTTCATTGAGGGCATCGGTGTTTTTCTCGGCATGAGCGGTAAAGCGCTTAGCCGGCGATTCCGACAGTTGCGAAAGGCTCTTGAGAGTGTCGGCCAATTTCGCCTGCAGCTCCTGCTTCGTCTTATCAACCTGGAGGTAAATCTTCTCGCGCGCTTCCTGCGAACTCTTGACCATCTTCTCGATTTCGGTGCGCTCAAATTCAGCCAGCTTCTCGTTGAGATCGTCCTTTCTGGCGTTCAGTTCCTCGACATTGTTGGACACGGTCGTCTCAGCCTGCTCGGCGATTTTCTTCAGTTGTTGAGCCAGCGATCGCTCGAGCTCTTCGCTGTAGCGTGTCAGTTGTTCAATTGAGCTGTTTACGATGCGCTCCAGGTCTACTCCCGCCTTTTCAACGGCTTCCTGCCACAAATCGAGCGCCGAATTGAGATTTTGTTCTTTATTTTCGCCTGGTTCTGGCATGTCGACTCCCCATTCTTTGAATCACCCTCAGCGCCTCCGGGCTCGCCTGAGGGTTTGCCGCATTGCACATCGAGCCTCTGAGCCTTGAGCAGGCTCGGCAGTCTCCGGCGTTTTCACCCGCCCATCGCAGCCACCGACCTTTCAGCCCTGACGTCGTAGCCTGGCTCGAAGCTTGGCTACTACGCTAATATCCCCCGAGCAGGGATATTTTCTTACTTTGTAATTTACCCAATGCATCAGATCATATGAGCGCTGACTGATAATCAGGTTAATTCTCGCAGAGGCAAAGCGGTTGAGCCCATTAAAACCGGCCATCTGCTTCCCTTAACGGCTTGTAGCCTGCTTCTCCAGCTCCTGTCCTTTCTGGCGCTCGATCCTGGCCAGTGCCGCCAGTGAGGCCTCATTTATGGTTTCAGAAAGAGTCGGATGGGGATGAATGCTGACCGCCAGATCTTCCAGCACGGCGCCCATCTCCATGGCCAGGACCGCCTCGGCAATCAAATCACCCGCCCTCGCTCCGACGATTCCCACACCAAGCACGCGGGTTGTTTCGGGGCAGTACAGGACTTTGGTCATGCCGGCAGGATCATTGATGGTCATCGCTCTTCCGGAGGCTGACCAGGGGAACTTGGCCGAGCCGACCTTTATGCCCTGTTCTTTGGCCTCGATGTCGGTAAGCCCGCACCAGGCAATTTCCGGTTCGGTGAAGACCACGGCAGGAACAGCACGATTGTCATAAACAGAAGGCTTGCCCGCGATTGCCTCGGCGGCGACATACGCCTGCCTGATGGCGCGGTGAGCCAGCATCGGCTGCCCGGATATATCGCCGATGGCGAATATGCGTTTGTCGGTTGTGCGCAAGCTCTCATCTACTTTGATGAAACCTTGCTTGTCGACTTCAACCTCGGTGTTTTCCAGACCTAAATCTTCACTGTTGGGACGGCGGCCGACGGCGATGAGCACTTTGTCGAATTCGAGTCGCTCCGGTGCATCTTTGCCTTGCATGTGGACGAGCACTTTTCCTTTCTGCACTTCAATGGTATTAACCGTGGTGCTGAGCAGGATCTGTTTGAACTCTTCTGAAAGCCTCGTGGCCAGTGGGCGGACCAGATCTCGATCGACTCCGGGAAGTAAGCCGTCCGTCATCTCGACTACGCTCACCTCGCTGCCCAGAGCGGCATAAACCGTGCCCATCTCCAGACCGATGTAACCGCCGCCCAGCACCAGGAGCTGTTTGGGAACATCGCTCAATTTCAGGGCGCTTGTCGAATCGAGAATCAATGGGCTGTCCATGTCCTTTTCATTTTTGAACAGCTTGGGCAGGCGCGTCGGTCTCGATCCGGTGGCCAGGATGCAGTGCTTGAATTTTACGCGCACGGCACTCTCGCCTTCGCGATCCACGCGCAGGCTGCGTGAGTCTTGCAGGATGGCGCGACCGACCAGGCGCTCCACTTTTGCGCTTTTGAGCATGCCGCTGATGCCTTGAGCCAGTTTGTCCACCACCGATTCTTTCCAGCCGCGCAATCGATCGACGTCGATTTTCGGACTGGCGAATTCGATGCCAATCTCGGCTGCATGGCGCGAAACGTTGATCACCTCGGCGGCATGCAAGAGCGCCTTCGACGGGATGCATCCCATGTGCAGGCAAACTCCGCCTGGTTTGGGCTGCATGTCGACGATCATGGTTTTAATGCCCAGCTCGGCTGCTCGCAGAGCGGCGGTGTAGCCACCGGGGCCGCCGCCCACGACGACCAGGTCGACCTGCTCAACCATTTCGCCTACGACCATTTGATTCCCTCCATCTTATAAGTTTGCTCCGGCCATCGCCCTAGTCGACGATTAAACGCAGCGGATTTTCCAGAAGATCGATTATATGCCTGAGGAAATAAGCAGCCTCGGCTCCGTCGGCCAGCCGATGATCGAATGATAGAGCCAGGGGCAGAACCACCGCCGGCTCGATCTTGCCGTCGCGCACGATCGGCTTTTCAGCGGCGCGTGCCATGCCTAAAATGGCTGCCTCCGGGTAGTTTACCATCGGCACCATACTGGTACCACCGATGGCACCAATATTGGTGATCGTGAAAGTGCTGCCTTGCAGGCGATCCAACTCAATTTTGCCGGCTCTGGTCTTCTCGGCGATCTCTTTCAGCTCATTGGCGATCTCGACCAGCGACTTTTGATCGGCGTTGCGAATCACCGGAACGATCAATCCCCGCTCGGTCGCTACGGCGATGCCGAGGTTGAAGTAATGCTTGAAGATGATTTCACCGGTGCCTTCATCCAGGCTGGAGTTGAACTGCAAGTATTTCTTCAAGGCGCTGACCACCGCTTTGATGGTGAAGACGCTCAAAGTTATGCGGGGTCCCGGCTGGCTCTTGCTCTTCTCTTCGTTTTTGGCGATCAGGCGGGCCAGTTCGGTAACATCCGCCTCGTCGAACTGGGTAACATGCGGGATGTGACTCCAGGACAGGGCCATGTTCTGAGCGATCTTGCGCCTGATCGAACGCAGGGGCACGCGCTCGATTTTGCCGAAGCGCTCAAAATCGGGCAGCTCGACAGCCTGCGCCGTCAGCGGCGTGGTATCGAGTTTAGTGCCGCCTTCGCCTTTGCCGCCGTACTTGTCGTGCAAGGAAAGCGGCTGCTCGGCGGTTGTCGTGCTGGAATTGCCCTTGGCGCCACTGATTCTATTTTCGAGCGTGCCGGCGGCATAGGCTCGCACATCCTCCTTAAGCACCCGCCCGCCCGAACCGGATCCGGCCACCGAGTACAGATCGACGCCCAGCTCTCGAGCGAGGCGGCGAACCGCCGGCGCTGCCGGCACCGGTTTGCCCGGATCGTGTTGCGGTTTGCCATTGCCGCCCGTGCGCAGAGCGTGGCCTGGTCCATGAGCTTCTACGCGCTCTACCTCCATAACCGCCTTTTCAGTCTTGCCTGTCGACTTGCCGCCGACCTCGGCTGCCGCCTTAGCGCCGGCCTGCTTCTTCTCGCTGCCGGCTGCGGGCTTTTTGACTTCGCCTGATAGATTGAAGGCGATCAAGGTCATGCCGACTTTTACGGTTTCGCCCTCGCTGACGAATATCCTGCTCACCGTGCCGCTGTAGGGAGAGGGAATCTCGACCATGGCTTTGTCGGTTTCCACCTCGAAGAGCGTATCGTCTTCCTTAACCTGGTCGCCTTCCTTGACTTTTATGCTGACGATCTCGGCTTCATGAATGCCTTCACCCAGGTCGGGTAGCTTGAACTCAACTGTCGTCATTCTCCAACTTTCTCCATGCGTCGTGTTGTAACCAGATGAATGGTGTCGCATTCAGTACCACAGCCGTGCCTCAGAAGTTGAGCGTCTCCTTGCAGGCATGTACGACTCTTTCGGCATCAGGCAAGAAGTATCGCTCTTTCGAGAAATAAGGAATCGGAGCGTCATAACCGGTAACACGCTTAATGGGAGCCTCGAGATAGAGCAAGGCATGCTCGTTGATGCGGGCAATCAATTCAGCGCCGATCCCGCAATTGCGCTGACCTTCATGAACGACGACGCAGCGGCCTGTCTTCATGACCGATTTGATCACCGTCTTATGATCCATCGGATTGACCGACAGCAAATCGACAATCTCGCACGACACGGCGTCATCCTCTTCCAGGCTCTCGGCTGCCTCAAGAACGGCACGCAGACTGGCGCCATATGAGACGATCGTTATATCGTCTCCGCTTTTCACCACTTGTGCCTGACCGATGGGCAGCGTTTCCATCTTTTCGGGCACCTCTTCGCGGAAGAGGCGGTAGCAGGCCTTGGGCTCCAGATAAATGACCGGATCCGGATCTTGAATAGCGCTGTGCAACAGAGCTCTGGCATTGCGCGGTC
Organism: Pseudomonadota bacterium; assembly: GCA_021324135.1. Taxonomy (GTDB): domain Bacteria; phylum Cyanobacteriota; class Vampirovibrionia; order Obscuribacterales; family Obscuribacteraceae; genus JAJPJO01. The sequence goes on from JAJPJO010000167.1 coordinate 34,162, forward strand.
CGGACGGGATAACCACCTTCAGCCCGGGAGTATGCACGTAATAGGCTTCGCGACTTTCGGAGTGATGCTCGAGGGCGCGGATGCCCCCGCCGTAAGGAGCGCGCATGACGAAAGGCAGATGGATTCTGCCGCGCGTGCGGTTGCGAAAGCGGGAGAGATGGCATTCGACCTGATGGAAGGCATAATAATCGAAGCCGGTAAACTGCATTTCGCAAACCGGCTTCAATCCGTATATCGACATTCCGATGGCCGTGCCGACAATCGCCGCTTCCGCCAGGGGAGTATCAATAACGCGCTTGTCGCCGAACTTCGAGAAGAGACCTTCGGTGATCCGGAAGACGCCTTCATCCGGACCGACATCCTCGCCCATGACCACGACGCGATCGTCGCGTTCCATCGCTTCATGAAGAGCGAGATTGATCGCCTTAGCCATGTTTATTTCAGCCATTTTGTTTTGCCTCCAAAAGCATTCATGGTTTCATTTAAACGATCGCCCTAAGACAGCGCACCGGTTTCGGTGCGCGTGCTCTTCTTGCCCTTGCGGTTGTTTTCTCTTTTCACATAGGCATCGAGCTCGTCTCGCTGTTCTTGCAAATACTGCGGAATATCGGCATAGACATAATCGATGATGTTAAACGGATTCATCAGCTCGTCGCTCTTCGACATGGCCTCAGCCTTCTCTACTGCGGCTTTGACTTTGGCGTCGACTTCCGCCTCGATCTCGTCGAGTTGCTTGGCGGTCAAAACGCCCTTGGCCTGCAGATACTTGCTGAATCTGATCAAGGGCTCTTTCTTCATCCATTCATCGCACTCGGCGTCGCTTCTGTAGCGCTTCGGATCGTCGGCGGTAGTGTGCGGCGTCACCCGATAGGTGAGACCTTCAATGAGAGTCGGACCCTCGCCGGCCCTGGCTCGGGCTACTGCCTCTTTAGTGGCCGCATAAACGGCGAGGACGTCGTTGCCATCCACTCTTATGCCGGGGATGCCGTAAGCGATCGCCCTCTGGGCCACGGTTTCGCAATTCATCTGCCGGGTGAGCGGCACCGAAATGGCATATTGATTGTTCAGACAGATGAAGACTACCGGCGCCTTGAACACCGATGCGAAGTTGAGCGCCTCATGACAATCGCCCTCGGACGCGGCGCCGTCGCCGAAATAGGTAAGCACCACTTTCTTGTCGCCGCGGATGTTCATGGCCATGCCGATGCCGGCGGCGTGCGGCAATTGGCTGGCTATGGGAACGCAGACGGGAAGATCATTGACGCCCTCGGGCGGCCGCGTGCCTTCCTCAAAGCCGTTCCAGAACAAAATAATATTTTCAATCGGCCATCCTCTATAGAGCATGCCGGCAAGCTCGCGATAAGCCGGCACATGCCAATCGTCGCGATTGATGTTGACGATCGAGCCCATCGATATAGCCTCATGCCCGGCCGATTGCGGGAATGTGCCCAGGCGACCTTGACGCTGCATCTTCAGCATGCGCTCATCGGTGCGCCTGCCCATGAGCATGTAGCGATACATCGTCTTCAATGTCTCGGCTGGTATCTCAGGTTCCAATTTCTTGTCGAGATTGGCATTCTCATCGAGAATAGAGAGGTATTCGATCTTCTGGTGGATCTCGAGCGTTTTTCTCGGCATCTTCTCTTACCTAAATGGAGACTTTGCAGTCTCGACCACAGACGCGAATTGCAATCGTCAAGCGGTATAAACTGTCTAAGCGCCGTTTACTTGACGAGCTTCAGTACACCATGAAAGTATGTCACACAGCTGAGGCCAGGGCCTACAAATAAGGTATGAAAAAAACGCTAAAACGTATTGTGCGAGCAGAAAGCTGAATGAATCATAAATATGCTGGCAATGATAACTCGACTGCGCAAGAGCCTGCGCGTGGGATGAAATCAGTGGGGCGCACCAAGCCCGATTGGCTCAAAGTGAGGCTGCCCTCCAGCGCAACTTATCGTAACGTCAAGATGCTGATCGAGGAGCACGAGCTGCACACGGTTTGTGAATCGGCAGCCTGTCCTAACCGCGGCGAATGCTGGTCGCGCTCGACGGCTACCTTTATGATTCTCGGCAACATATGCACGCGCAGCTGCGGCTTTTGCAACGTCATCACCGGCAAGCCCACCGAGCTGGATCTGGATGAACCGAGGCGGGTTGCCGAAGCGGTGCAACTGTTGAATTTAAAGTATGCGGTGATCACATCGGTTAATCGCGACGAGCTCAAAGACGGGGGCGCATCCGTCTGGGTGGAAACCATCAAACAGGTGAGAAGACGGAACCCGGACACAAAAATCGAAGTGCTCATCCCCGACTTCTGCGGGAACTGGGAGGCATTGCAAGCGGTAATCGACGCCCGTCCGGATGTCCTGAACCACAACACCGAAACGGTGCCGCGTCTTTATTTGAAGGTTCGACCTCAAGGCAAATTCGCGCGCAGCATCGAGCTTTTGAAGCGGGCAAAGGAGCAGGGGATGCTCACCAAATCCGGTATCATGGTCGGGCTGGGCGAATCGAATGACGAAGTCCTGGATGTGATGAGGGAATGGCGAAAGGTCGATCTGGACCTGGTGACCATCGGTCAATACATGCAACCGACCCTGAATCATCTGCCTGTCGATCGCTGGGTGACGCCCGACGAGTTTCGCTTCTTTCATCAGGAAGGCATGAAGATGGGCTTTCAAAACGTCTTCTCCGGACCGCTCGTGCGCAGCAGCTATCATGCAGACGAGCAGTCGCAGCATGCCCTGGGCGAGGCGATTTAGAATTCTTTCGATTGCCATTCTTGTTGTTTGAATTCAAAACTACTACAATCTCGTCGATCAATGAGGGATATCGGTGGTGAGCGAAAAGTCGTTTGTCCTGAAGGAAGAGGAGCTGCCCTTTGCAGGCGGCGGCAGGAAGTTGCCGGTATTTGTCGTCGGCCCTGAGGAGGGCAGTCATCCCGGACTGATCCTGGTGCATGAAATATTCGGGCTGAACGATCACATAAGAGATGTAAGCCGCCGTTTTGCCGCTCAGGGTCTGCGCGTCTTCGCTCCCGATCTTTTTTTCGGCCGAGACGGTCTGCCCGAGGATAGAAATGATCTCGATGCCATGCGGGCTGTCTGGGCAAATATTCCCGATGAAGAGTTGATCAGTGATTTGAGACGATTGCATGCTTTTGCAGCCAGCAGAGACGATGTCATTGCCGAGACGATAGGAGCGATCGGTTATTGCATGGGCGGCGCCATCGCCTTCATGTTTGCTTGCTCCTTACCGCACATCGCCTTCGTTATCGATTATTACGGGCGCATACGCTATCCCCAGCTGAGCGCAAACAAACCAAGGCATCCGATTGAGTATTTGAGAGGAAACGTCTGCCCGGTGCTCGGTCTTTTTTCCGGCGTCGATCCGCTCATCCCCCAGGAAGACGTGGACTTGTTCCACGAGACCCTGAAGAAATGCAGCCCCGATCTTGTCGTTAAGGTCTATCCGAACGCACCGCATGCATTTTTCAACGATCAGAGAGAGAATTATGATAAAGAGGCGGCTGATGATGCCTGGGCGTTGACGCTTGAATTTATCGAACGCCAGGTCGTGGTCAAGCAACAGTAAGCGAGAGAAATTTGCCACACGCTATAAAAGGACGAGTAAGCGCTTTAGTGCTCATACAGCTTTGCGTGTTTCTGCTCTTGTGCGCTGCCAGTGAAGCGAAGCGCAGCGACTGGCAAGAGGATGAAGACGGCGGCGATGGCAGTGTGCAGACCGCCGAAGGAAGGACCGTGCTCAAGCTGGGCGTGAAGCACTCAATCAATCTCACCGCCATACCCGATAAATTGCAGCCCGGCTCCATCTTCGATGAGCGATTGTTGCAGCAGAATCAGCACCTTATATGGTATCAGATACCGAAGTGGCTGGCAGGCAAGTGGCAACGCGAACAAGAGACGACTGTTTTTTCTTATGACTATGAATCACGGCAGAGCGACCGGCAAAAGCATAGATTCACATCGAGGCAGACAGCCGATTTCGGCGTTCAAAAAGACAAAGCGGGCAACATCTGGCACTGTAATCTGGCCTCGGCCGGGGTTTCCGATCGAGGCAGTTACAGATCGATCGCGCTTGTGCGCTTGCAGGAGCCATTACAGGTCAGCGCCGATCAGTTGACTTTGAAGGAAGTCTTTACCGTGGTGAATGTCGCCAAGGAAACGAACGTGATTATGGAATCGTATTCCCTCGAGTCTCTGACGAGGTACAAACCGATCAGCGACGGCAATGTGGAAACATCAATGTCCATGAAGATCTACAACGCCGACGGTTCTGCTAAAAAACTGCAGGAGAATGTCGCCTACGATCGACGCATAGGACCCATGGATGTCGTCGACAAATACAAAGGCAAAGACGTGCGGGCTGATTTCGAGCAGTTTTTGCTCGAGGGCAATCAAGGCGGCCCGGCCCCTTAAGTGAGCCGGAGCAGAAATGGGGAACCTGCGGTCGTCCGGATCGCCCTCATGCCAGGGCGATATCATGCCTGAATAAATGGATTACCTTTGCCCTGGAAATTAGGAAATATCTCGCCCAGATCTTTTTTGGCAATGCCTACTTGCTCGCTCAAGACGGCACTCAAAATCGATCGGAAGTCGGTCGTTATCGGCAGGTCTCTTTGTTCGTAAAGGGCATTGGCGGCCAGACCACTCCAGCGGCCGTACACCTTGCCACCGGGTATGGTGCCGCCCATCAACCAGATGACGTTGCCGTGACCGTGATCCGTGCCATTGTTGACGTTTTGTTTGACCGTCCTGCCGAATTCAGACATCACCACGATCGTCGTGTCGTGAAAGAGCGGACCGAGGCCGTTGATCAAATCGGCCAGACCGCCGCCCAATGGAGCCAGCCGCCTGGCCAGATTTCCTCTGCCTGCGCCCTGAGCGACATGCGTATCCCAGCCGCCGAAATCAAGGAAGACGACGCGAATGAATGGTGCTCTGCGCAAAAGTTTTGCCAGTTGTCTTCCCCAGGGGTCGTTTGAGCGCAAAAGCGGGGCGCCGTGATTAGCGGACAATTGCTCCTTGTCGGAGTCGGCTGCTTTCAGATCCTTATTGATCTCGTTGCGCGCCGTCAGCCCTTCCTGGAAAGCGCGACACAGCTCATCCTGCTGGTTGGAGTAGAGATCGTGGAACAAGCTCTGGATGGCGGGATTATCGAGGCTCGATTTGACCGGCTCGACCCGACTGGTAATCGTGGCGATCTGAGCCGGTCCGGAAAAGATGCGGGGCAGAACCGGACCGATGTTCAGTGCCTTTATCGGCGCATCCTTTAGAGCCAAGTGACTGACGACGCGATTGAGCCAGCCTGTGGTCAATGCTCGCTTACCGGGCATGCCGGTCTCCATGTAGTCCTGCGCCTGAAAGTGAGAGCGCGTCGGATCGGGCGATCCGCTGGCATGGAAGAACGCCAGCTTCTTCTCCTGCCAAACGGGCAGCAAAGGCTCGAGGGCGGGATGCAAGCCGAAGTGGTTGTCCAGTTTGATCAGACCGCCTTCGCTTCCTGGTGGTGCCACGGCTATTTGCGGCCTGAGGTCATAATATAGAGAATCGGCATAAGGCGCGACAATGCTCAAACCGTCCACGGCACCGCGAAGCAGTATGACTATGAGGCGCCGATCGGTTTGCTTCTGGGTGCTGTCGAGCGCCAGGCATCGCAAGCCGGGAATCATCAGGGACAAAGAGGAAATGCCCGCCAGTTTTATAAATTCTCGTCTGTTCATTCTGTCCTCATCCGCTGCGGCGCATCGGCCGTTCAGTAATGCATAAAGTCGGGACTGCCGAGGAGGGCGCCGGCCCTTAGTTTGGCCGGCGCGCTTTCCACTGTGGCAAGAGTATGCTGCGAGAAGCTGGTATCACCCATGGTGGCGATGATCTGTCTGTAATCGGGGGGCTTCATGCTCACGCCTTTGAAACGACCGGAGCCAATCTGGCAGGCAAAATCGATGCGGCGCAGCAAAGCGTCTTCGTCCAGCCAGGCATCTTTTGTATTCTTATAACCGTCAGGGGTGAGGCAGCCATATACACGTTCGCCCTGCGAGTTTAAAAACGAGCTCAGCCGATCGCAATCCTCGAGGTTAGCGTCCACCACTCTCAATGACGAAACGGCATAGCGGAGAGGCGATTTGTATTTTGCCCTCATATTTTGAGGCTGCCAAAATTCTTTACTGTTCAGCAACTCCCTTACCACTGCCCTGATATCGCCGTCGCTCGACAGAAAGGTTTTGCTCAGTCGATCGACAAGCGCGGCCGGCGGGCGATCGCAAATGAAGTATTGAGCAAGCTGGTAGCAGATGTGGTGCGCAGTCGAGGGGTGTCGCGAAAGTATATCGAGAGCTTGCTCGATCTCTGCTTGACCTGAGCCGGTAATTTTATGCCCTAAGAGGAGCTTATCGCCGAAGTCATGCTGTTTCTTGTTGAAATAGGCGCCGTAACGTCCAATTCGATCCAGACCCTTCGAGGTGGCAAGTCCTCTGGTTCGCATGTGCGTGGCGATGGTCAAGCCGGTGAGCACGCGGGCAAGTTCGATCACGTCCTTTTGAGTGTAGCCGCCGTCCACTCCAAGGGTGTGCAACTCCATGAGCTCGCGGGCATAGTTCTCATTGACGTTGCCTGGTGAGGCGCGATTCTGAGAATTGTCGAGGTAGAAGAGCATGGCCGGGTGGTAGCAGGTAGCCCGGAGCAGATCGCGAAACTTGCCCAGAACGTGCGGTCTGATCGCTTCCTCTACATAGGGACCCACGAGTATGCCGTCATATTCCTTTCCAATCCAAACATTGAAGTGGTTGAACCAAAACTCGGTCATGACCGCCTCGAGCTGCCGAGGACTGTCCACGTCGCGCATCAATTTTGAGAGGATGAAGCGGCGCTGAGTATTTCTGAATAAATCCGAGACCGGTGTGGACGACGCCCCGGTCGCTGGCGGCGCCTGGCTCGGCGGCTTGCCTTGATCGCCGGCACCGCCGGTGGTTACGACCTCGGGGATGCTTCCACGCTCAGCACCACCAGTGGTGGCGGCCTTCGCCCCGCTCCGGTCGCCGCCGGCAGTCATTTCCTCAGGCGGCGCGCCGGCGGTGATTTTGCCGGACGCCTGGCTCTGGCGCCGTTCGTTCAACCTGGCGCGCTCGGCTTGAAACGATTGAAACAATCGCAATAAATCTTCATTGCTTTCCCGCCTTATCTCCGATTCAGATAAGAGGGCGATTACATTTTTGCTTTCTTGAATTTGCTCGGGGTGCAGTTGTTCTTCGATAAAGTCCCTGGCGCCCCATTTCTTCAGCCTGCTCAGATCGCCCGGCCGCGGTCCGAAGGTAGCCCGATTGAGCAAATGAATCGCTTCGGCATCACTTAAGGCTTCATTCTCCTGCACGGCCAGGACGGGCCCGATCGGGCAAGTTTGGCAGAAGGCTATGGTAAGAGCGAGGAGGATGGTGGGAAAGAGAAGATGCGTTTTTGACATGGTTGAGTTACTTGTCCGGCATATTTTCCCTCTTCATTTAAATACCCGGCCGATGCATTTTGATCACTGACAGGGAGCGAGAATACGTCCTGGTTGCAACCGGCCAATTTCTCATCACAAGTTCATCACAACTTCATCACATGTCCGTCACACTGTGATTTCGACAGTGTTACACATGCAAAAAATTTGTTTGTACAAAATTCGAAAACAGGACTATACTCATGCCCTGCTCAATGGCGAGGTATCCAAATAATGAGTACAGCAGTTGCAGTTCCAGTTGAGGTAGCATTGCCGCCCATATCATGGAGCACTTTTATAAATGCTCCGGTAGAGACGGTATATGCAATGCTCACCACTGAGGAAGGCTGGAACGGTTGGTTCACAACCGAGTGCAAGATCGATCTCAGAGCCGGTGGAAACATCGACTTCGTCTGGAGAAACTGGGCACTTAATCATATGGATTTTGAAGATGGCGGCACCATATTAGAGGTTGTGCCAAACGAAAAGTTCTCCTTTACCTGGCACCGGGAGTTCAACCCGACGACCGTGACCTTTACACTTCACAGACTGGGTGAAGGGACCGTTCTGGAGCTCACCGATTCCGGCTATAACTCGCAGGCAATGGGACCCGACTTGAGTGGCTTTGCCGGCTGCTCCGTGGGTTGGGGCGAGATCATAACCCTATTGAAAGTATATATTGAACACGGTATTACATACGGTGCAGTGCCGATCGCGTCCTGATCGCCTGAAGGTAGAACGAGTCGCCGGCAGGTAAACAGGTCGCGCCCGGACCGAGGCTGTTCGAGCCGGGCCAAGCGGCCTCAATGGGAACTTTCCCACTGCGAAGGCTTGACGCGGCTCTACATGGTATTTCCCGCATGCTCCAGTTTGATTCTGCAAACTATTGCTGAGCAAGGCTTCACGGACACGCGCCTTGACAGACAATGCCGATTTTGCCTTACTTGAAATTATTTTCAATAGACTAAGGCACCTTTTTAACAGACAATGCTCTTGACAAGCGGATTAATCAATCAAAAGCACGTCGCTGCGAGCACTTTAGGAAGGTAGTGTAAGATGGCGGTCGTCAGGGCTAAAGCCAATATAGTTAAGGCCATTCGCGGCTTTTTTGACGCGGAGGTGGCCGGCGCGCCAGCGACCAAAAAGACTGTTGGTCCGTCTGATACTAAATATGGTTCAGCAGCAGCCGAACCGGCAGCCAGCGTCCGAACTCTGCCTGGCGTTGCAGCTGAAAATAACGCCCCGATCGCACCATCTCGTGTCGGACGACCCTCGCTCCACCGCGAGCGACCAGCTTCCCCTGCAACGATCGGTGAGGAAGCGATCAGCGCTTCGATGGCGAAGACCTGCGAGATGGAGATTGGCATTCCAAAGGAATGGCTGTATTACCTGACTGAGCAAGCTTCAATTTCCGAGAAAGAAAACGCCGCCCGATCGCCGTCATGCCCTGCCAAAGTTCTGGCGGTGCTCAGTGCCGATCAGTCAAGCGTGATTCGCAGAGCGGTTGCCGGCAATCCTTTTGCTCCTGAGCAAATTCTCGAGCGGCTCAGCAACGATACTGATGTCGGTGTCAAGGAAAACCTGGCTGCTAACTCTGCTTCCTCTCGGCTGATTTTGGCCCGCCTTGCTTTCGATCGGTCCGTGCCCGTGCGCATGGCCGTCGCCGCCAATTTGCGCACGCCGCTTGCCACGCTTGAGACTCTGTCTTCTGCCGAGGAGATGCCGGTTCGACGTTGTGTGGCCGGCAATCCGTTCACCCCGGCGATGGTGCTTATGAACCTGGCTCAGGATGCAGAGCTCGCTGTGCGTCAGTCGACCACTTACAATTCAAAAGCACCTGCAGAAGTGCTGTTGCGTTTATGCCGGGACGAGAACCTTCATATTCGGCGGCAGGTGGCCGCGCATCCGCGGGTTGACGATCGGGCTTTGCGCATGCTCGCCTCTGATCCGGATCTTTTTGTGCGCTATCTGGCGGTAACCAACGCCAATCGATCGGCTGCAGTGCTCGAACTCTTCGCCTATGATCCAAGCAGCGAGATTCGCATCGTTATTGCTCGCTCCAGCGACTGCAGCGAAAGTCTGATGTGGCGGCTGGCGCGCGATGAAAATGGAGCGGTGAGACGCTGGTTGGCTCGCAATGAGCGAACCATTCCTGAGGTTCTCCTGGCTCTGTCCAGGGACGAGTGCGAGCTTGTGCGCCAGTCAGTGGCCAGCAATCCATCAAGCCCCCCTGCGGCAATGCGGCAGTTGTCCTCAGACAAAACGACTTATGTTCATGGTATCAAACCCGGTACCAGGTTGAATCTGGCTCGCGTTTCCAGAATGACCTTGGGCAAATTGATCCGGGAAAACAATCAGTACGCCAAAATGGTCATGGCCGGCCAAACCGAAACGCCGCCGGATATCCTCAATCAGTTGGCCAATGATTCGAACGCCGGCATCAGAATGAGAGTGGCGGCTAACCCGAGTGCCGGTCCGTGCACTCTGGTCAAACTGGCTTACGACTCGGACGTTCGTGTACGCGAGTGGGTGGCGCGCAATCCCTTTGCGCCTTTCCGGGCGCTCATGCGCCTTGCCAAAGACAAAGACCCTTATGTAAGAATCCTGGTCGCCAGACTGGATTATTTGCCCAGAGACGTGCGGCGGATGTTGTTGAGCGATCATGACTTCTGGACCAGAAAGGCGGCCAGCGCCCACTTCCAGAAAGAATGGTCGCGAGCGCCTCAACCCGCGGCAATGGAACCTCAGGCGGTATCACAACGTCTTGCTGCTGTATGAGTTCGTCCGGTCAAATGGCCAAAACTTTGATTGGATCAGCTTTGTAGGTGATACTAACATCGGCCGGACGGAGACCCGAGACTTGCCTCTTAAACAAAAGCCGCATTGCTGCTTGGTTTGCTTTAAGATCAGGTAAAAATAATTTTGCCTGCCCTTGATTAAAACCCGCATGAACCGGGCATATTTTCGATATGCCGGGCAAAGGCACATGGCAAAAATGGCGGCGGTTACGGATTCTGAAAATCGAAGGTTGGTGGATGACAATAAGAGAGCAATTTAAGAAGCCGCCAGGCTGTCATGTGCTATAACCTCCAGCACGCAGCAACGTTCTAACCTTGACACGATGCCTCCAATTAATAAAACCCGACCGATTAAGATTGGTCGCACAATCTCTCATAAACACAAATTGCTGCACAAAGGTACAGCCGTCGTCTCGCTTTTGTTGAGCCTGGCAATCGGCGGTATGGACAAAGCATCGGCACTGCCTGTGTATTCCGATGAAGGCAACGCTACCGCCCTGCGGCAAGTTCCTGTCTACCGCGATTTTACCCAAACGCTTGATGGCGACACGACGGCAAAAGAGGCTGAGAAGGGTCGCAAGATCAAAATGATGGAATGGGTGAGCCCGGTCCCAAGCAAGGCTTACCTGGTCTGCCTCCATGCATTCGGTCTTTCATCCAGAGAATACGCCGATTTTGGCTCAAAAATGTCCGGGATGGGCTTTGATGTTGCTGCCCTCGATGTTCGCGGATTCGGTCCATCACGCACTCAGCCCGGGAACAAGAAGATCGACTTTGAAGGCACTGTCTCGGATGTTCGTCGGCTGCTCAAGACGATCCGAAAGCAGGACTCGCATCGCAAGATTTTTCTGGTGGGCGAATCGATGGGCGGAGCAATTGCCATAAGACTGGCATCGGAAAATCCGGAGCTGGTGGATGGTGTGATCTGCTCGGCTCCCGCCTGGCAGGTATATAAGATCAAGCGCATAACGGCAAAAGGTCTTCTCGATCGCATTTTCGGCGAGCCCGGTTTTGCGGCCCGCTCGGTAGCCATGCAAGCTTCGACGAGTGAGAAACTGCAGAAACAATGGCTCGAGGATCGGACCTACAGAACCAATGTTTCGATACCGGAAGCTTATTCCTATTACCGGCTTATGAAGAGCACCCCGAAGAGCGCGGAGCGCATCGGCAATCTGCCTGTGCTCGTCGTGCAAGGCCTCAATGATAGATTGTCCAAACCGGTTGGGGCAGCCGAGCTGTTCAATGTTCTCGGTAGCACTCACAAGCAGCTTGCCATCGTGGCCGACGGCGAACACCTCGTCTTTGAAGAAGGACAACTCAAGTCGGAATTGGCTGGCTACGTGGCCAATTGGATCAACTCGGCGATGAGCAAAACCCTTTCTGTTGCCGAGCCTTCAGTGGTCGTGCTCGACCGTGGTAATATGCCGGCGGCCGGCGAATCTCTCTTGAAGCAGATGCTGCAGCTTTCAGGCATCAAGTTGGCAAAGGGCATTGATAGGGGTATATGATGGCAGAGACCGAGACTGTCACTTCATCGCTCCGTGGAATTGCCAAAATTTGAATGGAACAGTGTCCGAAATGCGGTAAGAGTAAATCCGCTAGTCAAGCCAGTTTTACGCAGTGGATACTGATTTGCTCTTGCGATGAATTGAAACCGGCTCAAGAGGAGGCGGCTGCTGCCGAGATTTGCGAGGCTTGCGGCTTGCAAATCAAACAAAGCAAGTCAGGCACGCTCACGCAATGGATTTTCAGCAGCCACCACTGTCAGTGCCCGGTGCCGCGTCCGCGCACGCCTGGGCCGGGCAGCTTGCCTGACTCGAGCCAGGCAGCCATCAATCAACAGAAGGATTCAGGAAGGCAGCCGAATCCCAATGTTTCCTCAGGCAAAGAAGCAACTGGATCTGAGGCGCTCGCCAGCATTCAGGCGCTGGAAGACATTTTCTTGCAAATCGCAGCTGCTGGAAGCGACAAAGCTGGTGCGCCAATGCAAAAGCCGCCGGACTTCAGCGATTTGCCGCAGGAGTTTCCCTACGATCGTTTCGAACCACTGGAAAAGATAGGCGAGGGCAGCGCCGGCTTGATTTACCGCTGCCGAGACAAGCTGCTCGACAAAGAAGTGGCGCTCAAAATTTTGCGTTCGCTCTCACCCGAGCAGCTTGTAGGCTTTCAAAAAGAGGCCAAGTCGACTACTTCCTTGCAGCATGCCAACATTCTGAGGGTCTACGATTTTGGTATCATTGGCGGTGTAGTGCCGTATATGGTGCTGGATTATGTGCAGGGGATGAGCCTGGGCAAGTTGATTGGCTCAAGCGGCTCATTGAGCGTGCCCGTCACGGCGCGAGTTTTGCGCCAGGTCTGCGACGCGCTCAGCTACGCGCACTCAAAAGGAATTTTCCACCGCGATATAACATCGGCTAATATTCTCATAAGCGATCCGTCCGGCCATGACTCCGAAGCCGGGGCGAAAAACGTTTTCGTGATTGATTTTGGCGTGGCCGTGCCGAAAGATATCTCCATGGAGCCGACTATTATTCGGGAGCGGACTTTTGCCGGCACTCCGGCATACATGCCGCCTGATGTAACACAGGGCTTGCCGTATGATGAGCGCTCCGAAATCTATAGCGTCGGTTGCGTCATGTTTGAATGTCTCACAGGACGAGTTCCCTTCCTGGGCAAATCCTCCCTCGACGTTTTAAACCTGCATGCCCATGAGAAGCCGCCAAGCCTGACGGAGGCAACGGGCAGGGAGTTTCCTGATCTGGCTGAGGAGATAGCGGCTCGCTGTCTGGCAAAGGATAAGAACGATCGCTATCAGACGATGACTGAGCTTGCCACCGCCTTTGATGCTCTCTTCGATCAATCAAAGTCGGCAGAATCTGCCGACCTGTTCGCTGTTCAGACCACGAGAATGAGAGAGGGCAATGAGTTCAAAACAGCCTCGCTCTCTCCGGGCACACTCATGCCTATGGCCACGTCTTCCCTGACCGGCAGCCAGGGCACGGAGTTCAGCGGTCGCTCATCTGAGATTTCTCCGCTTGCACCCGGCTGGCAACCGCGGGTCATGGTTCCGCTTGCCCTGCTGCTAGTGAGCCTGATTACATCTTTAGCCTTTGTCTCCGGAATCAAGAAACAGCATCACAGTGCGGTTCAGTCCAGCGCCCCTGCTCTGGGGCAAAACAACAGGATTCCCGATTTTATTGAAACGGACGAGGCTCACAACTTTTTTGAGCCTGTGGACAACATGGTATTGCAAAAACGTCCGAGTCGCGGCAGCCCGCTACTCCTGACCGATCCGTTCGGCACGGTTACATTGCATGATCCCGACGATGATCTGATGGCAAAATTTCGCGGACCATTCAAGAGCGTAAGGATAGAGGATGGCTCTTACACCAGATCCGGTATCACGAGATTGAGCAAGTTTCCGATCGTATCATTGACTATAGGCGGATGCCCGCTTGGCGATAATGAACTTGCGTTTCTCAAAAACATGAATAGTCTCACTTACCTGGGCTTGCATTATTGTCGCGAACTGAAGGGAGACTTCCTTACCTACCTGGAAAACTCAAAGGTTTCGTCGCTCTTCTTGAAAGCGCTCAGCGGGCTGGAAGAAGAAAAGTTGGCCAGCCTGGCGAAAATGAAAAATCTTCGCTGTCTTTCTTTTGTTGAATGCTTGACTGTAACCGATCGCAGCATGCAATACTTGAAGGGCTGCAATCTGCTAGAGCTGAGATTGGAAAAAATGGGCCGGATTCACGATGATTCGCTCAACGTCTTGGCTGGTGCCGATTCACTCCAGAACATCAGTCTGTATCAGTGCTCGAGATTGACAGGCCAATCATTGAATGTAATTCCCGCGCCGGTGAATGTAAATCTCGTCGGAACGCCGATTTGCGCCGCCGGCTTCTCTGCTCTTCTGTCCAAGAAATCGCTTCAGTCGCTTATCCTTGCTGATGGCGGCTCGCTGGCAAAAAATGCCGACGATCCAATTGATTTATTCGCACCGGGAAGCAAGACTCCCTACCGTTATCCGATCGGTGCATTCAAAACTTTGCCCCAATCACAGGTCAGCGAATTGGCCGTTAACTATGCCTGGCTTGCCCCGGAAGATTTTGAATCGATAACGCAGGCAAAGGCATTGAAGACTTTGCGTTTGTTCTCTTCGAAAACCATACCTCTGCGCCAATTAGAAGCACTGGCGCGTTTGAAAAACTTGCGCTCGCTCAGCATCCTCGGACCATGTATCAATGGACCGGGATGGTCGGCTCTCGGTAAGC